>CAUPWH010000010.1:0-3357 GCA_963515045.1 uncultured Candidatus Saccharibacteria bacterium | reverse complement strand
TGATATATATCAGCTTTTGTTGACAGATGTTTGACGTTTTGTCCAAAAGTGTATTTTGACAAGCAGTTGAGAATAGAGCAAGGTGAGATTTTATGGCGTTATGGTTATACATAGGACGGTTTCTATATAGCGTCGTAAAACCTCATTTTGCTCACACGCCATCCGGGCGTCGAGCAGTATTTTTTTGTAAAGCACGAACAGTTCCGTTCGGATGAGGAGAGAGACTCGCCATGAGCTACAATACTAGAGGAGAGGCTGGCAGCATCGCCAGCGACTTTCTTTTCTTGATCGCAGACATTCTCTTCGGAGGATTCTGCACAATGGTTCTCTGGGGCTGGTTCATCAGTCCCACATTCAGCACCCACAGCCTGAGTCTTACTCAGGCCATCGGGCTGAACATCTTCATCTCGTTGTTCACCGCCCGGTCTAACAGCGGTACGGACCGGCTCGAGAGAAGAGTCATCTATTACTTGACCCTTCTCGTGGCACTGGGGCTCGGGTGGATCGTCCACCTGTTCCTGTAGCCATACCGCTGAACTGACAAGCCGCCGAGAATACTTGGCGGTTCTCTCCGCCGCACATATTCTCCTGCTTGTCAGTTCGCTCCATAGATGCGTGTCTATGCTGATGAGTCGGAAACGACGAAAGCGAACTTTTATCCAAACATCACTAGTTGCGCCACTAGTGCTTCGCGCGTGATTTCATCCGCCCGTTCGCCGATGAGTACAATTTTTGCCGCCTCCTCAGGCTTGGCATTAGTTAGCTGAATTTGCTGCTCGGTCGCCTCCACATGCTGGCGCGCGCCGTTGTCGTTGATGAAACAACCCTTCATTCGCCGTAGGCCATACGCCCTGAACAATTCCGGCCATATTTTCTCCAACGTCGTCGCCGTAGTTTTCATGCCCGACACATCCAGTACTGCATACGTCGGATTATCCGGCACCGCCAGTTCGCCGTCATACGTATCAAAAAACACCAGCAGCCCCGACGGCGTAGTTATTTTACTGAAGTCAAACCGACCGTGCGGCGCGCTGAGCACCTTGGCGTAGGGCAGGGCGCGGCGTTTCATGTAGTATTCAGCTCGCTTGCTATCGTTCAATAAATCTTCCTTAGTCACTAAAATCACGTCTGCCGCTTGCAGTTCAACTTCGTGCGCTGGCTCAATCCCACGCAAAATCTCGTGCGCATCGATCACGTAAAAACTCTGCATCAACTCGTACTTATTGAAGATTTGTGCATTTATCAATTTCTCGGCCAAGTTCATCGTTCGCGCCACGCCCGTCGCCTCAATAAACACCGGCGCCGGAGAATTCCGACAAAAGTCCAGCAGCATCCGCGTCAGCGCGTGCTTCGACGAGCAGCAGACGCAGTCGCCAGCCAACGTCGTCACCATCTCCGCCAGCCCCTCCAATCTGTAGCCGTCGACATTTTCATTGGCGTATTCATTTTCAATCACCCGCGCACCCTTATAGTCACTTTGTTGCAATAAGAATTCCAGCACGCTGGTCTTGCCAGCACCCAGCGAACCGTTCACCAAATAAAGCGGTACTTTGTCAACAACCGCCCGCGCCTCATCAAACGCCGCATTAACACTAAATTCCAAATCGTCATCTCGTTTCGCCATACATCTATTATACGTCATCACAGCCAAGGTGCTATACTAAGGCTATGAAAGTCATTCTGGCCCTTGGCAATCCTGGCGACAAGTACACCTACACTCGGCACAACGCTGGCTTTTTGGTGGTTGACCAGTTGGCGGCGGAGCAGGGTGCACAATTTAGCAATAAGCCCAAATTCTTTGCGGATATTGCTGAGCTAAATAATGTCAAGCTAGCCTCAACCGCTAACACAAAGTCGCGCACCACTAGTCCGCAGGAAAAAGTTCTCTTGGTCAAACCAACGACGTATTACAACGAAGTTGGCGTTGCCGCGCGGGCACTACTGGATTTTTACAAGTTGACACTTGATGATGTACTGATTATTCACGATGACACTGACCTTGATTTTGGTAAAATCCGTATCCGAAAAGGCGGCCGCGACGCTGGCAGCAACGGCTTAAAATCGCTTCATGCTCACATTGGTTCTGACTTTTGGCATATTCGGATTGGTACCGACAATCTACTGCGACGGCAAGTCTCAACCGACCGTTTTGTTATGATGAATTTTAATAGCGATGAATTAACTATTTTGAAAAATTGGACCATCCCAACGGCGCAAACAATGATTCATAACTTTTTATCCGATCACATTTCAGCCATAAGCGTCAAGCTCTAACCCCCAGTATATTACTACACCATTACGCCTGCAAAATTAAAAATACTTATTGCAACAATGTCGCAATAGCAAAAGCTTCAACTCGAAACGAAAAATCCCGAATACTAACTACCGCCGCTTCCGCGGCACAATTTTCGCCGCGCCGTGTTTCAGCCGCCGCTCAGCGCTATGCAATTTCGCCGCAGCTGCTTCTTGCAAATTAATCGCTCGCGCCTCCAGCATGCTACTGCCAACCGCCAAGCTCACAAACAGCAACCCCAAGCCTCCCGTCGCCCATTCCGGCAGCTCCAGATGAAACAGCTTGGCGATCATCATCATACCCAGCGCCATAATCGCCCAGTGCGCGCCGTTTTCCAGATATTTATACTTACCGAGCACGCCCGTTCGCAGCAAATATACCGTCAGCGACCGCACCCAAATCGCCCCGGCGCCCAGGCCCGCCACGATCAGCAGCACGCTGCTGGTGATAGCAAAGGCGCCGATGACGCCGTCGAAGCTGAAACTAGCATCCAACACTTCCAGATAGAGCAGGCTAGCGAACGCCGCCCAGCCGGTCTTGACCTTGACTGATTTAACATCATCCTCATGAAAGAATGAGCCGAACAATTCCAGCCCGATGTGCAATATAATCCCCAATACCGAGGAGATCAGCACCAGCGCCCGATGCGGCGGCTCAACCGTGAAATACAGCACCGCCGCCACGCTAAGCATCAGACACACCTTGAAATTCTCAAACCGCCCAGCCTTGGCCAGCCACGGCTCGACATGCCGCATCCAATGCACGCGCTTGTTATAATCAATGAAATAACTGAGGCCAATCATAATCAGAAACGCGCCGCCAAAAGCATCGATCATCGGCGAGGCTTCGTGCAAGATATGACCGTATTCCGCCGGCTTATTCAGCGCCAAATCAACCACTTCCATAAACCCATGGCCGCTCGCCACCATCACAATGATAATCGGCAGCACGAACCGCACCACGAACACCGCCACGAAAATCCCGACCGTCAAAAACACCTTTTGCCAAACCTGGCTCATGCCGGCCAGCACCTTGCTGTTGATCACCGCGTTATCAAAGCTAAA
>CAUPWH010000009.1:0-8443 GCA_963515045.1 uncultured Candidatus Saccharibacteria bacterium | reverse complement strand
AAACTTTATGCTTTACATGCTTTATGTTATGTTGCAGAGGTGGTGAGCTAGTACGGAGATTTGAATTATTAGTATTTTCGTGGTATAATTAAAAGATGGATGACGACCCAGAACATGATACAGCCAAAGCAGCTGAAATTATTGAACTATCAAAATATCTGCCAGATGAAACCCCTAGAAGTCTCGGCGCAAAAGTCGTACAAATTGCGGATTTTCAACAACGTTCTTCAATAAACCCAGAACTCAAACAAACAGGCGACAGCTCAGGGGAATTGGCTGCCGTGTATGATTTGGGCGTCAAACCCCCAGAAGAGAGCTTAGTAAGAGCATGGCTTGATGAAATAATAAACGAGATAACATCGCTGCCGAAACAACAAGACAACGCCGACACGCTTTTGGGAGAAATTAGCGAATCAATAGCCAGTATTTTTGAAAGGCTTGACGACCGGCAGAAATTACGGCTGTCAGCTCAATTATCATTCGGCTTAAGCGGATGCGATGAAAAGATTCTTGACGCGGCAGCTCGCTATCCAACTTTATTACACACAGTTGCCATTGCCGCAAAACTTCCAAAAGAAGATTATCACCCTGCGCACCGAATTCCTAGGATTAAAGCCACAGGAGTACTCAGCATGATACCAGGCAAATATGACCTGGCGACTGGCACATACACGCCGCCAAACCAATAAACCTGCTATAATTAGGTCATGCCAAAGTCAAAAGCCAAAAAGCTCAATACGCCTGCAATCGTTAATCGTCGGGCCAGGTTTGATTATGAGCTGGGCGAGGAAATAATCGCCGGGCTGGTTTTGACGGGAATGGAAGTACGCGCCGTCAGGGAAGGCCACGTCCAATTGAAGGGTGCTTTCGTCAGTTTGAGAAATGGCGAGTTATGGCTGAACAATGCCAGTTTTTCGCTGCGGCTAAACGAGCGCGGACAAGCAAATACCCGCAGCGTCGACACCTCGGCGCGGAAATTATTAGTCAGCAAGCGGCAATTAGCAAACTTTACCGAGGCAAAAAAGCAGGGCATGACCATCGTGCCGACGAAATTATTGACTGGCGGCAAATTTATCAAGATCGTTATCGCCCTTGGTAAAGGCAAAAAAACTTACGATAAGCGCGAGACTATCAAACGCCGCGACCAAGACAGAGAAACCAGGCGGCTCATCGCCAACCGATAAATTTGCCGAAGAATCCCGGCATTTTCTGAAGGCGCTGTCCTCGACTTATTCCAAATTTTTCCGCGTCTCTATCAGGCTTTGATAGAGTTTTTCAAGCTTCTTCACCTGGCTGCGTTCGGTAAATTTACGGGCAAGTTTTTTACTTTCAGCGCTAAATTCCGCCTGTTTTTTCGGGCTTTTTAGAATTGAGATTACTTTTTCAGCCACGCTTTCTGGAGTATTTTCTGCGAAATATCCATTAACTCCATCCTTTACAACCTCGGAAACTTCCGTATCGATGATAACTATCGGCTTGCCGGCGTGCGCAGCTTCATGAAGAACCCAGCCCTGAGTGTCTTTTAACGATGGAAAAGTAAACACTTTCATCACTTCATATGCCACGCCCAAATCTTCGCGCGGCATAACTCCAGTGAATATAATCCTATCCGCGAAATTCGTTTCCGCAGCCATTTTTTCCAAAGTCTGACGATACTCAAAGTCGCCGACAAACAACAACTTAGACTTCGGCCGGGCTGACGCGATAAACTTGTCAAACGCCTCAATGAGAATCGGCAAATTCTTCTCCTCGCCTAAGCGCCCTACAAAACCAAATACTTCATCAGTTTTACGCAAACCCCATTGTTCTCTAAACTCTTTTATCCGCTCTGTCTTCGGCTTTGGTAAAGCATTAACACCGTTTGGCATTAAAGTAATCTTATAGCTGTAATCTTCCGTTTGCCAAGATTGCAATTGGTCGCGGCTTTTACGCGACAGCGCGATAACCGCATCCGCCTTGCTGTATAGAATAGTAATAACGCGCTCAATAATATCCTTGTTCCACTTCGTCACGCCGTTGCGTGGACGATATAGCTTGGCCACCTCTAATAAATCCTGGCCATTCAATTTGACAGATAGCGGAAAAACTATCCCTGCCAGAGCCAAGACTCCCGGCAAAACCGCTGGATAATGATCAACAAATTCATACAGATCGGTACAATGTTGAACAACAAGCGGAATATTATTTTTATTCGCCGCCTTTACGCCCAATAGCCCAATTTGCGAAGGGGTAAAAATATGAACAACGTCCAGATTCATATTAGCAATTTGGCGCTGCACCACCGGAGGGAAGAATACTGACGTATCATAATCATCAAAAAACGCTCCTTTAATTGAGCGAAAACGAATAATCCGGCTGTTATCGTCTTCATGAAGCAGTTCAGCTTGCTTAGCAGGACTAATAGATTTCGCCGGACAAAAGACATAGACCTCATGCCCTAAAGCCTCCAGCTCGCGCTTTAGCGACTCGACTACATAAACGATACCATTGATAGATGGCCTATAGCTATCCGTAAAAAGTCCTATCCTCATAGCCTCATTATACCATTTATATCAAAGATCGACAGAGATCGACCAGCCGCCCTCGACAGTTTAGCAAAAATACCACTCGATTTCTCAATCACTAGAACTGTCCTCGACTTACTCCAAATTTTTCCGCGTCTCGATCAGGCTTTGGTAAAGCTTTTCGAGTTTCTTCGCCATCGTTACTGAATCAAGCGACTTTGCCACCTTTAGCGCCCCGCGCGACAACTCCTCGATTTTCTCTGGGTGCGCGAACAAATCATTAAATACTTTTGCGAAATCTTCGCCACCAATACCGCCAGTCAAAACAGCATTATGCTTAGTCAGTGCCTCGGTCATCCGTTCGTCGCAATAAACAATCGGCAAACCGCTAGCCGACGCCTCCAGGAAAGTCATCGGTTGATTATCAAAATGATACGACGCTAAAGAGAATATATCAGCCTGCTTGAGCATCGCCGCCACCTCGTCGCTCGAACGCATACCAGTGAAAATTACTCGACTACTGACATCCAGTTCTTCAACGCGCTGTCTAAGCTCTTCTTCATACGGACCGCCGCCAACCAAGACTAGCTTGACCTTTCTGTCGCGAATATGCGGCATTGCCTCAATCAACGTCCGCTGGCGCTTCTCTGGGCTTAGCCGCGCCACTGAAATGATGAATTTCTCACCAGGACGTTTCTCGATCGGCGAATCGGCTGCCGACGCTTTTTCATAACGCTTGATATCAATACCGTTCGGAAAAACATAGCATGGAACCGTCAAGCCGCCTTCGTCGATTAAAATCCTTTCCAAATGCTTCGACGGCGAGATACAGGCATCGCATTTATTGGCAAATGCTGCCATCAGCCTCCAGCCTTGCCGCGACATAACATCTCGTATCGTACTTTTACTCATTGAGCGCAGTTGCTCGCGCGACGCCGTCGGCAGAATCGGCTTAACGCGCAAGACAACCGGGAACGCTACTGTCGCCGCAATCAAGCCGGCAATCACCGTAAAAGGATAATCGTCAATCAATTCAGAATACATCGTATGAACTGTTGTCACGTGCGGTATATTCTGCCGCCTAGCCACGCTGTGCGCCAACACGCCCATATAAAGCTGCATCTGGCTATGTACTATGTCAAATTTATATTTATCCAGTTTCTTCGCTAGACCAGGATAAATAACCGCCATCTCGCGCTTATCGAAAGCATAATTCTTGGCTGATGGTAGACGAATAATGTGATCGTCGTGATCTTCGTAGCCTTCGCACCTTGGCGCTATCACAAAAACTTCATGCCCAAGCGACTCCAAAGCCTGCTTGCAATTCAAGGTTGATGTTGACACGCCATGGACTGAGGGCAAATAGTCGTCAATAAAGAATGCTATCCTCATGATACACGGCTTATTATATAGGAGTAGATAAATACTAGCAAATATGCTAAACTGCCCACTATGCGAATTTGTTTTGTGCTTGACTTTCCAGTTACCAATACTGGCGGCGTTGTTTACTCGACAATCAATCAAATTAAAGCCCTGCAACAAGCTGGACACACTGTTTATATCTTTGCCAATCAAGCAATCGACAACGTCAATAGCTTTGCGTTAAAACCGTCTCTTACAATCAACTTGCCAAATACGATATTTATCCTGCCGGGATATGTCAATTCAAAAAAACGTCAAAAAGTTATTCGCCAATTGCTAATAAAAAATAAAATTGATTGCGTGTGGCTGCAGTCGGAACTTTCTTTAGCTTTGATAGTTCAAGACGTAGCGCGCGAGCTCAACATTCCAGTTATATTCACCGTGCATTCAATATTTTGGCAAATAGATAAACTGCCGCTATCCAGAGTTGCGGCATTTGCCATACGCCAAGCGCTTCATTGGCTTTGCAAACGCCCAATATACATTCAACCAAGGACGACCGGTACGTTGATTGAACGGTTGCTTAAATCTCTGACATTAAATGTTGCCTCGGCGTCAGACGCAGTCGTTTCGCCGTCGCAGCACCAACTGGAAACATTGCGTAGTCTTGACAGAAACCTGCCTCTTTACAACATCCCAAATCCGTTCCTTCCCGCCGGCACCTCTTTATCGCCAGCCCATACAATCAGCTCAATATCACCAAACGAACCTCTGCGCATATTGTGGGTTGGTAGACTCACGCCAGAAAAACGACCGCTAGAATTTTTAGAAGCACTGTCGCAATGTCCTTCCGAATTTATCCAATGCACGATGATTGGCGACGGGATTTTGCTAAAAGAAATGCGCCGGCGCTACGGCAAATTGCCTCACGTCTTAATTGCCGGACCAAAAACTAATAATGAGACAATCGCAGCAATTGACCAGTCACACCTCGTGGCGCTAACATCCTACCATTTTGACAACCAACCGATGGTCGTAGCCGAGGCGATTAGCCGCCACCGACCAGTATTATACTGCGATGAAAGACTAACCGCCGAAGGGTTGAAAGAAGCCGGCATACTCACAGCTAATTCGTCGCCTGAGGCTATTGCTCAAACCATCAAGCAGTTAGCTGGCAGCCCCGAACAAATAATCAAGTTATCGCGCGCAGCAGCTAAAGCAAAAACCGTTTTTGACGCCAAAAGTTATGCAAAAAAGGCAGAAAAACTAATAGTAGGCTTGTTAAAAAATCGGAAGTAGCTTGGCTATTCGCTGGCATCAAGCATTGCTGATATACCCTCAATATGAACCAAATGACCGCATTGCGGAACTTCAACAACTTGCGCATCTGCTGCCCATTCCTGCAAATACCGCGCCGCCCGCTTACCGGAAAGACGGTCCGTATCACCATACACCACTGCTGTTCGACCGACTAAATCCTCCGATAAAGGAATCTTAAAAGGGTTGTTATCTATGTTCGCACCCATAAGCACCATTTCGGCATACCGATGATTTGCTTGGGCTCCTTCAATGGCTATGCATTCTTCTACAAGCCGACGATAATCAGAACGATGGCGCTGGGCAAGTAGAAAGTTAGTCCTCATGCCAAGTAGTAAGCGGTTCGTATAATATAGCCGCCGCGCCGCAGCGTCAGGCGTACAAGCAAAAACTCGATCGACAACCTTTAATACAGAATCAAGCGTCGGAATCGGCGCGCCGAGTACCAGCCGGGTTACCGGCGATAAGCGATATTTCTGCGCATAAGTAAGCGCCACGCTCGACCCGAACGAGTCACCGACCAGCACGGTTGGCTCCGGGCATAATTGTCGCAAAACAGCATAAAGCCAATCAGCAAGGTCGTGCATGTGCTTAACAGGAATAGCCGAAGAACTGCCGTGTCCAGGCAAATCCGGCACCACCACTCGCCAGCCGCGCCGCCGATAAGCATCAGCTAATAACAGCATTGAATAGCTTGTGCCGGTAAGCCCGTGAAGAATCACGCAGGCTTTGGTGCTACCTTCTTGCGCCTCGCGGTAGTGTACAGTTGCGCCATTATCCGCCAAGCGCAGCGAATGTGTGTTAAAGAACTTAGCTACTTGCTTAAGCTCGTTAATATCATTAGTTGATAAATCGTCTTTGTCCATAAAAATAGGCTTATTTTGAATCTTTCTCATGCAATTAAATTTTACTTGCATATCTTATTATATTATACTTAACTCATGGCAGCAGCAAAAGCAAAGTTATCCAGACCCAGCAGTTCGCTGCGTATCGCCTTAATATTAGACGATATTTATCCGGCATCAGGCGGCATTGGGCGTTCAGTTCAGGTGCAAGTTAACGAACTGGTCCGGCTAGGCCACAAGGTGACGCTATTAGCGCCGCGGCATTACTTAGAAAAGCCAGATAACTGCGAAACGATCGTTATGCCATCGACATACATATCAGGCATGCCAGTGCAGACATGCACCATCAAACAAAGTTGGCGCATAGCCCGGCGCATCTGCCGCCGTCATCAGTTTGATATCATTCATAGCCATACGGATCGAGGCGGACTGGCGTTGGCAGCACGTATCGCCAAGCTGCAAAATATCCCGCACGTCCATACTTTTCATGCCAATTTAGCCGGAGCGCACGCTTCGCAGCCATTCGTGGCAGTCTGGGGTTCTCTGGCCTACATACTCCTCATCAGCCCGGTGATTTCTCTGATTGCCAAAAAACGGCGCGATCAGCCGATCCGCCTGGCACCGAAAAGCCCCGACGCCACTGGACTGCTAGCACGATTTGATTGGCGCTCCATGGCAATTATCGCCTCGCAGGTTGACGGTTTTACTGCGCCAGCCGATTTCATGATACAGCGAATAACCGAATGTACTGGGCAGATTAGTATTCCGTCCCGCACCATACCGACCGGCGTTAATCCTGAATTGAGCCGCGCCATTAGTCAAGCCAAGCGCCGCCGCTCCGATAGCACTATCCGCTTTTTAAGCATTTGCCGCTTGGCGCCAGAAAAACGAATCGATACGATTATCCGCGCTTTTATAAAAGCTGACATTCCTAATTCAGAGCTGCACATCGCCGGCGGCGGAAATCAGCTTAGAAGACTACGTCAGTTAGCGAAAGGACATGACAATATTATCTTCCACGGACATATGTCTGGCATTAATCAAGTAGCCGAAGAGTTAGTTAACGCGGATGTTTTCGTTTTAGCGTCTTACGGTTTTGACACGCAAGCCATGACCATCGGCGAGGCGGCAACAGCGGGATTACCGATTATTTATTGCGATCCGCGGCTGACAGTTGGAGTGAATAAAGATAATAGTATTTTGACCGACGGGCCAGAAGTTGAGCACTTTACCGCCGCGATGCAGCAGCTGGCAGCCGACCCGAAAAAACGGCAGAAAATGTCGCAGGCGTCAATCAAGCTTGCACCAGAACTCAAACCCGACCGAATGGCTGAAAAATATTTGGCGCTTTATAGGGAAATAATAAAACATAAAACTGCCAAGTAGACTACTTTTGACCAAGTGTCACAAGTTTACCAAAATAGCTTGGATTGCCGGCCATAACGTTATGGCTGCTCCTCTCGATGTTTACATACCGCGCACATCAAGTAGCGGCATAGCCCCAGTTTCAACTGTATTCTCGCTGACTGGCTACTCTACTATAATATGAAAGGCCGCACCTAGAATTGAAGGAAGAGGAGCCTAGGAGATGATGGACGTATCCAAAAATTTGACAATTATATAAATATTTGTTACAATTACGACAGGTAAAAATATAACAGTACGACAAAGGAGAACTTTTAATGTCAACCGAGGAACTATCTGGAGAATCGTCATTTGAGGTAGGAGGTATAGACTATATCCCAGATTCAGACGAGATCACTCCAGAGCAACATAAAAACAACTTAAGAATTTTAAGGGGAATTGATGCTGGTTTAGGAGGTGTGGCTGTACGCGATGAAGTGGCGGAAGAAATTCGAGAAGCTTTTGAGGAAGATAGTAGTAGGTATGGAGGTGGGCGTTCGGCTGCAGATGAGTATGGTATAAACTATGATGGGTTTGTCGATGGAGACGGCTATAATAATCCCGTAAGCTATGGCGACGATAGGAGATGAGCATAAATTCTCGGTGTATCCATAGAAAAATCCTATGGATAGAGTCTTTATATATAACTATCCAAGCCAAATAATAGTAAAACCACTCATTTTGTAGAAAGAGTGGTTTTTGGTTATGCTGGAGAAGTAAGTTTTTTACTAGTACACATTCGCCCTAGGGGCTATTTTTATCGCCAAAAACCCGCTACAATAAGCTTATGAGACTCTTCTCCTGGAACGTCAATGGCATCCGCGCCGTCATCAATAAGGGTGAGTTTGCCCGCTTCCTGCAAACCTACGATCCGGATATCTTATGCCTGCAAGAAACCAAGGCCGCCCGCGACCAGGTAGAAATTGACCTGCCAGAGTACCACGAGCATTTCTATTCAGCCGCCAAAAAAGGCTATTCCGGCACGGCGATTTTATCGAAAATCCGGCCGCT
>CAUPWH010000008.1:0-20885 GCA_963515045.1 uncultured Candidatus Saccharibacteria bacterium | reverse complement strand
GGAATAAACTTGCGAACTCCTTATGAGATGTTGCATAGGTAGGGAGATTTGTACGTTCTCGTCGTCTTTGACATGCGGTACATTAAAACAAAACGCGCCGACTCAATGTGATTGCCTAACTGTCTGCAAGAGACCCGCTGGTATGCCTTTGCGATTTGGCGGCAGCCTGCGGACTACTGTAATCCCTGACGGTGTTTGTTCGACTGGCGCGGGTTCAGTGCTTTCTAATGTTCCTGGCGTTAATACTGTTTTGCTAGGCTTACGGTTTCGCTTACTGCTTCTAGCGCGCGCGTCTGGCGATACGGCTAATCTTCCGAGTACGACGAACAAATCTTCACCAGCTAATCTTTTTGCCGCATATTCATTTAGGCTGCTTTCTGGCAGTCCGCCGCCAGCGATAGCGATGGGAATGTGAGGCTCGGTGTTTGGTGATTCAATGTCATTCCAACGTCTATGTTTTTGAATTCGCCCGGTTATTTTCTGCTGTTCGCGAAGCAAAACTTCTTTTGGGTCGGCGAAAGTTAGGCAAACCAGCCGTTCTGTAGCGGCTATTCCTAAGGTGTGCAGACCGGTTACCGGAAAGGATAGTTCTTTTTTGGCACATCTGAGCGAATTTGTTTCTGGAATTATTCTGCGAGCTGCTGATCTTCTTAAAACTGGACATTCACGTTCCGGTTTGATGACTGCTTGCATATCGTCGGGGTCGATTATTGATATGATGTCTGGCAGTTCATCGCTAATGCTATTTACTAAAATTTCGTAGATTTCTTCAGAATTTTCGACAGGACGATAAAAGGTTGGTTGGCATTCTGATTTATGTAATTCATAACCATGTTTCATGTAGAGATGATAGCGGTAGTGGTCAGAATTGTCAATTATAAATAGATGACGCTATAATAGCCCAGTATGATAGCCGATATTCACATCACCGAGAAGAGTTTTGGCGACAAGACGTTGATGCGCGACGTTAAGTTTAGCGTGGATGATGGCGAGAAGGTCGGCGTGGTCGGCCGCAATGGCGTCGGCAAGTCGACGCTGTTTGGCATCTTGGCGGGCACGGACACTGATTATACTGGCGAGGTGATTTTTCGGCGCGGCATCACTGTGGCGTCAACGGCGCAGGAGCATCATGGTTTGGGTGATCAGACGGTGCTGAGCTACATCTTGGCGGGGCTGCCAGAATATACGAGTTTGAAGAAAATTATCGATGAATATCCCGAGACCATGGGCGATAATATGCGCAAAATCGAGGAGTATACTCAGGCGCTGGAGCGATTTGACCAGAAAGGGTTTTATCAGATTGAGGAGAAGATTGAGAGGGAGCTTGATAATTTTCAGCTGAGTGGGTGTGGCGAGCGGCCGCTTGGTTCCCTGTCGGGCGGTCAGAAACGGCTGGTGGAGATCGTAAAGATTATGCATTCGGGGGCGCATTTGGCGCTGATTGACGAGCCGACTAATCACATGGATTATGTGGCCAAGCAGCAATTCATCGACTGGATGAGTTCGCAGCCGCGCCAGGCCATGCTGATCATCACGCACGACCGTGATGTACTAGGCCGGGTGGATCGGATCATCGAGCTCAAAGACGGCCGAGCGGTCAGCTACCGCGGTAATTATGACGCCTATCTCAAGCAAAACGCTCAGGCGACGGCGGCGGGCATGAATAATTTTGAGCAAGTTGAGAAGCGGATGACCAACCTTCGGCAAAAGGTGCTGGATTATCAGCGACTAAAGGAAAAGTCGCGAAACCCCGGCACTATCCAAAAGTTCAAGCGGCTGGAAAATGAGGCGCGGGCCGAGCTGGCGGAATTATCAGAAATGGACAAGCCGACGTTTTGGATTGACAAGGAATCGGCTGAGCAGCTTGATTATAAATCGGCTGAGCGTTACGGCAAGTTCAAGGCGCGCAATATTCGGCTATCGATGAAGGACGCGACCAGTCGCAGTCAGCATGTGCTGGTGCGGGTTGAGGATGCGGCGGTTGGTATTGGCGAGCGGATATTGTTTGAGGGGGTGGATATTGATTTGCGTGAGGGCGAAGCGGTGGAGCTGCGCGGCCGTAATGGTGCCGGCAAGACGACGCTGATTCGGATGTTGTTGGCAAGCGGTGGTGTGGCTCGCCCGTCTCGCAAACATCTTTTTCCTCAGGCCGGCGCGCCGCCAATTGATTCAGCTGGCGCTCTTGGCGCGCCTTTGCCGGAAAGGCAAAGCCTTCAGAAAAAGAGTTTGACGAGCCAGCTCGAATACGCTCAGAAGGAATCTGAGACGCCATTCATGCCAGATGCGCCAGCAACAGCGGCACCTTCTGCGCTGGAGTGTGCTTTGGAGGAGACGGCTGGAAGCCGAACCGCGGCAGCTACTCCACCATCCTCTGCCAGAGCACACTCTTCGCTCAAATCTCCACCGGAGATTTTTCGCGAGCGTTCGGCTGAAACGTCCGTTACTCACGAACGTTTCACAGTCTCTGGCGTAGAAGGTGTCGCACCTGCCGCCCCTATCCTCTACTCCGGTAATCTCTTCCTCGACCCGCAGGTCCGGGTGGGCGTGTATGAGCAAGAAATTGATGAGCGATATTTGGCGGATCCGCTGGAGACGGCAATTGAGAAGTTGTATCTCAGCCGCGACTTACCGATTTCTGAGACGAAAATTCGCCAATTACTGGCTGATTATCTGTTCACTGAAGCGGATCGGATGACGCCGCTGGCGCGCCTGTCGGGTGGTCAAAAAGCCCGCTTTCAGATCATTGCCATGCTAGCGAATGACCCGCAGCTGCTGATTCTGGATGAGCCAACCAACCACCTTGACCTGCCGAGTATCGAGGAGCTGGAGACGGCGCTGGCAAAATATTCTGGCGCGATTTTGTACGTCAGCCACGACAATTATTTCCGGCGAGAAATTGGCGGCGAGGTCGTGCAAATTGGTGCGGCATAAACACGGCACAACCAAGCTGCTGCTTATCATGATAGATTCGGCGCGGAGTCTCGACAATAACAAAACCCGCTGATTGTATAATGTAAGCAGTGAGTTTTGCTGCTCAGATTAGCAGATGAGTTACTCGCTCATCAAGCCGTTCTTCTTCAGCGCGTCCTGCAGTTTCGGCCGGTCAAATCCTAGGATGACCTCGCCGCAAACATCAGTCACTGGCACGCCTTGGAAATTGCCGCCGTTCTTGCTGAGCAATTCTTCCTTGGCGCTTGGGTCAGCCTCAATGTCTTTGGCGGTAAAATCGATGCCCAGTTTTTTCAACCACTCCATTTCCGTGTGGCAAAATGCACACCAGCTGGTGCTATAGACGATGACCTTGGCATTTTGACCGCTTGCCGCTGCGTCGTCTTGACTATTTGTTGTTTGATTGTCTGTTATTACAGTTTTATCGTCGCTCATAAATTCCCTCCTTAGATATTTTATCTAAGTATAGCATATTGTTTATGGTTGGCGGTTAATGTACAATGAAATTATCATGATTATGACGAGAGTGAAACGCATGCAGCAAAAAGCCTTTACTCTTCCTACGGTTTTGCTGTCATCGGTTATTATGCTTGGTCTTTTGGGTATGGCGCTGCAGTTATCTACCGCTGCCAATAACGCCTTAAAAGAACAATATTATTATCAACTGGCACGCGAGGCGGCGGAAAGCGGCGCAAGATATGCTATTGAATGTTTGCGTAGTAACGGCATGAGTGCAGCTTGGACAGGAAAAACTCTAAGACCGGAAACGAATTGCTCGGGTAATACTATTTCGGGACAGAGTACGCACTATATGAAACGAGGTAATATTCAGATGAGATTTGTTGTTCAGTCTTTGAATTCTGGCGGCGCTGAAAATCAGCAAATAGATACGGTTGGATATGCTGAATTGTTGCGACCTTCTGGCGGTGTGTGGAAAACGTACTTGAACGCCTCTTCAACAAGGACTGGCGCTCAGTCTATTACAAACATGATAGCATTCGGCTATGAGGGTGTTACTAGTGCACCTGATAAAGTATTTTTTGCGACTATCGACTCTGTTGGTAAAGTTAGGACTGTCGGGCACAATGAATATGGACAGCTTGGGGCTGGAACAACATCAATGGCTCAGACTAGCCCTGTTCAATATAATATACCTAAGAAAGCTGTTGCGGCTTATGCCAACTTCTTGTCAATTGGATGGAATATTATGGTGAAAGATGAAGAAGGGGGTATGTGGGGCGCTGGATGGAACGGCTATGGTACTTTAGGACAAGGACCAACTCCTGTCAATGTTTCTACGCCAGGAAAATTTAAACTGCCCCCATCTGTTAAAGCTGTCTCTGCTAATGTAGGTCGCGCTGCTTTTGTACTTGGAGATGATAACAATATATATGCTGCTGGTATGTGCGATAAGGGGTTATTGGGCACTGGAGATTATAGCGTTGCGACTAGTTGTACGCATAGGAATGTACCTAAAAGAGTTGCTCTACCTACACCTAACACGGCTGATCCTAATACAATTCCTACTTCTCAAATTGTTCACGATAGTTTTGGCGCTTACGTTTTAATGAAAGGAGGAGCGGTCTATGGCTGGGGAGGTAGTGATTATTTTCAGCTTGGAACTGTGAACTTTGATGCAACATCTACCCCGGTAAGAATTGGCGACTTTGGAAAGCCTGGCAAACCAAAAGCTGTGCAGATAGTATTTAACGGAGACACCTTATATATTGTAGCAGATAATGGCAAAGTATATGCAGTCGGATTTGCTAATCGCGGAGAGACAGGTCAGAAAAATGTAGAGTTTAGATTCTATCATATAGGTAGAAGATGTATGGGCGGTCTTTCTTCTACGTCATTACGTATGACTATTTGCGATGCATCTGCAGACCAGTCTCTTGAATTTGTTGATGGCGGCGCTATAAAAATTAATGGAAAATGCGTTGATAATGCTGGATACGACAAAGTTTCTCTTAGACTGCTTGGTTGTAATGGGACTCCAGCGCAAAGATTTAAGGCAATATATACAGACAATCATTCTCACGGTGGGCTTATGATTGAGCTTAGTGGTACAGGTAAATGCATTAGTAACTATAATGGTAATTTACTAAGGCTTGAGACTTGTGGTACTGGGGCTGGTCGCCAGCGTATAAGAATTATGAGCCATAGGGTTGTTGAATTGAATATCCCGGGATTTGTTGTCCAAGCTTCGTCGGATCAGGTATTTGCAAGTTTTAGGAACTCCAGCGGAGAGGTGTATAGCCTAGGCGATAACACCAGAGGTGTTTTTGGTAATTCCTCCAATGGAAATAAAGCTCACAACTCATCTCCTGTGCGGTTTGCCCTACCGGCTGGAGTTAAGGCTGTTGACATATGGGCAACGGCTCAATCACTAGAGGTAAATAATTTATTTGTTGTTGGCGATAATGGTAAGGTGTACGGTGCAGGGACTAACGCTAGCGGGCAGCTTGGAGACGGTACTGGCTTGCAAAGGAATCATGCTACAGAAATGAATATATTTGGCAAAACGCCTACAAGTCCTAGGGCGAGATCTATTCAAGGTGGTGGTGAGACAACAGTTATCTTTACGACAAATAATAAAGTATGGACTGTTGGCGCA
Source organism: uncultured Candidatus Saccharibacteria bacterium (assembly GCA_963515045.1). Taxonomy (GTDB): domain Bacteria; phylum Patescibacteriota; class Saccharimonadia; order Saccharimonadales; family Saccharimonadaceae; genus Nanosynbacter. The sequence goes on along the minus strand of CAUPWH010000008.1, from coordinate 15,319 downwards.
AATAATTTTGGACAACTAGGTACTGGAGATACAATAAATCATTCTAACCCTGTTCTTGGGCAATTTACTAATGTTCCAACTCGCGACTATGTGACATTCTAGACGTTAAATGCCATCCCCTGCACCATTCGCATTGGTATGTTTGCAGGTGTGTTCTTGGGCTGAGTAATTCTTGGGTTTCGGCGGCAGCTTTGGCTTGTTTTTCAGAGGTAAAGCGGCGCTTTTGCCGGCATACGGAATTGATAGCGACGCCTGGAGATTTTATCGGCGCAGGCGGTGTTTTTTGGCAGTTTTTCGGATAATTTCGGCGCGGCATCTTGCCAAACAGTATAGCAGATTGATATATTAATAAGTAATGGCGAAAAAGACTCATGTTAAAACTGGCAAAAAAAGCGAGGCGGATGCCTCTATATTGATGATGAAAACTGTTGCCGGAACGACGTGGCGAATGTTTGTGCCGACGATCGGTTTTACGCTGATTGGGCTGGCGGCTGACTATTGCTACGGGACGAAGCCGTGGTTGATGGTTTCCGGCGTTGCGCTGGGTTTTGCCGTGTCTTTCGGTTTAGTGTGGCTGCAAATTGCGCAGATTAGGCGTCAGGAGCCAAAGAAATGATAGATATTATGGCAAATGCCAGCTTGCATGTTTCAGTAAAAGTCGACGAGATTTTTACTATATTCGGCTTTCCGGTTACTAATTCGCACATGCTTGGCGTAGTTGGTTTGGTTGTGTTGATGTGGCTGATGTTCCGAACGCGCGCGGCGGCGCTGGGCAAGAAAAAGCCTACTTTTATGACGCGCCTGATGAACTGGACGTTTGACGGGTTATATAAAACGGTTGGACAGGTTATCCCTGACCAGAAATGGGCGCGCCGGGTAGCGCCGCTATGTATAACTATATTCTTTTTCATCGTGGCGCAATATTGGCTAGGGCTGCTGCCGGTCGTCGGTCCGATTACTATTGGTGAACATCACACTCCCCTGTTCCGCGGTGGCGTAGCGGATCTTAATATGACGTTTGGATTGGCAATTGTAACGATTGTGGCAGTGCAGGTTTACGCTTTCAAATATCTGGGTTTTAAGGGAAATATGGGCCGTTATTTTGTGAATCCTTTGAAAGATCCGATTATGTCTTTCGTTGGCATTCTGGAGCTGGTGGCGGAATTTTCGCGGATGCTTGGCTTGAGCTTCCGGCTGTTTGGCAATGTGTTTGCCGGCGAGATTTTGCTGGCAGTTATCGCGTATATGGCGAAACTTGCGTCTCCGGCAGCGCTGCAGCCGTTCTATTTGTTTGAATTATTCATTGGCGGTATTCAGGCGTATATTTTCTTTATGTTGTCAACAGTGTTTATTTCTTTAGGATTGGCTCACCACGACGCAGACGAGCCGGCTGATCGTGCTCATTCATCTGTTCAAGCTAAAAATATAGCGGCGGAGAATGATTAGAAAAGTAAAGTATTAAATAAAGGAGAAATTATATGAAAGAATTAGCATTTACACTTACCTACGCTATTCCAGCGGCATTTGCGGCAATTGGCGCAGCGATGGTTGGCGTGTCAGCGATGAACGCAGCTGGCCGCAATCCGGAGAAAGTTAATGACTTGCGCACCATGATGGTTTTAGGTATTTCGTTTATTGACGCGATCGCGATCATCGGTTTCGTGGCGGCAATCGTCGGCAAAGTTATGTAGTTTTCGGGAGTAAATTGTGGAGAAAATATTAACACAATTTGCCAATTCTGACGCGCCGGAAAAAGCGGACTTACTGGGTTTGCTGGGGATTGATTGGCGGTTGCTCGCTTTGCAGACAGTCGCTTTTCTGCTGCTTTTGGTAATTTTGCGCAAGTTTGTTTATCCGCCGCTGCTGGCGATCTTAGATAAGCGCGATAAAGATATGCAGACTATTGATAAAGCGGCTAAGTCGGCGCGCGAGAATGCCGACAAGGCTGAGAAAACGGCCAGCGAGTTGATACAGAAGGCCCGGGCGGAAGCTGGCGACATTATGGCGTCAGCGCGCGAAGAAGCCGAGCAGCTAGTTGATAAAGCCAACACCAAAGCGGCCGCCAAGTCTGAAGCGATGATAAAGGAAGCGCACGATAAAATCACCCAGGAAGTTGAAAACGCTAAAAAAGAGCTGCACAATTCGACATTAGAATTGGTGGCGGAGGCGACCGGCAAAGTTTTGGGCGAAAAACTTGATGCTAAAAAGGATGCGAAGCTGATTTCAACAGCGCTGAAGGAGGCTGAATAAATGCGGCTGGTGTCCAGGCGAAAGTTGGCCAAGTATGCTGCCGAGCAGATTCTGGCGGGAAATGATGCGGTGCTGGAAGAGATTGCCGGGTTTTTAATTTATGAAAAGCATGAGAGAGAAGTCGAATTGTTGGCGCGGGATATCGAGGTGGAATTGGCTGAGCGCGGGACGGTTGTGGCGACGGTGGAAAGCGCGCGGGCGCTGGACGCGGCGACGAAGGATGCAATTAAACGGATACTATCATCTAGCTCGGATATGCGGGCTTCGCGCCGGGCGTCCGGGGACGCTCGGGCTGCAGAGCAACCCTCGCCAGATGATAGTATCCGCGCACCCGAAACAGATGCCAGCAGCCAGAACATTAACGTGCTGCTGCGTGAATCAATTGACCCAACGCTAATTGGCGGTTTCAAACTGCGGACGCCAACTGCAACACTGGACGCAACGGTTTTGAGGAAACTAAACGACTTGCGGGCGAAGAAAATCTAGGAGGAAAAATGAGCAAGATTGATGTGACAGAACTAGCCAAAAGCCTGCGGGAAAAAATCGCGCAGTTGGAGGCGACGGAAGGATTAGAGGACGCTGGTGTGGTCATTCGCGTCGGCGACGGCGTGGCATGGGTGCACGGCCTCAGTAAAGCTGGCTACAGCGAAGTGCTAGAAATTGAGACTGATGGCGGCGTGGTGGAAGCCTTTGCGCTGAACTTGATGGAAGATGAAATCGGTGCGGTGATCCTCGGCGGCGAAGAAAAAGTCAAGGCTGGCGCCAGCGTCCGCCGCAAGGGTGCGGTGCTGGATGTGCCGGTTGGCGAGGAGCTGCTCGGCCGGGTGGTTGATCCGTTGGGTCGGCCGCTCGATGGCGGGCCAGCTATCAAGACCAAAAAACGTGGGCTGATTGAGCGCCCGGCCATCGGCGTGATGGGCCGTAAGTCGGTGCATGAGCCGCTGATGACCGGTATCATGTCAATCGACGCCATGTTCCCAATCGGTCGCGGACAGCGTGAGCTGATCATCGGTGACCGCCAGACGGGTAAGACGGCGATTGCCATCGACACTATGATCAACCAGGCGCGGCAAAAGACCGGCGTGGTGAACGTCTACGTAGCGATTGGACAGAAATTATCAAAGATTGCTCGGTTGGTTGACCGCCTGAAAGAAGAAGGCGTGATGGAACAAACCATCGTGGTGGCGACCAGCCCGTCGGACGCAGCTTCCCTGTTGTACTTGGCACCATATGCTGGTACCGCCATGGGTGAATATTTCCGCGACAACGGCGGTCACGCACTGATGATTTATGACGATTTGACTAAGCACGCCGTGGCTTACCGCCAGATGTCATTGTTGCTGCGCCGTCCACCGGGACGCGAGGCGTATCCTGGTGATGTCTTCTACCTGCACTCTCGCCTGCTGGAGCGTTCAGCCAAGTTGTCGGACGAATTGGGTGCCGGCTCGTTGACTGCTCTGCCAATCATCGAGACGCAGGCTGGCGACATCTCGGCCTACATCCCGACCAACGTGATTTCCATCACCGACGGTCAGATTTTCCTGGAGACTGACTTGTTCTATCAAGGTATTCGTCCAGCTATCTCTGCCGGTCTATCAGTTTCCCGTGTTGGCGGTGCTGCTCAGACCAAGGCGGTTAAGTCGGTCGGCGGTAACTTGAAGCTCGGTCTTTCACAGTTCCGTGAGTTGGCGTCATTTGCCCAGTTTGGTTCAGACCTGGATGATGCGACCAAGGCGCAAATTGACCGCGGTCAGCGCTTGACTGAGCTGCTCAAACAGCCGCAATACCAGCCGATGAGCGTCTGGGAACAATTTGTCAGCATCCATGCAGTGACCAGCGGTGCCTTTGATAGTGTGCCGGTCGTCAAAATTAAGGAAGCGCAGTCTGCCCTATTGACACAACTTTGGAAAAATAATAAAAACGCAATGCGTGAACTTAATAAGGGCGATAAGCCAACCGACGAGCAACTGAAGCTGATTGATGACGCAACACAGGTGGCAGCGAAAGGGTTTGAGGAGTAATTCATGCCGAGTACTCGTGCGCTGAAAAATCGCATTCGCTCGGTGGATTCGACCAAGCAAATCACCAAGGCGATGCAGTTGGTGGCCGCCAGCAAGATGCGCCGCGCCCAAGAGGCGGACAAGGCATCAGCTCCCTACACCATGGCGGCTGAGGAGCTGTTAGCATATCTAGCCAGCCAGGGTGCGACCGATAATCACCCGCTGTTCAAGCGCCGCAAAATTACCAAACGCCTAATTATCGTCATTGCCAGCGACAAGGGTCTGGCCGGCGCATATAACACCAATGTTCTGAAGAAATATCTGGAGCTACTGAAGCGCGATGACGAGCGCGGCATTGAGAATTTAACCTTGACCATCGGCCGCCGGGCTTCGCAATTTGCCTCGCGACTGAAGGATACGAAGATTATCGGTACGTACGAGGACTTGCCAGATCAGCCGTCCGGGTTAACTTTTCACACGATTTTGAACACCGCCATTAGCATGTTTGAGGATGGCGAGGTTGATGCGGTGACGCTGGTGTACACGCGATTTGTCAATAGCATGGTGCAGACGGCGGAGCTGTCGCGCTTGCTGCCGGCGGGCACTAAAGCCTTAATTGATCCGAGCGAGGTCTCGAATACGGTTTCTGATGCCAAGTACGAGCCGAGCATTCCGGAAGTGCTGGACGCCGTGGCGAATCGTTTGACGGGTGCGCGATTGCTGCAAGCGCTGCTGGACGCTCGCGCCAGTGAGCACTCTATGCGGATGATGGCTATGAAGAATGCGACGGATAATGCCAGCGATTTGGTGGATGATCTAACCTTAGCGATGAACAAGGCTCGTCAGGGTGCGATCACCCAGGAATTGGCAGAAATTTCCGGTGGTGTGGAGGCGATGGAACAATGAGCGTGTATTTTGTACGCCACGGCGAGAGCTTGGCTAATATCAATGGCACAGTGGCTGGCGCAGAAGATGATTCTCCGTTGACCGAGAAAGGTCTATGCGATGCGCAGGCGGTGGCGCGAGAAATTATGAAGCGCATTACAGCTGGTGAGCTGCATATCAATAAAATTGTCAGTTCCCCATTGCAGCGAGCACGCCAGACCGCAGAGATTATCAACCACGAGGCTCTCGGCGACTTGCCCGTTGAGATTGATCAGCGTTGGCGCGAGCGCGGGATTGGCAAAGCTGCCGGAATGAAGCACGGCACGTGGTATCACCTCGAAGACGACCCGGCGGCGGGCGTCGAAACGCGGCAGGCTTTTTGTAGGCGCGTGGCCGAGGCTTACGATGAGCTGGCGGGTCTTTCCGAGGACATTTTAGTCGTCTCGCATAACGGCGTATATCGAGCGCTGCAAGCTTATGTGCATAATGTCTCGCCAGAAAAGTTTGTAGAAATGCCGGGGCTTGGTAATGGCGAGATTGTTGAGATTACAAAACAAGGAGAATCAAATGAATAACACAACCCTATTCGTCAGCACTGTCGTCGTAAAAGACGGTAAGCTATTGGTTGTTCGAGAGGGTAAAAATAACTACGGGCAATTGGGCACGTGGAATTTTCCGGCGGGACATGTCGAGTCAGGCGAAGGTTTGGTGGACGCAGCGGTGCGCGAAGCGAAGGAAGAATCTGGATATACAGTTGCAATTGACGGTGTTCTGTCGGTGCTGCTGAAAAATACTGATTCTGGCAGGTCGCTGGTTGTGTTTTTTCTGGGACACATTGCCGATGATTCTCCTGCCCCGCGCGAAGCAGGAATCCAGCAGGTTGATTTCGTGACGTCAGAGGCTTTAGAGAAACTGAACTTACGCTTCCCTGATGATATGATAGAACCAGCCCGCCGGGCGTTGTCGGGCAAAAGTTATCCGTTGGATGTCATTATGGATTATCAGGAGGTGTCGGCGCGGCATGAAAGTTGAGATTAATACAAAGGAAGTGCGGAGGAAAAATTGATGGCTGGAAAATCTCCAGAATTCGACAATCAGAGTTATCGAGAAAAGATTCCGGTCGTGCCGATTATAGATGAGAGTCTTGGTGAGAGTCTTGTTGTGATGGTTGGTGTTGATGGTGGCGGCAATCCCGACCCAAATGATTTTGCCGGTTATGATCCTAGCGAAGAGGATGTTTTGCAGGCGTGGAAAGATACACATAACGGTTTGCCTCCGGATTCTGAATCGGCAGAAGAATTGAAAGCTTTTGGAGAACTTTACGAAAGGACGCAGGAATATCACGCTCAATTGTCAGGCGAAGGAAGCAGCTCTGTTACCCTGGCGCACCGCAGGTTCTTCCCGCTGGTTACGGATATTGACACGGGCTATAAAGAGCGTCTTGCGGATTTTCCTGACGCGCCAGACGTGTATGGAATGAGACGAAAGGGATTGTGCGGTCGTATACTTGCTAAAGTTGTTTTATTTACTTTTAGTGTTGGAATTGACCTTGGGCTTAAGAGAAATAGAGGTCGATTAACTGACCTAAAGGCGATAGCTGATCTAGCTTTTATTAATCCGGCAACGGGGCGAGAAGATACAAATTTACCTTATTCGCCAGAACGATATTATGATAACCAAGGAGGAACAGATGAGTAAAATATTAGGAAAAATTATTCAAATCGTGGGCGTGGTGGTCGATGTGGAATTTCCACAGGGCGTTAAGCTGCCGGCAATTTACGACGCGTTGCATGTCAAGAATGGCAAAGAGACGCTGGTTCTGGAAGTAGCGCAGCACCTGGATGAGCACACCGTGCGAACGATTGCTCTGTCGTCAACTGACGGCTTGGCTCGCGGTGCGGAAGTGGTGGCGACTGGTGCGCCGATTTCTGTGCCAGTGGGCGCCGAGACTCAGGGGCGCATGTTCAACGTGGTCGGTGAAGCGATTGACGAGAAGCCGCAGCCAAAGGGTAAAACCGCGCCAATTCACCGCCCTGCTCCGGATCTGTCTGAGCAGTCGAACAAGACGGAGATTTTGGAAACTGGAATTAAGGTTGTCGACCTCATTGCACCGCTGGCCAAAGGTGGTAAAGCTGGTCTGTTCGCCGGTGCTGGTGTCGGTAAAACCGTCTTGATCACTGAGCTGATCAACAACATTGCCAAGTTCCACTCTGGTAACTCGGTGTTTGCCGGCGTTGGTGAGCGTACTCGTGAAGGAAATGACCTATATTATGAGATGGAAGAAGCGGGCGTGCTGGACAAGACCTCGCTGGTGTTTGGCCAGATGAATGAGCCGCCTGGCGCACGTTTGCGCGTGGCACTGTCGGGTCTAGCAATGGCTGAAGCCTTCCGTGACGAAGGTAAAGACGTGCTGCTGTTTATCGACAATATTTACCGCTACACGCAGGCTGGTGCTGAGGTGTCGGCGCTGCTTGGTCGCCTGCCGTCTGCGGTGGGCTATCAGCCAAACTTACAGCAAGAAATGGGTGCCCTGCAGGAGCGCATTACTTCAACCAAAAAGGGTTCGATTACCTCTGTTCAGGCGGTCTATGTGCCAGCTGACGACTTGACCGACCCAGCGCCAGCGACGACCTTTGCTCACCTGGATGCGACCATCGTGATGAACCGTGCCTTGACGGAAATTGGTATCTACCCGGCTGTCGACGTGCTGGACTCCAGTTCTAATTCACTTGATCCAGAAATCGTCGGTGAGGAGCACTACCACGTGGCACGCGAAGTTCAGCGAGTATTGCAGCAGTACAAGGAACTACAGGACATCATCGCTATCCTCGGTATGGAAGAATTGTCGGACGACCAGAAGCAGATCGTCGCTCGGGCTCGCCGCATCCAGCGCTTCCTGGCGCAGCCATTCCACGTGGCTGAGAAATTTACTGGCAACCCTGGCGTGTACGTCAAGTTGGAAGATACCATTCGCGACGCTGCCGACATCTTGGCTGGTAAATACGACGACAAGCCGGAAAGCTGGTTCTACATGGTGCAAGGCACTTTGAGCGATCAAGTTGCCCGTGACGCCGCCGAGCAATCCAAGCAAGCTGGCGGTAAAAATGAAGCCAAGGATAAGAACGCCAAAAAGCCAGCTGCCGCTGCCGACAAAAAATCCGCCACCAAGTCAAGCGAGAAGAAAGCTAAGTAGTCATGAAATTGTCATTAGTTACACTTGTTGGCACGAAGGTTGACGAAGAGGTTTATTCGCTGTCAATCCCAACCATTGACGGCGAAATATCCGTTTTCCCGAGTCATGAGCCACTAGTGACGATTGCCCGCGACGGCGTCATTACTGTGCGTCGCCATAAAGAAGATTTGGATAGCCAATTGGAATATTTCGCGATCTCCGGCGGCGTGGTGAAGATTGATTATTCATCGGTGCAAATCCTAGTGGACGAGGCCGACCACGGCGACGACATCATCGAGGCGGAAACTCAGGCGGCGCTGGAGCGCGCCATCAAAGCCCGCGACGAGGCTGGTGATCAAGTCGAACGCGAAAAAGCCAAACAGCTCATCGACCGGCATATGGTACGGTTGAAGGTGGCAGATCTTCATCGGCGCAAGCGACGGCGGTAATTCTGGATTGCTATCGTTATAATTGTGTTTTGACGGCGATAGAATTGATTTGCGTGCCGTTACTATGCCGTGCTATAATTTTTGCATGAGCTTGACTAGCGACGATTTGGCAGATGTAAAACAGCTGATGGAATCAGTGCTGAGCGGTCATACCGCTGAGATAAATAAGCGCCTTGATGATGTCAACAAACGCCTTGATGGTGTAGATGAGCGTCTTGATGGCATGGATAAGCGTTTTGATAGTATCAACAAACGCCTTGATGGTGTAGATGAGCGTCTTGATGGCATGGATAAGCGTTTTGACGATATTAACAAGCGTCTTGACAACACGGATAAGCGCCTTGATGATATGGATGAGCGCTTTGACGATATCAACAAGCGTCTTGATAGTATAGATAAGCGCCTTGATGAGAATGAAGAAGTCCAGAATGAAATTCTTAACGCTATTGGTACTGATCTGAATCGCCATAGCGCGCGCCTTGATGATTATGAGGATCGTTTAAAGAAGCTGGAACGTGGAGTAGTTTAGGACTAAGTTATACTTGGCCCAATCAAGAAATCCAGGTTTTATTGCTATAGGTTGGATGGTTGATATACTCAACTATGCTTACTTTTATATAATAAAAGTTATATTTCTTCAAGTATCTGGCGGACTTCGCTGGTGTTTTTGGTGTGCATTAATTGGTCGCGCAGCTCTTTGGCGCCGTCGAAGTCGCGGATGTAGATTTTGAAGAAGCGTTTGAGGGTTTCGTAGGGGCGGCCGAGGGTTGGCTGGTAGTGATCAAAGAGGTCAAGGTGGTAGTTGAGGAGTTTAATTAGTTCTTGTTTATGATTGGTGATGGGGATTTTTACCTCTTCGGAGTACTCTTTACGGGTGGTTTCACTCACTCCTCGGACATCATCAGCAAAATCGGTATCACCAGCGCCACGCTCCTGCGCTGGAGTACTCTTTTCGCTTGTATCTCCACTGGAGATACTACGCGAGCGTTCGGCTGAAACGTCCGCTCCTCGTGAATGCTCCACAGTCTCCAATTTAGCGTACTTATTGCCCATCTCTCGGGTATCGTCAGAAAATAATCCGGGACCCGCTAAAGCCAGCCCAGATTTTTTCTGAGATACCGCTCGAGATGCCCGAGCGTCAGTGTGAGCAAAACAAAACGGATCGCTAAAAACTCCCCGTCCGATCATGATGCCATTGACGCCGGGGTGCTGGCGGGCGAGCTCTTCGCCGTGGGTTCGGTTGCGAATGTCGCCGTTGATAGTCAAGAGAGTTTGTGGGGCGATTTCATCGCGTAGCTTGATGATGTCGTCGATGAGCTCGTAGTGCGCTGGGACTTTACTCATTTCTTTTTTGGTGCGCAGGTGAATGGTCAGGTTGGCGAGTTCCTGCGCCAGTAGTGTGCCTAGCCACTCTTTCCACTCGTCAATGCGTGAATAGCCCAGCCTGGTTTTCACGCTGACCGGCAACCCAGCAGTTTTGGCGGCGGCAATAGCGGCGACTGCCACGTCGGGTCGGCGGATGAGCGCTGCTCCCCCGCTTTTAATGGCAGATTTGGCGGGACAGCCCATATTGATGTCAATGCCGTCGAAGCCGAGCTTGGTGCAGTGAGCGGCAAATTGCTCCATATCACCTGGCTCGCCACCCCAGATTTGGGCGACCAGCGGATGCTCATCGTCGGTTTTGATGAGTCGTCCGGCGATGGCTTTGTCGCCAGCATGCACCCAGCCAGTAGCATTGGCAAATTCTGTGAAAAATACGTCGGGCGCGCCCGCCTGCTTGACGACATGGCGAAAAACCACGTCGGTGACGGCTTCCATCGGCGCTAAAGCAAAAAACGGCTGCGGCAGGTTATCCCAAAATGATGTCATCTCTGTTATTTTACCACAAAAAGGAAAATCCCCTCACTGGCGTCATTGACAGTGAGGGGCGGTGGGCTCAAGCGGTTCTGCTCGGAGTTAATCTCGTCTTTGAGAAAAACTGCCACGAGTGAACTCGCGAGCCCAGGAGTGAGAGATGACACATCGTTGTGTCATCTCAGTGGACGCGGCGGGAATCGAACCCGTCCATCCTCGATCAACCACTTCGTCGTGGAAGTTCGAGGGGCAAGCCTGCGCGTCCCGTGATTCTTTTCCGGGCTACCGGCTGGGGAATCATGCCAGGGGCGGACGGACGCCCTTTGCTGACGCGGAGTCAGCGGTTTCGGGATCGCACAAACCCCGACCGTCAAAACGAAAACTGCCCTAAAGACGATTAGCGCTTACCGAAGCGCTCCTCGTCTCTGGCAACCGCCTTTCTGGCGGCGGTTCCTAGCTTTCCAGCCTGGGAGCCGAGTTCAGCCAGCTTTCGGCGTTCGAAGTCCGAAAGCTTCTCACCGCCGGCTACCTTGGTAAAAGCGACGTTCCGGTCAGAAACGTTCCACGTAGGCATAAGGGATCTTCACCCCCTTCCCGCCGCGAGTTGCGGCAGTAGAAAAGAGCTAACTCCCCTCTCGAACCATGCTTTTGTGCGAAGCATGGTCAGGACTTGACGCCATTTGCGGCGTCTTGTCGAGAATCAGCTCCGGTTAACAAAAGCAAGTATATATATATCAATAATAGCAAGCTATGTCAATAGTTTTTGTCAAGATTGCCTACGCTACCTCTGTCAACAAATCCTCCTCAAATTGCACCATCCCCTTATAATCCGCCGAATACTCAGAAATATCCGGCAGTTCCAGGGTGGTGATTTTCCGCCAGACGACGCCGATCAGCCGGGCAAATTCAGCCAATGCTTCCTCAGAGAATGTGTCTTCCAGGCTGAGGATGTCGCCGGTTTTGATGTCCGGCTCGACGAACTGCAGGTGGGCGCCGGTGAAGGTGAAATTGCCATAATCGCGTGATGACGTGACCAAGAGTTGATAGAACATCAGCTGCTGGCGGTATTTGTGGAGCTTGATTTTTTCATAGTCAGATGTGCCCCTCCAGGAGTGTGACGGCTTGCCGGTCTTGTAATCGGTCACAAAGATGGTTTTATTATTCTTATCAATATCAGCGACGTCCAGCTTGCCGGTCAGGCGCGCGTCGCCAACGACGACGCCCTGATGAGCGAAATCGAGTTCCGCCAGCTCCGTGTCACGAAAATCGGACGATTTGGCGTCCAGAAACGCCGTCAGCGCCGCCGTGCCTTTGTCTAGATATAGTTCAAAATCGTCGGGCGGCAGGTGCTGGGCCTCGAGCGACGTGCGGAAATAGTGGAGAATGCGCTCGGTAGGCGGCAGGCGGTGGTCAGCGCCTAGCAGGTTGTGCAGCTGCTGGAGACTGGCGTGAATGGCGGTGCCGTAGCTGGCGGCAGGGCTTTTGGCGGATGGAAAACGCAGCAGATTGTTCAACAAAAAGTTCTGCGGCCCGCCGCGCGAGACGTCGAGGAAGTTATTGAGGTGCGTAATGGAAAGTTTGTAGGTTTCGAGTGTCGGCGCCAGCACGTCCTTGAGCTCCGCACTCATCGGCGCACTCAGCCGCGTACTCCAGTCGGTTTGTGCCACGGTAAGTTGCGTCGCGGGCGTGTCGGCGGCGGGGATAATGGTCGGCGTGTGGTCGGTCAGGAAGCTGGCGATCATGGTGTCGCTGCCGGCGTCGTTGGTCTGGGAATAGGTCATGGTCAAGGTGGTTTTGGCGCGGGTCATCGCCACGAAGAATAGCCGCAGCCGCTCGTCGTAGCTGGCGCCGGCGGGCTGGAGCTGGAGGTTGGCGGGATAGCGAATCAGCCGCGAGCGCGAGCGGACTTTCTCGCCCCAAGCGCTGTCGATTGCCCCGATGACGAAGATGTGTGGGAATTCCAGACCCTTGGATTTGTGGGCGGTCATCAGGTTAATGGCGCCACCGAGGGTGCTGGCCTGGGGACGGATGTGCGTTAGGCGGGTTTTGGTCGAGCGATGTAGGTCGATGAATTCCAGGAAGTCCGCCAGCGTCGGGGTTTCGTCGGTAGTGCGGTCGCGTAATTTTTGGCGCAGTGTGCGCAGGCTCTCGAGCGTGGTTAGGTAGGTGTCGGGATGTTCGGCGAGGGCTTCGGGCGAGAAGTAGTGGGTGGCGAGAGAATTAAGCGAAGGTTCTTCATTGGAGTAAGCGCCGGAGCCATCCCTATCGACTCCTCTTTTCGCGCCGGGCGTCTGAGGACGCTCGGGCGATGGTCGCTGTACGGAGTCGATTGGAGTAATTCCGGCGTCTATCTCCAATCCCAACAACTTGTCCAACTGCTCCTCTAGCGGCAGATTTGGCACGTCCTTCGCCCGCTCCAGCAGCCACTCACCAAATAGCTGAAAGGTGCTGTTCGCCAACATGCTCTCCAGCCACAGTTGCCGATTTTTATAGGCATGGAGGCTTAATCGCCAGATATCCAGCGCCGAAAAGCCGAACGCCGGATGGGCGATGACCTCTGGTAGCAGACTATTGGCGGCGTCGAGGTTGTTTTGATGAATCGCCATGACCACCCGCGCCAGCTTGTCCAGCGCTTGAATGATGTCTTGCTCTAAAATATCATCGTGGCGCTCGTAATTGACCGTTAGATTCTGGCGGTACAGATATGGCAGCAGCTCGATCAGTTCCTTGTGATGGCGGGCGATGACGGTGATATGCGCTGGGTTTTCGCCGCGTTTGATCAGCTCGGCAATCTTCTGTGCTACCCCTGCCCGCTCCTCGCTCACCGAGGTAAATTCCTGCACCTCAACCCGCGCGCCGCTACCGGACGCGTGCGCCGTCAATTGTTTTGACAAGCCGTCAATGGTGTTTTCTAAGCGGTCCGTCCCTTGGGTAATCACCCCGCGCGCCGCCGTCAGGATGTCGGCCGCCGAGCGGTAATTGTCCGTCAGCACGATGATTTTCGGGTCGTGATAGTGCTGGCGGAAGCGCTGGATATTGCCAACATCGGCGCCCTGAAAACTGAAAATCGCCTGGTCGTCGTCGCCGACCGCCATGATGTTGGGATTGTCCTCATCGCCAGTCAGGTCGAACAGCAGCCGCAGCTGTGCTAGGTTGGTGTCCTGAAATTCGTCGACCATGATGAACTGGAATTGCTCCTGGAGGTTGGCGTGTAGTTCCGGGTGGGACTCGCAGGCTTGAATAACGGACAAAATCATGTCGTCGTAGTCAAACAGTGAGCGCTCGGCCAGCACGTTGCCGTATGCTTCGTAGACGTCAATGGCGGCGGATAATTTCTCGCTGGCAGCGAAATCTTTCAGGACGAATTCGCCGGCGGCGTTCTTTTCGCACCACTTGTTTTTCCAGGCGGTCAGCGGCTTGGTGGAGTTGGCGTCGATCGCCTCTTGGGCCGCGTGAGCGATGCTGAGCGCCAGAACCTGAGCGTACGGGGTGATGGAGGACGGCGGCGCGGCGGATGGTGCGGCGTGATGCGACGCTGAGCTGGCGGCATTTTCAGAAAGCTCCGTAGCGCCTCCTTCGCCGACCCTCTCGGCAATATTCTCTGCCAGCGGTGCAAATAATTCGACGGTTTTTTTAGAAATTTTGGTAGCAAACACTTGCTGGATGTCAGCGGTAATGTCGGCGATAGCGCGCTGATTATCCGCCGTAATCGCCCGCAGTTCCGCCGGCGTGAGGCCGCTCTGCTTGAACTCGGAAATGACTCGGATCAGCTCTCTGGTGTAGACGAATTCGCCGTTGTTTTTAACGCTCAGCGGATTACGCCAGTCAAACCCCTCGAGAATCCCCGTCACGATTTGGTGCTGCGTCAGTTCATCCGCCGGCTGACTATCGGCGCCGTGAAAAAAATATTCCCGGTGCTGATTAATAATCTCCGTGCCGAAGCTGTGAAATGTGTGAATGGCGATTTTATAGGCGTCCTCGCCGATGATCTGGCGCAGGCGCTGGCGCATGTTGGCAGCACCGCTCTCGGTAAACGTCAGGCACAAAATACTGTCCGGCAGCGTGTCGGTCTGGCGCAAAATCTGGGCGGTGCGCATGCTCAGCAGCTCGGTCTTGCCCGTGCCCGGCCCGGCGATTACCAGGAGCGAACCGTGAATATAATCGACCGCCTGGCGCTGATTGGCGTTCAGCTTGGCGTAGCGAGTTTGAAAATCCATATAACTATTTTACTGCATAACGCTGGCGTTGGCGAAAAATTGCTAATAAAATAAAAAGCTGGAGTATAATGGAATTATCAAAACATAAGCGATACGGAGGCGTGCGTGATGGCAGTAAAAGCGAAAAAACAATCAGCAAAGAACTTGGCAAATACGCAAAATAAGTGCGGCAAATGCGGTCGGTTCGGCGCGCTGATGATTATGTTTACCGCGGCACTAAGCTTGTCTTTAATTATTTCTATCTCCAATTCGTTGAAATTGTTTGGCGAGACAAGCAAAGACGTGTTGACACTGTACGCGCGAGTTGAAAGGCTGGAGTTTTGCGTTGCCAAGAATATTTCGCCGTGCAGTTATGAGAAATTACGCGAATGGAACGGCGCGCATGATTCGTCGGAGAAATTCCGCCCGCGGATCGATGACGGATTTTACCGGTAAATCGTACAAATCTCCCTACCTATGCAACATCTCATAAGGAGTTCGCAAGTTTATTCC
>CAUPWH010000007.1:0-21793 GCA_963515045.1 uncultured Candidatus Saccharibacteria bacterium | reverse complement strand
ATTAAACTCGTCAAACGATGTAATTTTATCAAACTCAGGTCTATTTTTTGTCAATCTTTTAGCTCCTTAAACCCAATTTGCTTTTTCATATCTAGTATCTATAGCTCCTCAACATTCACCCGCCGCTGCCCCGTCGTATCCCGCTCGCGCACGGTGACGGTGCCGTCCTCCAGCGTCTGGAAGTCGATGACCACGCAGTGCGGGGTGCCGATTTCGTCTTGGCGGCGATAGCGTTTGCCGATGTTGCCGTTGTCGTCCCATATCACCCGGCCGGGGTTGACTTTGGCGAGTGCGGCGTAGACTTCGCGGGCTTTTTCTACCAGTTCTGGCTTGTTCTTGAGTAGCGGTGACACCGCAAATTTGACTGGCGCCAAATGCTCTGGCAGCGCCAAATACACCCGCTTTTCACCGTTTTGCTCGTCCTCGCGGTACGTACCCGACAGCACCGCCATCAGCGCCCGCTCCACACCAAAAGACGGCTCGATGACGTGCGGCACAAATTTTGTGTTCGTTCCCTTGACGGTGTACTCCATGCTCTTGCCACTGGCGCGCTGGATGTTCATCAGGTCAAAGTCAGTCCGGTACGCGATGCCCATCAGCTCCTCGCGGCCGATTGGATAGTCGTATTCGATGTCAATCGTCTTTTTGCTGTAGTGCGCTCGATCCTCCGCCGGCACATCCAGCTCGTGGATGTGTTCTGGCTTCAAGCCCAGTTCTGCCAAAAACTCATGCGTCGCCGCCAGTAACTCATCAAACGCCTCCTGCCAATGTTCAGGGTCGACGAAATATTCAATCTCCATCTGCTCAAACTCGCGGCTGCGGAAAACAAAATCACGCGGCGCAATTTCATTACGAAAGGCCTTACCCTGTTGAGCAATACCAAACGGCAAGTTCGGGTAGAAACTATCGACGACGTTTTTGAAATTGGTGAAGATGCCTTGGGCGGTTTCCGGGCGGAGATAAGAAATACTGTCCTCGCTCTCAGTCGCGCCAACGTGCGTTTTGAACATCATATTAAACGTTCGCGATTTACGCAGCGGATTGCCATCGGGACTTTTGATACCCTGCTCGGCAATTACCGCATCCATCTGCTCCATGGTCATACCATCTACGTCAACGCCATTGTCCTTGAGGATATGATCGGTGCGGTAACGGCGGTGATTGACCATGTCTTCGCACAGCGGATCGACGAAGGTATCCACATGCCCACTAGCCTGCCAGACCTTCTGATTCATCAAAATCGCTGCATCGACGCCAT
The DNA here is from genome assembly GCA_963515045.1 of uncultured Candidatus Saccharibacteria bacterium. Lineage (GTDB taxonomy): Bacteria > Patescibacteriota > Saccharimonadia > Saccharimonadales > Saccharimonadaceae > Nanosynbacter. Next base: position 20,535 of record CAUPWH010000007.1, on the reverse strand, counting down.
AGATATCATCGCGCTCGTCAACAAACCGGCGCCACCACAAATTCATGATATTACGCTTCAGTTGCACGCCCAGTGGACCGTAATCCCACGTACCGCTCAGACCACCGTAAACATCCGACCCCTGATAAATAAAGCCGCGGCGCTTACACAGGCTGATAATATCTTCCATTTTTGCTTGGCTCATCACACAACCTTTCTCCATGTTGGCAACATGGCGATTCATAATTATTACTTAAAGTATACCATTTTTATGGGTAATTTTATACCGCCGCGTGCTGCCGCGCCGCCAGCCAGCAATCATTGATCACCCCAGTTATCCCGCCAATTTGCGCCACATTCGCCAGCGGCTTCGCTTGGATGAGTCGAAGCAGCTTGATGGCGTCCGCCGACAGGTCGCCCTGCTCCGCCAGCCGCAGACCCTTTTCCGCACTATCGTACATATATTTTTTATCGGGCGACAACGCCTGAGCCGCCACATCGGTGCGCAGATTCAGCTCATCGCCCAGCAGACTAGCATATTGCATATAAAACCACGTTTCAATCAGCTTTTGGTTAACTGCCGGATTATTTAATTGCTCTAATACCTGGCTTAGCACAAAATACCATTCCGGCTCGTCGATATTTTCACTCGCTATTGACACCAGCTTCATCGCCGCGTAAGCAAATTGCATCCGCTCGTAATCTTCCAAAATATGCCTATAAAACGCCGCCAGCCGCGCCGAAGTTAACAACCCCAAATCGCCGCGCCCGGAACGAATCACCACGTTGCAAATCGCCAATAATTCAATACCGCCCGCCAATTTCGACCGCTCGCGCCGCACACCCTTGGCGATGACGCTGCGCCGGCCTTTCGGCGTCAGTAGTTGCAATACCCGATCCGCCTCGGCGTAATTCGTCCGCCTCAGTACAATTGCTTTTAACCGCTCACTCTGTCCCATTAAAAACCTCGCTAAAAATCGCCCGCGCTTCATCCGGGCGCATTGACGCCTTATCTAGCAGCGCTCCCACACCAAACGGTCGCAAATCCTCCAAATTGACATCTGCATTACTACAAACTACGATCGGCAATCTCGCCAAATCCGCATGCGACCTCAGTTCGTTCAACAGCGCCACCGCCGTTTCGCCCGCCAGCAGTATATCCAAGACAATCGCGTCCGGCTGCCAATTGTCAATCATTTCCATCGCCTGGCCGCCAGAAACTACCGTCCGCGCTTCCGCACCAACCGCCGCCGCATATCCGCATAAGATATCCGCCCAATTTTTATCATCCTCAACGATTAGCAACTTTTTCATAGCAAGCTCAGCTGCCGGCTAATCGGCATTTCCACATAAAATGTCAATCCGTCCCGATGCCTGATTAGCCCAATTTGGCCATTCATCGCCCGGGCAAATTGGCTAGCCACATAAATCCCCAAGCCGCTGCTTTCCGGCCGCGTCCGCACCGTTTTTAGCGCACTCATCTCATCAAGCAGCCGCCGATATTCCTTTAAGCTCATCATCGGCCCAAAATCGCGAACACTTAGCCTCACCGCCTCTTTGGTCGAAGTAACCGACACTTTTATCTCTGAGCCGTCCTCGGTATATTTCAGAGCGTTGTTTAAAAAATTTGCCAAAATCCGCCCTAATAACGTCCGATTTGCCAAAATCAATCGACTATTTCGCCCGCTCCGAGGCCAGCTAATTTTCCGCCCATAAAGCACTGCATTAAATCGCGTTTCAGCGGCCATTTGCTGACATATTGCCAACGGATTAACTGGTTCCAGCGGAAATAACGACGGCGTCAAATTTGCCGAATTCGCCAGATCAGCTGTCAATCGCAGCGCCTGCTCGGATGTCTGAATAATCCGCTGTTGGATCTGTTTTTTATCAGCTGTGCTTGTCAAATCGTCATCTAGCAGTAGCGCCATCTGCCGAATTAAAGCCAGCGGCGTTTTTAACTCGTGCGCCGCCACTAAGACGCTCGGCAGCCCTCCAAAATCAGCATCGCTCCACTCTTTATCCGCCATACATCTTTAGTATAGCAAATCCGAGCCAAGTTTACGCTAATCGGCGATCTTGATGGTGCCTAGGATTGTCTCAAAATCAGGCTTAAAAGTATCCGCGTCAGTTGAGCAGCGAATAGTTTTGTCGCGCACCTTCATGAAGACCGCCGAACCGCGCAAATCCTTCTCGAACGCTCCGTCAATTCTGGTAGCAGCAATACCATTAAACTCGGTGCTGCTGGCGGTCAATTCGCCTTTCTTAATCTTATTCTGATACGGTTTTAAGACTGTATCCATGTTCTGATTAATTATCTCTAATCTAAATGCAAACCGGCTATCTTTGTTTGACAATGAAGGCACGGACACCGGATGCAAATACGCCTTATAGTCGCCTCGGTCGCTGCCGTCTTTATCGACATAAACGCTCCAAGTTTTTGGATACATAAACGACACGCGGCCGTATTCATTCGGGCTGACAAACTCAATTCGCGGATTCTTCGCTTCCTCGGAGAATTTCTTCTGATCAATTTCCGCCTGCTCGCCCTTACCCCTGGCTACCTCGACAGCAATCTTACTATCAACATTATTTTTTTCCTGCGTATAGGACATAAACATCCAAATTGCCAGCGACCCGGCGATCAAAAACAGTACCAAACAACCAATCGTACCAATCATCCAGCCGTTAACCGACCCCTGTTCTTTTCTATTTCTCATATTCATACCCTAAAGTATAGCTTATGCTTCAGGCGATGTAAAGCCCTTATTACGCGCTAAAATCCTCGCTGAGCACTGTAATTTCGTGCTGCATACCGTCCAGCGCCGCCGTAATGTCTTTCGCCAGCTGCCGCGCCTCAATAAACCGCTGCTTGGCCTCGTCCAGGTTAAACTCCTCACTCTGAAACCACGCGATGCGCTCGTTTAATTCTGCCATCATTTGCTCAATCGTTTTCTCATTCGTTTTATCGTTTTTCACTACTCTCAATCCTCGCTTTCATAATCATATCTTTTGTTGTAATCTTTACAATATTACCTATCTGGCAGTCGCCGCTGACCATTGCGTACCCGCGCCGCAGCGCCATCTCTGGGTCATACTCAGCAATAATTCGTTGTTGCGACAATGTTGCATTCATGGCAATCTCGATGCGGTGCGACCACTGTTCGAGCGCCGCTTGTTGCGACATTGTTGTACGTAAACGATGCTCCGCGATCTGCTGCTGAATTACATCCGCTACGCCGCCCAGCCGCAGCGCTAACTGTCGCCCCAGGTCATGTTTATCCGGAAATAATAGCTGCGCGGCATTGCTCGGCGTGGCCGCCCGTCGATCAGCCGCCAGATCGCACAAACTCTCGTCAACCTCGTGCCCGATACCAGTCAGCACCGGTACGCGGCTGCCCGCCACCGCCCGCACCAGGCATTCGTCATTAAAACTCGCCAGGTCCTCCGCGCTACCACCACCGCGAATCAGCACAATCACCTCTGGCGGCTCCGCCAGCTGGTTACAGTGGGCAATCGCCCGCACCGCCTGATCAGCCGCGCCGTCGCCCTGAACCTTAACATTAGCGACGATAAACCGCACCCCGCCCCAGCGCTCACTAGCAATCTTCATAAAATCTGCGTAGCCCGACGCCTGGGTGCTAGAAATAACCGCCACGCGAGCAGGATACTGCGGTAAGGAACGCTTGCGCTCCGTATCAAACAGCCCTTCGGCCGACAGCCGCTGCCGCAAAATATCAAAACTCCGCTTTAGACTCCCCTTGCCCAGCGGACGAATTTCCTGAACTTGCAAGTTAAACCTGCCATCGCTTCTCAGACTCGGCATCGCCCGAACCACCACTTTCATTCCGTCCTCGATCGGCGTCCGCAGATTGCTAAAGCCCACAAAACAATTGACCGATCCGTCCTCGTCCTTCAGGGTGAAAAACGCATATTTTGGCGGATACGGCTTAAAGCTAGCGACTTCACCCTCGACTTCAACCGCGCCGTTAAAAGCCACCTCAAACGTCTGGTTAACCACCGCCAGGAAATTGCTGACACTAAACCTGGGAGTCATTCGGCTTGCCGTACTTAATCAATGCGTGCTGGTAAAAAATATAACCAAAGACAATCGTGCCAGTCAGTAAAATCGCCCTCGTTAAAATAATTCCGGCAATCGCTAATTCCGGCGAAGTATTCGCCATACTTAAAAACAGAATCATGATCGTTTCGTAAACGCCAGCGCCGCCCGGCGTAAATGCCACAAGTCCCGCCAGCCCGGCAACACCGTAACCGATCATTAAAGTCGCCGGATTGACAAAAACTCCCAGCGCCAGAAACACAACAACAAACATCAATACGTCAAAAATATTATAGACAAAACCCCAGATCATCGGCTTGACAAGCAGCTTGGGATGATTGGCTATATCCTGAAAATCGCCTTGCATATCGACGAAAAAGTCCTCGATAACCTTAGCGCTTAGCGCTCGTTTCCGCTTGCCCAAGGTCGCTACCTTCACCGCGCCGTTAATAATCCGCGCCAACCGCGCCGCTGTTAACTGCATGCGCCGCCTTGACGAAAACATAAATACTAAACCAAACACTAATGCCAGGACGCAAATTATTAACAAAAAACTAGCCGCCACAATGTAACGGTTAACCCGGCCGTCAATCGCCAGCACAATCACCGCTATAACTAGCAAGATCAGTAGCGACAAAAAAGTCGTCACATAGCGAATCACCTGCGCAAACGTCGAGCGCGCCGAGCTGACGCCAAGTTTATGCATCCGCCAAGACGTATAAGAAATACCGCTGACGCCGCCTGACGGAAAAATATGATTAACCAAGTTCAGTTCCAGTGCAATCCGCGTCTGCTCAAACCGTGAAATATGCCCAATTAGCTTTTTATCGCGAAGATAGACGAAAATCATCTCGCCGCCCGCGAAATAAACAATAATTTGAAACGGAATAAGCAGCAACAACAGCAACGTGTCAGCTTTCAAAAACAAACCCCACGCCTTAACCAGTTCAGCACGCGACAAAAATATAATAATTGCCAAAACCAACAGCGTCAAAATACTCATCAGCATCCGCGGCGATTTTAACGACCTAAAAACTCTCGGTAACATCCATATCATTATACCATGCCCAGATACAGATGATATAATAATCGATATGTATATCACCCTGCTTGGTCGCCAGCTAGAGATCTCGCTCGCCGAACTTGCGGCGGTCTTTGGCGCGGACTGCGTCAACCGTATCAGCCAGCAATTTGCCGAAGTTCAAACATCTCAATTTGATATTACCACCCTAGGCGGCACCATTAAATGCGCCGAGATTATCACCGAGCTACCAGTCAGCCGCACCGACAAGGCCTCGCTCCTCGCCGCTTCGCGCTTCATCACCCAGCATTATCAAGCCAAATGGGCGCATTCGCCGCATAAAATCACCCTCGGCCTCAGTGCTTATAATCTAAATGTCACCGCCCGCGATATCCAAAAAACCGGCCTCATCCTCAAATCATCCCTAAAAAAATCTGGCACCAGCCTCCGCCTCATCCCCAACGATCAGCCCTCCCTCTCCACTGCCACCGCACACAATAACAAGCTCGGTGATTCGCCGTATAAAGTCGAGCTACTTCTTGTCAAAACGACCGACCGCCGCCTGATCATTGCCGAGAGCCGCGGCGTCCAAAACATCACCGCCTACACCCGCCGCGACCGCCATCGTCCCAAGCGCGACGCCTTCGTTGGCATGCTGCCGCCTAAACTGGCGCAGATTATGCTGAATTTAGCACTGGGTGCCGGGTCGCTGACCGGTCAAAAATCGTGCGGCAATTCTGTGACAAGGTCGGCTTCCAGCCTCTCCGATAAGTCGATGGTTCTGCGGACGGCGTTGCCGGATGCACTCGACTTGGAGGAGACGGCTGGAAGCCGACCTGTTGTAACAATCCTCGACCCCTTCTGCGGCACCGGCACCGTCCTGCAAGAAGCGCTGCTCGCTGGCTATGACGTCGTCGGCACCGACCTCAGCCAGAAAATGGTTGATTACACCACCGAGAACCTGTCGTGGTTGCAATCGACGTTCACCGCGTCCAGCCGCCCTATTGGCCACATTATCGACATCCATCAAGCCGACGCCACCACCCACCGCTGGCCAGATAGCCAGCACCTCGCTGCCGTCGTCTGCGAGACCTACCTCGGCCAGCCCTTTTCCGCACCGCCCGCGCCTCAAAAATTAGCAGAAGTTGCCGGCAACTGCAACCATATTATCACTGGCTTTCTCGCTAACATCCGCCTACAACTGGCGCCAAACACGCCGCTGTGTATCGCCGTGCCAGCGTGGTACGACGCATCCGGCCAGGCCGCTCATTTGCCGCTAATAAAAAACCTCCAACAGCTCGGCTATTACCAGCTCAACCACACACCGCTCATCTATCGCCGCCCCGACCAAATCGTCGCCCGCGAGTTACTCGTCCTGCGGCCAATTGACAAAACCGCGCCTCAAGCTTGACAACTTAAGCCAAATTCGCTACACTGATACAGATTGTTTATAAAAACTATTTAAGGAGTTGCTATGTCAAAAGTTAAGGCTGGCGGTTCAGCCAGAAACACAAGGGACAGTGTTGGTCAGAGACTCGGCGTCAAGTGTTTTGGCGGTCAGAAAGTCAACGCTGGCCAGGTGTTAGTACGCCAAACAGGCGCAACTAAAATCGCTGGGAACGGCACGTATGTCAGTAAAAATTACACTATCCACGCCGCGAAAGCCGGTACAGTTAGCTTTAAGAAAGTCAAGAAAACTCGGTTCACTGGCAAAACTCAGCGGCGAACTCAGGTTTGCGTAGATTAAAAAACCATAAGACACAACAAACGGCCGAACTGTATGCTCGGCCGTTTAATATTTACTTCTTGTTTCTAAAATTATAACTTGGTTTAATCTAACGAGGAATTATCACCCTCTTTAGTTTGTTCGCGCCTGTCTTGATCCTGGCGGTTTTTTAGCTGTGCTACAAATCTAACCATTTCATCAACACGCTCTAATAATCCTGACAAATAACCCCTATCAACATTCGCCCCAGGTCGTACATTCGCAGCCAACGATCTTATTATCAGCTGGACTTCGTTAACCGAATTGCCAAGTAAAACTATTTCTTTCTGCGAAATAGCACTCTCAAGCACCTGAGCTGCATTACCAACTTGATTAAGGTTACCGTTAGCGAACGCCAAGCCTGCCCGAAAACCATCAGGCGACACTCTTCCCGCTGTATCTATACTTTGCATAGCTTTTTCCAAACCCTCTCTCGCCGACTGCGCTGCCTGTAAACAGTTGTCTATCAATTTCCTAAGCTTTTCGCTATTCATTTCCGGCTGCTGTTCATCGCCCTGCGTGTTTGCTTCTGGCCGATCATTAGATTCGCCTGTTTTTACCGCTTTTTCAGGCGGCTGAGAGCCTGCATCTGGCGATTCTTTGCCTCCGCCCCTTAACGCTGCTAATAAATCAGCACGGGCTTTCTTTGGATCTTCTGGATTACCCGTTACAGGAGCGGCATTATTTTCGCCAGCCTGAAAGCCAGCTAGCCGCGCCCGCAATTCATCCGCAGGCGACAATTTCTCCTTTGGAGAATCAGAACTATCGCGCGCCGCAATTTCCGCAGTAGTAGATTTATCGCTTTCCGGAGACGCCACGCCAGACGCCTCTAATGCCGAGCTCCCCATATCACCCAAAAGCTTATCCTTCCCTTCTTGCAACACTTCCGGATCGACCGTCGGCAAACCATCAGCCTGAGATTCGCCGTCTGCTGGAGGTTTTGTTTCTGGTGTTTTTTGTTCTTGATAATCTCCAGCTGGATACCGACCTGGAAACATTTCTGTCATAGGATTAATTATAGCAAAACATAAGCAAAAAGTCAACTATAAAATAATAAAATTGACGCTATAGCAAATAAATAATCTATACAGTCCAGACTAAATCTAAGCAATATTCTCTATTGTTAAAACCTTATCTATATAAACATCGCCTCTCCTGTCAATTCCTAAAGCTTTCAGAGCCGCCCAACGGTGCTGTCCTATCTGTACATCGCCGTATTTTACAACTATCGGGTCATGCTTGGATCTTTTGAACGTGCCGTCCAGCATAGCCAAAGCAAGTAACGCGGATGCTTCACGGCTTGAAACCTGAGGATACCCGATGTAGTTTATGTTTTTTTGCTCATCTATCATAACTCTATACGGTAAATACGAATCCTTCCCTAAGCGCGCTAACAAACATTTTCCCAACTCAACCCGCAACTCATTATTTGTCCGCACTAAACTATTTACATCTTCTTCGCGCCAAATCTCTTCCGTTTTATATTTATCTATTATCTTTTTTACCTCTGGATCAGAAAATCGATATGCCAAAGCTGCATCATCAAGACTCTCCTCAGTTACCTTCAATCGTTTATCAAGATCGTTGCCAAATCTATCTCGACCTTTCGGTGTTGGTACAGAAAAAATCGCTTCGTAGCGTAGCTGTTTTATACGTTCCTCTGCGTCTCTATCAGAGAGATTTTGAGAAGGGTTATAGTTCTCGAGGATATTCCAACTAGATCTTCCTTCTGCTTGTCTACTTGTATTCTCATAAGAAACCACCGTACCGTATTTCGAATTGTCTGTTATAGTTAGAGCTCCATACTCGTCAGTGGAAATATGTAAATGCTGGCGAGACACAGACGTATTGCTATACAAATTAGGAAACCTACCATGACCTCTACCTATAACAACCTGATCATCTAGCCTGATACCCTTGATGCCTGTAACATCCGCCGGATCGCTTAAATTGTGATGCTCGTCTGATACAACAATATAAGCACATGTTGGATTAATTATATAACCATCATAGACATATTGATCATTTACCTTAGGCAATTCGCTAACCTTATATATGGACAGCGTAGCTGGTTTCGCTCCTGTCCCCTCAGGATGTTTATCTCTGGCTCCTCCCAATGATAACTCAATTTTTGCTGGCGCCTGTTCAACAGGAAAAGACACTTTCTGACCGCGCGAAAGTGATTCTTCAATAATTACTTTCTCTTCTGGTCTATTCTGCTCCATAGATCTGATTATAGCAAAACATAAGCGAAAAGTCAACTACGGCACAACAAACATATGCCCAGTCAAATGCCAAAATACACTAATCTAGGCCCAGATGATACTTAATGCGAGACACCACATCGCTAATAACTACCTGCGATTTCACCAGATAATCATCAACACCCAAGCTCTCAGCGCGCTCCTTGTCTTTTGGCTGGCTCAGCGCTGTTAACATGATAATCCGCACATTGGCAGTCTCTGGCGTGTTGCGCAAAATATCCAGCACGTCAAAGCCACTAATCTTCGGCATCATTGCGTCGAGCAAAATCAAATCCGGACGATACTCCACTGTCGCTGATAAAGCATCCTCGCCATTATGGACTTCCCTGACGTCAAAACCCTCAAGTTCAAGCCTCGAACGGTAAACCGCCGACAACGCCATTTCATCTTCTACTAATAAGATCTTTTTTTTCTGACCACTCCCATTCATAATACTTTTAATTTTAACGGTTATCGATAAAAAACACAAGCATTATAAAGATTCGGCTTTTTCCAGCTGCGGATCTTTATCGTTCTTCACATCGTCCGCTGTCAATTCCACTTCCACATCAGGCTTAATACCTTCCTTATCAATATTCTTGCCCTTTGGCGTATACCAGCGCGCTTCAGTGACTTTTAGTTGCGAACCGCTGGCCAAATCAAGTACCACCTGTACGCTGCCTTTGCCATAGCTTTTCTTGCCAACTAATTTTGCCTTGCCATAATCGCGCAGCGCTCCTGCCGTAATCTCGCTGGCACTGGCGCTATTCTCATTAATCAGCACGACCGTCTGTATATTCTCTAAAATTGGCGAACCAGTCGAATTTAGGGTTTTGACCGTTTCCGAGCCGCGCCGTTCCGTCAAAACAACTTGGTTATTCAGCCATAGCCCCAGCAAGCCCTGCGCCGAATCAACTGTCCCGCCCGGATTATTACGTAAATCCACAATTACTTTCGTCACACCCCTGTCAATGAATTCCCGGGCAGCTTTTCTGGCAGCGCTTACCGTGTCATCATTAAACCTGCTAACTGTCAAAATACCAGTTTTACCGTTAATTCTCGACTCCACCGCCGGCGCGGTAATATTTTGCCGCACCACGGAGACCTCGCGGATTTGCTGCCCGTTCTGCAGCGTTAATTTTACCGATGTGCCGATTTCGCCGCGAATCTTATCGACAACTTTATCAACGCCCCAATCGGCAGCTTCCTCGCCGTTTACTTTCATAATTACTTCGCCAGCCTTTATGCCCGCTTTTTGCGCCGGGCTGTCGTTTAACGGCTTGATAATTGTCGGTTTATTATTCCTTAAACCGATCTCTGCGCCAATGCCGCCGCCGATATTGCCGCTTAATGATTTCTTAAACTCCTCGGACTCCTTCGGGTCCATATATGACGTATGCTTGTCGCCGACAGCGGCCACCAAACCCCGGCTGGCACCGTAAATTAACTTTTGCGTGTCCAGCTTGCCGTCATAATTTGCTGCTAATTGCTGGTACGTCTCCTGAACGCTAGACAAATCGATCGTTTTATTAGACGCGCGTATCCCAAACATCGGCGCTGCTGCCGCAAAAATTGTTTCATAGCGAGTCCCCGCCGCAAAACTAACGATCGCCACGATAATCACTGCCAAAAACTGAACCGACTGGCTTTTTTTTCTCTCCGTCATATCATTACATTATACAACAAAACGCCCGGTTAGCGCGAGCGTTTTATGCGAGTAAGGCAATTTTAGAAATAAACGTACGTCAAACCAGAGGCCGAACGCGTGTAATTCCGGTATAAACCATCCCAAGCAAAGTTATAATCGCTGACTGTAATCGTACCGTCGCCATTAACCGATTCAACATACATAACGTGGCCGTAAGTGCCGACGCTCATCACTGCCGCTGCGCCAGCTTTTGGCGTCGAGCCGCTGGAAATACCATGACGGGCCGCCGTTGACGGCCACTGGTTAGCATTGCCCGCTCCGCCAAAATGCGGCACGTACCGACCAGTGCTATGGATTTTCCAAGCTACATAGCTCACACATTCACGCGTAAATAGTCCCCACGGATCAACATAAGCATCCAGCGGTGCATTTGCCCAAACACCCGGATAACCGCCGCCGCCTGGAATACCGCCTGGGATTGATACGCCATTACCAAGAGCGCGCCGGTTGGCAGCTGCCTGCTCCTCGCGAAGCTTAGCGACCTCGCTATTACGCTTTTGCGCTAGTGCCGAATAAGCGTTTTGGTCGTTCTTAGTATCGGTAACCAGTTTAGCTTTCTCCGACTGTTTGGACGACAGAACATTGCGCTGCGCTTCTTGGTCTCTAAGCGTGTTCTCGACCAGTTTTTTATTCTCTTCCAATTTCTTCTGGAGCGCCTTAATTTCCTTGATCTTGCCGTTCAGCGATGTCCTCAGCGAGCTGCGCTGCTCTTGCTTATCAATGTAATCTCCTATGCTATTTGAGCTGGCCAGCATCTCTAACGGCGAAATCTGATCATCAACATGCATATCCGCCAAAACCTGACCCATCGCCTTGCGTCTTTGTTTTATCAATATCTCATTCTTCTTTATCTGCGCATTCAGATTATCTATTTTCTTCTGGCTGTCAATTATCTGCCCCTGGATAGTAGTAATCTGGCTATTTATTTTATCCAGCTCAGATTGCAAATTATCCGCCATCTCACCCAAACGAGACGCCTCGGAATTATATTTGCTGGCTTCCTGCTCTTTTGCTTTGATTTCCGCCTCGTAATCACGAGCAAAGACATGCGAACCCAAGGCGAAAACACCTGAGCCTGCAACCAACACAGCCATCGCCACCAGGGCTGCCCTGCTGGCTAATGAATCTGAAATTGGTGTGGTGGACCGTAATTTCATACCTATATGTTAGCACAAGCGTGATGGCGTTGTCAACAGGATTTTAACTACTTTAAGAAAACCCTTTATTATAAGCCTAAAATTACAACTTCAAATATTTGCGCGTGGCGATCCATGAGGAGACTACGCCGATGAATGCACCGATGGCAATCATCGCCAAAAGCACCAAACCGACGTACATAGTTAGACTGCTAAGCAAACCCTCCGCCGGAATGCCGTATCTGGTCATCGGCTCACGAACAAAGAACAGCAAACTGTAGCCGGCGATCGTCGCGATAATTGCCGCGATAAATCCGTACATTACCGCTTCTACGATAAACGGCCCGCGGATAAAACTCCTTTCAGCACCGATTAGCTTCATCATTTGAATCTCGTCTCTCCTATTAAAGATTGCCATGCGAATCGTATTAAAAACAACCAGCGAAGAAATCACCACGAACACCACGGTAGCAATTGAGCCGCCAATACTTGCCAAATGCACCCAGTCGCCAACGGTTTTCAGCGCTTGCTGGCGGTCGCCGCTAAACGACGGTTCTTGGCGCGGATCTTTGTATTTTTTATACAATTTGTCAGTTTTAATAAAATTCTCCAGAGACTTCTGATTATTCAAATCTTCTACCGAGACTCGCAGCGTCGCCGACATCTCGTTGCTGGACTCTTTAATGGCCTCCAATGCCTCCGGGTCATCCTCATACTGCTTGGCTTGCTGATCGCGCGCCTCCTCGGCAGAAACGTATTTTACGCCAACCACATTATCCAATTTGGCAATCCGCGACTTAATAGCGTTAATTTCTTTTTCCGGCGTATCGCCCTTTAGGTAAATCGACATATCGGCTTGTTTAGAGATATTGGATGCTGTGTCTAATAAAATTTGGCGGGCGGACATCGTCATAAAAACGATCAAAAGCGTAATACTCATCACCGCAGTAGCAGCAACCGTCAGCCAAGCATTACGGCTAAAACTATTGATGCCGTAGCGGCACATTCTAACAAACGTCAACCAGCCGCGCCGGCGCTGTTTGATACGAACTGCCTCTTTTGAGGATACGGGTTTTTTCCTTGTCTTTGCCTTTGTCATTGCTTATAACTTCCTTTTGCTTGGTCAGAGGTAATCTTGCCGTGATCAATGGTAATAACGCGCCGCTTCAACCGGTTAACAATCTCCACGTTGTGCGTCGTTAAAATCACTGTCGTGCCGTATTTATTAATTTTTTCCAGCAAGCGCACGATGTCCCAGCTGTGTTTCGGATCCAGGTTGCCAGTCGGCTCGTCAGCGATCAGAATTTTCGGTTGGCGCACTACCGCCCTAGCAATCGCCACCCGCTGCTGCTCGCCGCCAGACAACTGATTCGGAAATTGTTTTTCCTTGCCTTTCAAACCCACCAGCTCAATCACTTTCGGCACGGTCGATTTGATCTCGCGGTTAGTCATCCCGGCAATTTCCAGCGCAAACGCAATATTTTCAAACACCGTCCGATTTGGCAGCAGCTTAAAATCCTGAAACACCACGCCAATTTTACGGCGCAGCAACGGAATGTGCTTATCTTTCAAATTGTCATAATCAATACCGCCAACCACAATCTTCCCCGAACTCGGCTTTTCCTCGCGCGTCAAGAGTTTTAATAGCGTCGATTTACCAGCGCCAGACGTGCCAACGATAATCACAAACTCACCAGCGCTAACATGAATGCTCGCCCGATTCAAGGCTGGCTTATTATTCTTCCCGTAATTCTTCGTCACCCTATCTAACAGAATCATCAAGCAATATTATAGCATAAACTGTATTCTGGCCGCAAACTGCTGCTATCACTGAGTTTTTCGCAAGTACGCCTCAATAAACTCATCTATATCGCCATCCAGCACGCCCTGGGCGTTGCGGTTCTCGTGCTTGGTGCGGGTATCCTTGACCAGTGTGTATGGGTGCAGGACATAATTTCTGATCTGGCTGCCCCAGTTGGCCGACTCGCCAGCCCTGAGATCGGACAGCGTTTCGGCGTGTTGTTCCAGCTTCATCGCCAGCAACTTGGAGCGCAAAATCTTCAGCGCCGTTTCTTTATTCTGAATCTGCGAACGCTCGTTCTGAATCGCCGCCGTAATTCCCGTCGGCACGTGCGTCACCCGCACCGCCGAATCAGTGGTATTCACACCCTGGCCGCCCTTACCGCCCGAGCGATACACATCAATCCTCAGATCACTCGGGTCAATCGAAATTTCATCCGGTGTATCAATCTTTGGTAGCACCTCCACCAGCGCAAAGCTAGTCTGGCGCAAATTATCGGCATTAAATGGACTGAGGCGCACCAGCCGATGCACGCCATTTTCTGAGCGCAATTTACCATACGCAAACGGCCCAGAAATCTCCAGCACCACCGTCTTTATCCCGGCATCATCATTGGTCGAGCGCTCCAGCGTGTCAACTTTCATCCCTGACTTCTCCGCCCAACGCAGATACATCCGCTCCAACATCGCCGCAAAATCCTGCGCATCCAGCCCGCCTACGCCCGCCGAAATTCGCACTACCGCCTCGCGGCTATCATATGGGCCGCTGAATAATAAATCAGTCTTGCGCTGAGTAAACTCCTGCTCCAGCGCTGCCACCTGCGCCTCAAACTCCGGCAACAAATCGTCATCGCCCAGCTCCATCAACTCAGCGATATCCGCTAGCTGCACCCCCAGCGTCTGCCACGGCTCAACTGTCTGGCGCAAGCTAGCTGCCTTTTTCGCCAAGGCCTGCGCCTCGTCCGGATTATGCCAAATCTCCGGCTGGTTAAGCCGCTCATCCAGCGCCGCCATCTCCTGCTCCAGCGCCGCAAAATCCAGCGCCGACTTGGCCTGTTCTACTTCTGACTGCAGGGTTTGGATGCGTTTTTTGAGTGGCTGCATAGATACCATTGTAACAATTTTGCTATACTTTTTGTATGAAGATTGGCATATTTGATACGGGAACTGGCGGTGAATTAGTAGCAAAGAGGCTGAAAAAATTACTGCCGCAGCATTCGTATATCACGGCGATCGACCGCGAGCACGCACCGTACGGCAATCGTTCGCCAGAAGAAATTATCATGCTAACCAATGCTGCTATCCAGCCGCTACTATCATGCGACATTATTGTTCTGGCATGCAATACCGCCACGACCAACGCGATTAGCTCGCTGCGGCAACGTTACACAGACGTATGCTTTATGGGCTTTGAACCGATGATCAAATCGGCCATCACCTTGACTAAATCGCATCATATTACCCTGCTGGCGACAAACGCCACCAAACACAGTCAGCGTCTGCGCGCGCTTACCAGTGAATGTGCTGCTGGCGTTCACATTGATACGCCAGATACTAGCGCGTGGGCGCAGATGATTGATCAAGGTTTGGCCGACGATATTGTGCTTGATGAAGTATCGACCAGTGTTGCGGACGGCAGCGATGTTATTGTTCTAGGCTGCACGCATTATCTGGCGCTTAAGAGGCGGTTACAACGCCTTTTCCCGAAATGCCGCATTCTTGAACCCACTGCAATTATCGCCAAGCGGATTAGCGATTTTGCTAGCTAATTGTTATACTTACCCTAATGAATCAAGACATTGCTAAAATCCTCGTGACTACTGAGCAAATTAACAATGCAGTGGCGCAGCTGGGCCGAGAGCTGACGGCAGAGTATCGTGACAAGAACCCGCTGGTCATCGGTGTACTGCGCGGTGCAGCACCGTTTATGATTGATCTAGTGCGAGCGATGGACTGTTACCTGGAAATCGATTTCATTGACGTCTCTAGCTACGGCGATGCAACTGAATCATCCGGCGCGGTCACCATTCTCAAAGACATTGATAGCGACGTTACTGGGCGGCATATTTTGCTGGTCGAAGACATCGTCGATACCGGTCGAACGTTGGAAAAGTTACTAGAATTATTCTCTGGTCGCGGTGCGGCCTCAATCAAAGTCTGCTCACTACTCGACAAACCCGAACGGCGCATCGCCAACGTTGCCGCCGATTACGTCGGCTTGTCCGTCCCTAACGAATTCGTCGTCGGCTACGGCCTAGACTTCCGCCAACAATACCGCAATCTGCCATATATCGGGGTATTAAAACCAGAAATCTATCAAAATTAGAGATTATCCACTGCCGCCACGAACTGCTCGCCACGGTCATTATAGCTCTTAAACATATCGAAGCTAGCGGCGGCCGGGCTGAGAATCACCACATCGCCAGGTTGTGCTTGATTGGCTGCCGTTTCGACGACCATTGGCATCGTCGCCATTTCTAATTGCACAATTTGGCAAGAGACGTTTTCTTTGCGCAAAATTTCGATAATTTCATTAGCATTAGCGCCGTTGACAATCACCGCTCGCATTTGCTGCCTGGCGATTTCCTGCGCTAATTCCGCGTAGTCCGCACCCTTGTCAGAGCCGCCCAAAATCAAAATTTTTGGCTCCGTGAAGGCTTTTAACGCGGCAATAGCGCTACCGGGCGTGGTTGAAATACTATCGTCGTAATATTTAACGCCATTTTTCTCGGCGACGAATTTCAAACGGTGCGGCAATCCTGTAAAACTCTCCAGTCCGGCAGCAAATTGCTCGTCGGTCACGGTGATTGGCAGTTCCGTCACCGCGCTCATCGCCGCGCAGGCGTTCTCTAGGTTGTGCGCGCCCGGCAACCGTAAATGATTGGTACTGCAAATCTGCCGATCTTGCACGCAAAAGTAGCCGTCCTGGACATAAACTTGGTCATCGTCAGCAATAGCATAGCGCTGCGCAAAATCCAGCGTATCACCGTGATTGTCGCCCGTATCTGGCAGCCTATCAAGCGGCGCGGCAGCCACTTCCCGCGAATATTTATTCGTCGGGTGATATAAACAAACATCGCCAAGCTGCTGGTGGCGGCGAATGTTTTTCTTAGCATTGAGGTAGTCGGCGAAATCCGTGTGAACATTCAGATGATCCGGCTCGATCATCAGCACCACCGCAACATGCGGCGATTTTTCTAAATCCCACAGCTGAAAACTAGACAATTCGTAAACGACAATGTCGGTTTTTTTAATCTTCGGCAAGACATCCAGCGCCGGCACGCCGATATTACCAACCAAATGCACCGTCTGGCCAGCTTGCTGCAAGATCGAGGCAATCAAACTGCACGTCGTCCCCTTGCCTTTCGTCCCTGTTACGCCGATAATCGGCGCTGGACATTTGTCAAAAAACTCGTTGGTCGCCGACCAAATTTTACCGCTGGTCTTGATATTACGCGGCGGCAAGCTGGCTGTCCGCACCACCAAATCAGCGCCATCCAGCTGCTTGCTAAAGACATTTTTACCAGAAATCAGCTTCACGCCGTCCGGAATTGCCAGCAGTTTATCCGCCGGACGTTCGTCAGCCACCGCAAACTCCGCGCCAGGAAATTTTTGCCGGAAATATATCAGATTTGATATACCTTCTATGCCGTAGCCAGCAATAATAATTTTCATATGATTAGTATATCACAAAGCGACGAGGCTTGATTGCGAGCCTAAATTTGACCTATTCTACATACAATGTTATAATTTCAAGCATGAGTGAACATTTTACCCCCCCACAAAGAGAAAATTTAACTGACGAGCAAGGTTCAACAGCTTCAGGGCCAAACCATGAACAACATGAGCAAGAACAGTCGCCTATTAGAAATATTAATTACTTGTGCAAGACATCAAGTGATGAGATTGTAGCTGTCGTTGAAGATCCTAATATCAAATCAAGTAGTTACGAAGAATGCTACGATGTTTACATCGGAACAGAATCTGGCGACTTACACAAGACCGAAATCACTAAATTCAGACGCTTTAGCGATGGAGGTACAACCAACATAGCCGTTCAGCGCACCTCGCCAGATGGCACAAAAGAAGATATAAAACTTCATTTTCCACACCCAGACGATCCTTTCAAAAGAGGAATACCGTACAAACCAGTTGAAGGTAAACAGCCAAGATTTAACGGTGAAAATATGACCGTACTTAACGAAAAAGAATGGACTGCAGTAGCCGACAAAGAAGCTGGCACATTACAATTACATGAAAATCCAGCTGCCAAAAATACAGAACCAGAACAGCCTAACCCAGCACAGCCAGCTTCTCCTGAAGCCGCAGCAGCAGATCTCGATCTCCAGAGCTCACGCCAGCGAGGACGCGGACGTCTGAGTCGAGGAATTCTCCGGCTACTTGGATTATATTCTCGGCGGTAATTGCCAAAATTGCCGCTGGCACTCCAGCATAATCTTTAACAAAGTCGTCAGAAAAATAGCGCCGGGTATAAAAATTGCTAATTTGCGCCACTGTTTGCGCGCCCATTTGGTAACGCCCCAGGGCGTACGACTTGGCAGCCTCAATATCCTCGGCAGCGATATCGCCGTTTAACACCTTCTTCAGCTCGCGCACGATAATGTCAAATAGCACCTCCGCAGTCTCCAGATTGACTTGTCCGCCAAAATCCCACGACGAATCATAAAATCCGACCGAAGTATCGCTAAACATTCCATACACCAAGCCTTTTTTACGTGCCATACCCAGAATCCGCGAACTCAGCGTTCCGGTCAAAATATGATTCAAGCAGCCCATAGCATCCGATTCTTCGTTAGTTAGCTCGCGCGGCAGGTTTATTGACCAGCCAAAGTTCAAATTCGACGCTTCTTTACGGCGAATTAACAGAGGCCGCGCACCGTGCAGCTCATCGCGCGGAATCGCAAATCGTTCGCCGGGTTCCAATTGCCATTGCTCTAAAAAATCCTTAATGGCGGTCTTGCGGCCAGACATTTTTCCAGCAATCACAAACCGCATATTGTTTAGCGTATGCGTCCGCCGATGATGCTCCTTGATATCTTTTATCGTTACGTTGTCCATTTTTTTCAGGCGCTGGCTATCCGTCAAAATATCCTCGCCCAAAGCCTGCTGCACCCGCAACCATAATACGCGGCTGTGATTATTCAAATAGCCGGTTAATTCCGAGCGAACATTGCCCTTCTCTGCCTCAAACGAGTCGCTAGTAAACCGCGGCGTGACAATCGCCAGCCGCTGCAATTCCAAAATCCGATCCCACTCAAAATCTGCGCAAACCGCCTCGTACACCATGGAATAATCAGAGGTATAGGCATTGTGATAGGCGCCGTTCTTTATAAATTCCTGCTCGTAGGCATGCTCCGAACGAAATTTCTCGTTTGCACCAAACGCCATATGCTCCATCAAATGTGCTGTTTCATAAATCTCCTTATCCCGCACGTAGCGGTCGCCTGCCCGAAACTGTACCTGAAAACTCATTACCGTGGCGTCTGGGACGTCGATTAACAGACCGCGCGCACCATTCTTCAGTTTAACTTCCTCAACTGTATGCTTCATCTATTCTGCTCCTTAATTGTCTATTGCCTGAATTATCTGCGATGTTTTTTACGATTTTGGCGCTGAGCTTTCTTTTTCTTGCGCGCTTGGTTCTTAGCGCGGTTTGACTCGGCGCTTGATTTGCCTTTTCTCACCGAAAAGTCATCGTCGCGATTTTCCTCGCCCGCACCAAGCTCATTAACACCGCGTTCCACCGCATTCTCTGCCAAGCGCGTTAATTCCGTGTCGTATTCATCATCCTGCGACTGGCGAACCACCGCATCGGCCTCATGAATATTGAAGATGACCGTCAAAACTTCGTCGCGCAAATTAGCCTGCAAGCTTTCGAACAATTTTTGCGACTCCGAACGATATTCCACCAACGGATCGCGCTGGCCGACACTGCGCCAGTGGATACCCTCGCGCAGGTGCTGCATATTCTCCAAGTGCTGCATCCATAATGTATCCAGCACTGCCATATAAACCTCGCGCTCCACGCCGCGCAAATTATCCGCGCCAATTTCAGACTCTTTCGCCGCATATGACTCTTCAGCCAGCTTCAGCGCCTTTTCATAGCGCAGCCTATCTTTCTTTTCCTTGCCAATTTTCGAAATTTTTGCCTCGTCAACTGGGAAAATTGCCGTAAAATCTTCGACAAACTTCGGATTATTCTTAGTTGGCAGCGCTGCCAATTCATGAACTTTCGCTCGCAGTAAGCGTTCAATCTCCGGCTTAATATTGTCGCCCTCCAATATCTTGCGGCGCATGACATACACCACGCGGCGGTGGCGATTAATCACGTTGTCATACTGAACAACACTTTTGCGCGTATCGAAATTGTAGCCCTCAACGCGCTTCTGGGCTGCTTCCAACGTCTTTGACACCGCGCGGTTTTGGATTGGCGTTTCTTCATCTACGCCCAGCCGATCCATCAGCGCTGCGATGCGCTCACCTTGGAAAATTCGCATCAAATCATCTTCGGTCGATACATAGAACTGCGTCTCGCCCGGGTCGCCCTGACGACCGCCGCGGCCGCGCAGCTGATTGTCAATCCGTCGTGATTCGTGACGCTCCGAGCCGATCACCACCAGGCCGCCTAACTTCTTGACACCCTTGCCCAGCTTGATGTCGGTACCGCGTCCGGCAATATTTGTCGCCAGCGTGATGGCGCCCTTTTCACCAGCCTTCTCGATGATAGCCGCCTCGCGCTCATTGTTCTTAGCGTTCAAAATCTCAAACTTGATGCCCTCTTTTTCCAGATATTTGGCAATCTGCT
>CAUPWH010000006.1:0-28835 GCA_963515045.1 uncultured Candidatus Saccharibacteria bacterium | reverse complement strand
CAGCCGCCAAAAAAGGCTATTCCGGCACGGCGATTTTATCGAAAATCCGGCCGCTGCACTGGCGCGACGGGCTGCCGCCAACTATCATCGAGCGGTTTAATTTGACCGGCGATCAATACGGTAATCCGGCGGACGAAGGGCGTATCATCACTGCCGAGTTTGACGATTTTTGGGTGGTGACCTGTTATACGCCAAATTCGAAAGGGGATCTAGCCCGGCTGCAATTGCGCCATGAGCAGTGGGATCCGGCGGTGCTGGCCTATCTGGAGGAATTGGAGCTAGTCAAGCCAGTACTATACTGCGGCGATATGAACGTAGCGCATCAAGAAATTGACCTGGCAAATCCAAAGCCTAATGTCGGCAAGCACGGTTTCACCGACGAGGAGCGCGAGGGTTTTCAGAATTACCTAGACGCTGGGTTCACTGACACCTTCCGGGCGGCGTTTCCCGATAAGACCGGGGCGTATACCTGGTGGACGCACTGGGCCAACGCCCGGGCGCGCAACGTCGGCTGGCGGATCGACTATTGGCTGGCGTCGCGCGAAATCGCCGGGCGTGTCAAAAATCCTGAGATCCACCCCGAACAAATGGGCAGCGACCACTGCCCGGTGAGTATTGAAATAAACACCTCAACTCGCTGATATTAAGTAGCCTGCTAAGTCTAATCCTTATCATTTTGGCGACAATCATTGCCATACAGCGAGCGATACTCAACCGGACGCCCCTCGTCCTCAGCCCGCTTAATACCGTATTCCATACCTGACGAAATACCCCTGTCTATGTAGACAACTGTTCTACTGGCTAATCGACCTATCCTCAATCCAGCTTCAATCCCCATACGGCGCTCATCTTCATTAGCATCGTCAAGCATTTGCGGGTAGAGTAAGTGGCTGGCAAACGGCGCCTCCCCGCGATATAGCGAATCGCGCATTGCTTTTCTAGCATATACTATATTTTCGGCTTCTTCCGCGGGCGTGTTTCCCTTGAAAGGAGATTCAATGATGACAAATTCACCTTGCACTATATTTTACCTTCCCGGCGTTTATCTTCAATCATCACCGTCAATTCATACAGCCGCTGCACGCCATTCTCTAACTGGTAATAATGCCGGATGTAAGCCAATTCTAGCACAAACAAAATTAGCGTTAATAAGCCCAGCAAACAGTTCATCGCCAGCCCCATTGCCGCGGTCGCCAAAAATGCCGCCAGGGACGCTAAAAATAGCCCGGCGAAGAAAAATGTCACCAGCAAGTGAATCAGCCGCTCGTGCTGAAATTCTTGCACGCGCGTGCGGTGATAGTGCGCCAATTCCGCCAGATCAGTTTTCGACTTGGCCGCCGCTAGGCGCTGCGATACTACTTGATGGTGCTCGGCGATGTGTTTTTCCATAGCCTAAATTGTACGCTAGCCCGGCGGCTGCGGCAAGCGCTTGAGCTGGCATAGCCGCGCTTTTCGCGCTACAATACATTCATGAAATCACCATATTGGCAGCGCGCCAGCGAGGAGGCACAATGAAACAAAATAGTAAAAAGTGCGCAGCGCTACTAGCCGCAGCTGTCGTGATAGGATTAGCGAGCGGCGGCATTATTGCTTACCGAAAATTAAATTCGCCGCAGCCGCCAAACACCCAAAAAACGCAGAACAATACCGCCAATTCTAATAAATCTCCAGCGAAAAAACTCATCAAACTGACCGATTCCGTCTCTGTCAAGCCAGCTACTGGCGACTATACCGCTGACGATCACATCTGGCGGCTAGTCAATAAAACCCACCCGCTGAAAAACAGCAAATATCGTCCGAAAAACTTGCAATTAGCAACGGTCAATTCGCGACCGGATAAACCGGAAGAGGAGCGGTCGGTTCGCGCCGACATCATGCCGGATGTCGAAAAGCTATTCGCCAGCGCCAAAGCAACCGGGTATGATTTGCAAATCGGCAGCGGTTTTCGCGGCTATGAATTACAAAACACCTATTACAGCAGCTACGTCAACGCCTACGGGCAAGCGGCCGCTGATAAATTTAGCTCCAAACCTGGCTACAGCGAGCATCAAACCGGATTAGTGATGGACATCGCCGCCGCCGACCACAATTGCTATCTTGAGGCATGTTTCGGCGAAACAGCTGCCGGCAAATGGCTCGCCAAACACGCCCATGAATACGGCTTCATCTTACGCTACCCAAAGGGCAAGGAACGCATCACTGGCTACCAATACGAACCGTGGCATTTCCGCTATGTCGGCCGCGAACTAGCAGCGGCGCTGAAAAAAGCGGACATGACGCTCGATCAGGCAGCGCCAATTTTACTAGGGAAGTCATCGGTAGAAAAATCCCGCTAGTAAGCAGCGCGTCACTCAACAGCTACCTTAGCCGTGCCGTCCAGCCACTGCCGGACTTTTGCCAAGCGCTCTTCGACCGTCGTGCCGTGCAGTTTAGTCTCGTTCGCCGCCTGTTTCAACAGCTGCAGCTTTAGATTGCGGCGCGCCAGTAAATTCTGCGCCTGCCGGTCAGCTGGCGACCACTCATAGCTCATGAACGTCGGACGGAATTTGACATCGGAAATTGAAATGCCTTTATCTGTTTTAACGAGCTTAAACTGCGCCACGCCGCCGGTCAATTCGTCAACTTGCAGCTGGCTGGATAAAAAATTGCCAATCGAATACCACACTAGCGTTTTCCCGCCGCCGGCTCGATCCAGCATGTCCGCTTTTTGGATCATGTGCGGGCCAGTACCGATCACCACATCTGCGCCCAAATCAGCAAACAATTTGGCAAATTTCTGCTGGTCGGCAGTTACTGTATGCGAATCCTCCGTACCCCAATGCGCCGACACGATCACCGCATCCGCATGCTGGCGCGCCTCGGACATTAACTGCCGCACTAGCGCCTCGTCATGATATGTATTAACGCTGTAGGCGTTCGGCAAACGAACGTTGCTGAAATCGGCAAACGCCAAGAACGCCGCCTTTATGCCATTTTTCTCAAAATATTTAACCTTTTTCTGCTCGCTGGCATTACGATTAGCGCCTGCTGCTGCCAGGACGGGTAGTTTCTGCCACTCGTCAAGCGTGGCATTAATCGCCGCTTGGCCCTTATCTGCCATGTGATTAGTCGCCAAATTGATAAGATTGCAGCCGGTTTTACTCATGTCGCGAGCCAGTTCAACTGGCGCGTTAAACGCCGGATATCCGGAAATCCCGTACGCCGCGCCAGCGCTGGGCGTTTCCGGATTGCAAAAGAACACGTCGCTAGCGCCATATAACGATTTGACAGAGGTAAAATACGGCGAGAAATCATAGCCATTATTCGTTTTAGCTTGCTTAACAACCGAATCATGCGCTAAAAAATCGCCCGCCGCCGAAAAAGTCAGCGTCCGTTCGCCTGAGTCGTGCGGTTTAGTTTTCACGGTACTCGTAGCAGTCGGCTGATTTTTTACAGGCGTGCCAAGCCGCCAAACCAGCACTTTATACGTTAAAAATCCTGCACCTGCCATTAAAAACACCGCAGCGATTAAACGCGAAATTGCTTTCTTAGGCGAACTATTTTTAGCGCATACCATAATGCAAGTATAGCAAAAACTGCCCGATAGCGTATAATACATATCATGAAGAAGGGCGGGAAAAACATATTTACTTATTTGCTGGCAATGGTTCTATCAGCATGGACAACGTTTACTTTTTTACTGGTCGGCGGCATGTACGAGGCCAGCGACACCTACGACCAAAATCAAGCACAAATGGCGGCTCAGCCAATCGCTCCGCCGGTAAGAACCGTAACCTTTACCGGCGCCAATAACGCGCAGTTAAAACTAAAAATCCCATCGCAAAAGTTATTACAGACCAGCGGCATCTGGGCTTACGTATCAAAAACCCAGGGAATTAGCGAAGATTACCAGCCGAAATTAGCAAATCTGGCAGTCGAGCACGGCGACTGGTTGGAAGATAAGCGGGCCAGCGCCATAATCCAGCCGGAGCTAAAAGACATGTTTACTGCCGCCAAAGCCGCTAAAAACGACTTAATTGTAACCAGCGCCTACCGCTCGGCTGCCGACCAGAAAAAACTCGTTGCCGAATCGAAAGCCAAAAGCGGCGCCGCCTACACCGAAAAATACGTTAATCAAGCAGGGCACAGCGAGCATCAGCTTGGCCTGGCGGTGGATTTATCCAGCTTTGATAAAGACTGCAAAGCCAATTTCTCCCGCTGCAGTCTGAAAAAGGAAACCGCCGCCTGGCTGGCAAACAATTCTTACAAATACGGCTTCATCCTGCGCTACCCGGAAGGTAAAGAAGATTTGACCGGCATAGAAGCCGAAAGCTGGCACTTCCGCTACGTCGGTAAAGACATGGCAAAATTAGTCCACGACTCAGGATTAACCTTTGATGAAATATATAAAAAAATTTCCGGAAACGATAAACTATCCGCCCAAAAATCCGTCAAGCCCGAGGAGCTCCGGCCCGTCCAGCCGCGCGCTACTTGGCGGTAATATTCTCTTCAATCAGCACCGTCAAATCGTATAATTTCTAAACGCCATTCTCCAACTGGCAATAAAACAACTCTAATGCGCTACAATTGATATATGGATATGAAGTTTTGGCGCAAGCAGGAACAATCAAAGCCGTTATTCCCAGATATTGAATGGAACAAGCCGGAGCGCCGCAACCAAGCGGGGAAATTGGCGATAATTGGCGGCAATAAATTAGGTTTTCTGGCGGTAGCCGACAGCTACCAAGAAGCCCTGAAAACTGGCGTCGGCGAAGTCCGCGTATTGCTGCCAGACGCGCTAAAAAAAAGCGTCCCCGCCGCCATGACCGACGTACTGTTCGCGCCGACAAACCCTTCGGGTAGCCTGGCTCGCGAGGCGCTGCAGCCAGCATTAGCCTTGGAAGATTGGGCAGACGCGCTGCTGCTGGTCGGCGATGCCGGTAAAAACAGCCAGACAGCAATCGTTTACGAGGAACTGATTAAAAAAGTCCAGCGTCCGGTCGTTGTGACGCGCGACGCCGTAGACCTGCTGCAAAACAGCTTCGCTGAAATCCTGGACAATCCGCGCCTTGTTTTCGTCGTTTCATTCGCTCAAGTCCAAAAATTATTGCGCGCGGTCTATTATCCAAAAATCCTGACATTCAATATTCAATTAGCGCAGTTCGTCGACATTCTCCACAAATTCACCATCACTTATCCCGTTACAATCTGCGCGTTTCACGCCGAACACCTGGTTATTGCTCACGGCGGCGACGTCATTACTCAGAATTGGAACGAACCAATGTCAATCTGGCGCGGCATAGTCGGCGCCCGCATCGCCAGCTACCTGGTCTGGTCGCCAGAATCACCGCTGGCCGCCGCCAGTACCGCTGTTTGCGCGGGGTAAATTTAGAATCAAATCTAAGCGATTTTAGCAGTATCCTTGCTTTAGGTATACAAATAGTTTGTTGGTTTCATCAGGATAGCACGTTGCTATTTTCCGGTTTTTTCATCATTTCACGTCATTTTTTGCATAAAATTCAAGAAAATTGCCTAAATCTATTGACTTTTTATCCAATTATTGATATATATATTAGCTTTTTGCTCAAAGGTAGTCTTGAAGGGCAAGAAGTGCCCTTTAGCTTTGAGCTGAGCTTCTCCAGGAAGGGGAGATCATGTTTTTCTTCAGGTTGAAGATGTCGATGACGGTAGATATCATTGTCATGGTGACGTTGTTTATCGCAACAAGAGTTATGGCGGCCTACGATATCGACTGCTGTTTGACGGTGGGGATCATCTTTGTGGCCTTTATCGTTGAGACTACGCTCTCAATGATGAGGGCCCTTAACCTCAAGGCTGTCACCTTCCTCTGGTGTGTCCAGAAGAAGGAGGTTGACAACCTTCAGAAGGAGGTCAACCGTCTCCGCTCAGACAACAACAAGGGCTGACCGCCCGCTAAGAAAATAGCTCGCCTTGAGACATATAGGTCTCGGCTTGAGCCTCTTGGCGGGCTATTTTCTTTGTAGAAAATTTGAAAATTGATTATACAAGCAAAATGTTATACAATACATACTACCAATTAAGGAGAGTATCTGCAGATGGAACAGCAATCAGAACGAATTGATTACGGCATCCTAAGAGCAATGATAGAAGACAATACAGATTATTCTGAGTCATTTAAGAAACTGCTCATAGAAACAGCCATAAGACCCTATGAGATCCATGACTCATTGAAATACGGAGAAGGAGTCAACTGGGCAAGCTTATCTAATAAAGACAGATTAAACCTAGCGAGTGAGGCTGAATGGAGCTGCCACGCATATTTTCCAGACATAGAAAATCCCGTATACGCGCCAGACCAGGTCGTTGAAGTGCGTAATCCAATAGGACTTTCAGAAACTTACTCCAAAGAAAAAATTCAAGAAAATTTCTCCGCAATACTAGGTCTAGCCAGCCGAATACCCGAGAGACTCTACCAAGATGGTGGCTGCTCCTATGAGCACATAACCGTTGATAGAGATAGCGGGCAGTGGGCTGACGGCACTGATATTTCAGCGGCACTCACCGGGATCTGTGTTGCAGCGGGGCTGCTTGAGTACGTAAACGACCCTCCTTCAAGCTACGAAGAATACCGGACTCGGCAAAATCCAACTCTCGTGAAAGCAACGCCTGGATTTCGACAGTATATGCGACCATATAATGAAGCTATGAAAAGTATGCATAATGAAGAATCCTTGCGACAATACACGGGATCGTAGCAGAATACATTTTGGCAACTAAGATCGGCAAATCGACATTAAAAACCCGCCCCAGCCAAAAAGCAAAGGGGCGGTTTTTCCGTCTGAAGCAGTCTCTGGTACCGCGGGCCGGACTTGAACCGGCACGAGCAAATGCTCACCAGATTTTGAGTCTAGCGCGTCTACCAATTCCGCCACCGCGGCACGAGAGAACGCTTCAAACTACGGTAGAGATTGTACCACAACAGCCGCCGCCTAATCAAGCGCCGGCTTTTATTTTTTACCGTTTTCGCTTATAATTAAACCAGTTATGAACCCGACGGATGATCAGTCAAACGGTCGAGTGGGCGCACCGCTATCAGATCATAATCGACCTATCGTGCTGCCAACTCGCGATCAAGTATCGCCGCAGAATGCTGCCGCGGCTAATGTTATTCGCGGGCAATTGGACGCTATTTACGCCGGAAAATCGGGCGAGAACACGCCGCACACCACGCCAGTTCAGCGTCCAGTCCAACAGCCAACCCAGCAAACTCTGGAAAAACCTCGGGCTCAATCAGCGCAAACCAGCTCATCTCAGCCGGATAACAATCCGCAGAATACAGTCCACGCCATGCGCACATCGCCGCCAGATAACCAGCCAGCGGCGCCTCAACCGAACAAGGATAAGCCGACTGCGCGTCCAGTCCAGCAACCAATCGACCCGGCACGCACGCAAATCACCAGCGACCAGTGGAAGCAATATCACAGTGCTTGGCAAAAATATTACCAAATGTATTACGAGCGGTATTATGCCAATCATTTGACAGCCAAAGAACAAGAATTATCCCGCCTGCAGAAAAGATCTGCGAGCCAAGACTCAAAAGCAGACGCTAGCGACGAGCCGATAGATTTGCAAGCAAACGCCATGAAAGAGCTGCGCCAGCAAATCCAGCAAAAAGTCCGCGACTCCGCTAAAAAGGTTAAAAAATCCCGCCATTTCATGCCAGCCATGGCAGGTATTACCGTTTTACTAGTATTTATGTTTTTACAATATAACCGGATTATTTTCGGCGCAGTTGCCGCTTACACCACGCCGGGGGCGATTGATCCGCAAAACATCATCGTTGACGCCTCGACGGACGTAGCGGTTAGTCCCGAGCCGCGCATGATTATCCCGAAAATCAACATCGACGCGCCAGTAGTTTACGGCGCTGCCAGCGACACGCAGTCGCAGAATGCCGCCATGCGTAACGGTATCGCGCACTTTTCAATTCCCGGCGCAAACGCCGTACCAGGGCAGGTCGGCAATGCCGTTTTCGCTGCGCACTCCAGCAACGACGCTTTCGCTGCCGGCGATTATAAATTCATCTTCGCCCAGAACGAGAAACTCGTCAAAGGCGATATTATTTACATGAACTACCAAAGCAAACGCTACACTTATAAAGTCACCTCCACGGAAGTCGTCCTACCAACCGAAGTTTCCAAGGTACAGATAAAGACCAGCAAGCCGATGTTGACGCTCATCAGCTGCGTGCCATTAGGCACTGCCGAAAAAAGACTATTAGTCTTCGCCGAGCAAATCAGCCCGGATCCAAACGGCGCTCAATTATCCGACAACGCTAGTTCCGGCAATTCTAAAAGTTCAGCTTCCGCCGCTATTCCCGGCAAGCCGTCGCCAACGCTTTTAGAGCGATTATTCGGCGCAAGTTAAACTTTTATCCAAGGAATTTTCCCAGATTATCCCAGACTAAAACCCAAACCAGCCGACCGAGCCGTTGGTCATATTCATCTTGCTTAAAACCAGCTTGCCGGACGCATCGGCAGCCAGCGCGTAGACATACCGCTGATTAGACGACAAAACCATGCCCATTTTTTTGTCCGCCGGCAGTAGCTCGTGAAAATTCGTGCCGTCATATTCTTGGATCGCCGTTTTACCGGAATTTGCCGCCGCCAAGAGGTGAAAATCATCCAGCCATTTTATTTTCTGACCGTCGCCCAGCTGGAATTTACTAGACAATGTCGACCTTTCCAAGTCGTAACTCTGCGCCGACGAACCAATTTGCGCCACGATAAACCGTCCGCTGTTATTCAAAGAAATATCCTCTATGCTGCCGTCAAGCTGCAAAGCCTTAGCAGTCTTCAGAAACTTGGCTTGGGCTTCTTTGGAATCGGAAATATCTCCCCGGTATATCGTCAATTTTTTACCAGCGCCCAGAACGACCGTGTCTTTATTAAAATAGCCCGAGACTCGAATAATAGGCGACTCGTCGGCTGTGAAAGTCCTAATTACAAACGGTTTTTTCCAATCCTTTTTCCAAATCCCGGCAATCTTTTTACCCTTGCTAGAATCCGCCGCCACATACGCCAACCGGTCGGTACCGTATAATTTGAACGATTCCACGCCTGTTATTATCGGGCTGGAAATCACGGAACCATCGACGTTGACATGCCTAAGCTCGCCGCTTTCCTGCAGGACATACAGTTCATTGCCGCTCGTGCCGACGAAATGCGCTTGCTTAATATCAAAACCAGTTATCGCCGTAATGTCAACGATTTTTTCCGGATTCTCGCGGTCCAGCCGCAACCATTGTACATCCTGAGCGCCGTCCTCGCCGCGATAAATATGCTTCACCAGCAGATACCGCGCATCCTTATCCCACTCGTTAACTATAAACGAATGCCCGTCAGCCGACCAAGCATAGCCAGCCAGCACTTCCGTACTGAGCGCATATTCCTTAAATTTCTCGTTATTAGTGTCGCGAATGTCGCCGAACACCGCCACTGGCGTCTTATCCTTCTGGCCGATTCCCGCTACAAAATTTCCCGCAGGCGACAAATACGCCGCCTGTATATTATCAAAAGTCTTAACCGCAGACGCTGTCCGCTTGATTGGAATCATTCTAACATAGTCAATATTGGTGACTGTGTTCGATTTTATCTCCAGCGTCTTTTGCCACGGCTCGTAATCATCCAGCTTTATAGAAAAAGTATGTATCCCAGGCAAAACCGCATGCTTCGCCTGAGTACGGCGAAATTCCATGCCGTCAACCGATACCATCGCGCCGCTTGGATACGATGTATATTGTACCAGGCCAGTTTGCTGCAGCTGGCTGGTATTTGAGTTAAATGTGTACCCAAGCATATTAAACATCAAGAAAATCAGCCCGCTAACCATCGTTACTACCATCAGCGTATACACAAATGTCCGGCGAGCAAGCTCTTTGGTACGAGTTTTTTCCTGAGCCATAATCACGACAGATTATACCATATTTTTACTCTTGAAAAAACCTTAGGCACTTTGTAAAATAAAATAGAGAAATAAGCATAGGGGGATTGATGGTAAATAAAAAATATGTCGTAGTCAACGGGCGAGCCTACAGCGGCACTACCGGTTTGCCGATGGACGATATTAGAGTCGACCCGGCAAAATTGCAATTAAGAAAAAAACCAGAGAGCCAGGCGGCAGCACGCAGCGTTGCACCGTCGAATATCCACGCGTCCCACACCCAAAAGTCAATCACGCTGAATCGCCGGCACGTTAAGCAGCCGGCAAAAGTCCCGCTCGCTGCCCGTCCGCAAAAAGTCCGCGCGCCGATTAGCCAAAACGCCGCCGTTAATAAGTTTGCGCCAGAATCTGAAAAAACGCTTGAACAGAAAAATACCCAGCCCGACCGCCCAGCCGAAACTCATCCGGTGGCTCATCGCGCCAAAGAACATCAAGCCAGCATTAACACACAGCTGCGCAGAGAGCGGCAAACACCGCCAGTTCCGATCATTAAAAGAGACGAGCCTGCCATCGCTAAGTCCGCTGAAACCGCAGCGCCTGCTCAGCGCCCAGCGACCGTAAAAGCCGTAAAAACTGCCAAAGAGCTGAAAAATGACGCTATCGCCGAAGCGCTAGCCAGAGAAGTCGCCGACACGAAAAAATACCGAGTCAAACATCGTCCGAACCGATTTGCCCGCATAACCAGTATCTTTTCCGCCGGACTGGCCATCATGCTACTCGGCGGCTATTTGACCTACCTCAGTATGCCGAACATCTCCATTAAAATGGCAGCCGTACAATCCGGTATCAACGCCAAATATCCCGGCTACAAACCAGACGGCTACGCGCTTAACGGCCCGATAAAATTCAAAAGCGGGGAAGTAAGCATGAAATATGCGTACGCCGACGGCAGCTCAGAATATACGCTAACCCAGCAGAAAAGCAATTGGGATTCGGCAGCAGTTAAGGAATATTTTACAGAAAAATCAAAATCACCGACCACCACCATGGTTGACGGCTTGACAATTTACAGCAGCGGTAAAAACGCAGTTTGGGTTAACGGCGGTATTTTATATCAAATCACTGGCAGCGCCAACCTTTCTAACGAGCAAATTCAAAAAATTGCCACCAGCTTATAGATACTTTACCGGCGCCCGTAAAGCAGCGCCGCGTAGGTGGCAATCCCTGCGTTTACCAGCGCCGCGCGCCCGTGATATAATTTACCCATGACTATTAGAACTCGTTTCGCACCCAGTCCAACCGGCTATATGCACGTCGGCGGTATGCGTACCGCGCTGTTTGCTTGGCTCATTGCTCGGCAGTCAAATGGAAAATTCATCCTGCGCATAGAAGATACCGACCAAAAAAGGGAAGTATCTGGCAGCGTAGAGCATATTTATGAATGCCTAGAGTGGCTCGATCTTATACCAGACGAAGGTCCCAGCAATTTTGGCGGTAAATTTGGGCCGTACAAGCAGTCAGAACGGCTTGACATTTACCAGAAATATGCGCAAAAACTCATTGACGCTGGCCGCGCTTATGCCGATCCGTATACGCCGGAGCAGCTAGACGCTTTTCGCGAAGAAGCCAAAGCCCATAAAAAGCCTTTTTTGTACCGTGATTACCGCCCGGAAAACCCGCCGGTTTGGGATGGCAGCCAGCCGCTGCGCTTTCGTTCAGAACCGAAGGCTTACACCTGGCACGACGAGGTCATGGGCGAAATGCACGCTGGACCAGAGGTAATTGACGATTTTATATTAGTCAAATCCGACGGCTTTCCGACGTACAACTTTGCGCACATCGTCGATGACGCCGAAATGGAAATCACCCACGTTATCCGCGGGCAAGAGTTCCTTGCCAGTACGCCCAAATACCTTAATCTCTACGATGCGCTGGATATAACTTGGCCGATATTCGCCTCGGTGCCGCCGATCATGAACGAGCAGGGCAATAAGAAATTGGCCAAACGCGACGGCGCCAAAGACATCCTAGCCTATAGAGAAGAGGGTTACTTGCCAGACGCCATGCTCAATTTCCTCGCTAGCCTGGGATGGAACGACGGCACCGAACAGGAGGTTTTCACCAGAGACGAATTGATCGAAAAATTCAGCTTGAAACGCGTCCAAAAATCAGGCGCGCGGTTTGACGAAAAACGTTTGTTGTGGCTTAATGGCGCTCATATACGCAATATTCCTGCCGATAAGCTTTACGAGTACGTGTCGCCATGGAATGATAACCCGCAAAAAGACGGGGGACAGACTGGTTTCTGGCCGGAATCCGCCTACGCTCCAAATATAACTAAGGAATACCGCATGAAAGTGCTGGCTTTGGCGCAAGACCGCCTGAAGATGTTTGAAGATTTACGCAGATTTGGCTACTTTTTCGCGGAGCCTGAGATTAACATGAAACTTATTGACGGCAATAAGCAGCTAAAGAAGCTGTCTGACAGCGAGCGTCGCGAACTTTTAGAAACCGCCCGCGCTGAGCTCGCCAAACTCACCGACTGGACGCCAGAATCAATCCAAAACTGCCTGAACAAATTGCTGGAGATAACTGGTCAAAAGCCCGGCATCCTCTTCAGTCTCATCCGCATCGCCGTCACCTGGGCGCCATTCAGCCCGCAGCTGAACGATACACTGGCGCTAATCGGCCAAGAAAAAACCTTGCAGCGGCTGGATACATATCTTGATAGTTAGCCCTGCTGAAACGGTGTATGAATATCAACCGGACGCGACGGGTTTTCCAACGGATAGAGAAACGGCAATTCCCGGTTTGCTACCACGCTATAATAACTGCTATATTTTGGGTTATCAAGATTCTGCTCATTTCCAGAAATGAAATGCAGCACAAGACGTCTATCGCCAGTCCTAGCCGGCAATAATCCAGCCTCTACTCTTCCGTCAGATTCAATAGCTAAAAAACCGCATCGCGCTAAAACTAAAGCCATCACTGGCTTTCTAATCACCGAAGTTTCTCCAACGCTTAAGCCAAGTTCAGGACAAAGAGAATTTACGAAATAATCAACTATCCTTTCTCCGGCTCGTGATCCTGGCGGCGCATCACGGAATAGCATACCGACAAATGACGCCTCACCGCCCGCTTGATGAAACGACAATCGGGGTACTCGGCTGTGATTGGTTTTTTCCATTTCCTCGGCACGCCCAAACGTAACCTGCCAGCGCTTATTTTTGGCGCGATCAAGCATCCACAGCAACTTCCGCGAGCTTTGCTGGCAACTTCATGCCATTCGCCAGAATCAATGGCGGTAAATCATGCTTCATATCTTAATATTATAGCATATATTAGCTCAATTTACTAGTAAATTGTCTTATTTATTCGCAGGCTCGCGATTGTCGCTATTCAATACGCCCAGCAGGCGATAAGCCTTATATCGTTTGCCAGTTTCCAGATCATATACAAAAGTTGTCTCTAATTTTTTAAGTAGGCCCGCCTCTATCAGTTTTGCCCTCAAATTAGTAATCGCGTCTCTAACTACCACTTCGATAGTCCCCTGTAAACGCTCTTTTTCTTCATCACTAGCATCGACGAACCGTTCTGTAAATGCTTGGCACAAATCTTCAATTAGCATTGGCCCCGAGTTTTCCTGCATCAGTTCTGACATCAGCAGAAATACGTTTGAGGATAATTTTGGCGACTCATATCTTACTCGTTTCTTCCACTTAGGTCGAGAAATTGAAGCTGCAGCTCTGCCATCCGTATACCTAGTTACAGATAAGCCCCAATCTGTCAGCTTCACTTCTTCTGTTTCCGACGGACGATCCATACATCTTGACAGCCCATCAAAGTCTAACCACTCTGAGTTGATTGGACGCCCAGAAAGGACTGGCTGCAAAGCCCTCTCGCCGAGTGCTGCTGTTGGATCAGAATTAGCCGCTCGTTCGAGGCGGCATGCATCTTCCTCTCTATCAGAACATCCATGTCTTGGCAGCGGTTCAAACCTGACCGGTCTATTTGATTCCGGCTCTTCTCCAACTGACTCCAAATCGTCAGGCTGTCTGCGATTAACAAGTATAGACCAGGCTGCTAACTTTAATTTCTCCCTTTGCTCTCGACTCATATTTTCGCCATCTTTAACGAACAATCTTTCACCAGCCACAAAAACAGTTGCCATAAAAACCTCCTTAACTATCTATCAATCATACTATAAAATTGGCACGCCTCAAACCATAACTGGTAGCCATTTTCCATCATGCTTGTGCTATAATATTGCCATGGAAGTGAAGAAGCCCCGGCCAGAGACGCCAAAAGAAAAATCGTCGTTTAAGAAGTGGTTTAAGAAACATTTGGCGGCGATTGTACTGATTGTAGCTGCCAGTGTTATTGCTGCCGTTTTTATCATCGCCGTCAATTCTATTAAATACGATGAAAATCTTCCCACCATATCCACCAAGCGTAAGTCAGCGCCTGTAAAATATTATTCGCCGCTGACAGGATTGCCAGTTGCCGATGAGGCCGCCACCAAGCTGCCTGTGACCGGCATCATGATTGAAAATAGCCCTGAGTCCAGGCCGCAGTCGGGCCTGAAGAATGCCGGCGTAGTATATGAAGCCGTCGCTGAGGGCGGTATCACCAGGTTTATGGCGTTATATCAAGGTGCAAAGCCAGCTCTAATCGGGCCAGTTCGCAGTTTGCGTATATATTATCTGAATTGGGCGGCAGCTTATCAAGCCTCCATCGCCCACGTCGGCGGCAGTCCTAACGCCCTCGCTCAAGCCAGAAGCGGCGGCTACCGCGACATCGACCAGTTCTTCAACGGCGGCTCGTATTGGCGCGCAAACGACCGCCAGGCGCCGCACAACGTATATACCTCCGGCGAAAAGCTTGACCAGCTAAACAATGCTAAAAAATATACCCAATCAGATTTCACCAGCTTCTCCCGCACCGACGGCAAGCCAGCTGCCAAACCAAACGCCGCCACTATTAATATCAACTTCAGCAGCAGCCCGTTCAACACATCATACGCGTATGACAAGGCTTCTAACTCGTACATCAGAAGCCTAGCTGGCGGCGCCCATCACGACCGCGAAGGCGGGCAAATTTCACCAAACGTCGTCGTCGCTCTGGAAGTCGGCGTAGAGGCGCGGGCGCAGAATTCCGACGGTTATGAAGACGTAAAAACCATCGGCAGCGGCAAAGCGTATATTTTCCAAAACGGCACAGTAACTACTGCGGCCTGGAGTAAAGACGGCGTCACTTCGCCATTAAAACTGCAAGATTCGAAAGGAAAAAGCATCGCGCTTAACCGCGGCCAAACTTGGATAGCGGCTTTCACGCCCGGGCGGGGAAGTATCGCATGGCAGTAAGCCCGAGCGCAGAGCCTCTGCGCGACTATCGGCAATATTACTATAAGAAAATTATCGGCGTGTTTGCTTTGGTGTCATTAAGTACGCTGCTGGCTTTGGGAATTATACTGGCAGCGACTGGCGCAGCACCGATACATAAGCCAAATTTTTGGCTCATTATTTTAATAATTTTTATAATAGAGGCAGCGTCATTTGCGGCAGCCATGAAAGTTATCGCCGAACCGCTCTGCCAAATCTTAGCTGCTTTGTCTCATAAGGCTGGTGTACCGTCCAGCGAAACGCCGCCCGACATTAACGATAAGCGCTATGAAAAATCCGGTTTCAAAGCCGTACTGCAGATCATCTACGACAAACCGACGACGATACCGGCAAATCATCACGTCGGATCAGAAAACTCCTTTTTAATCCAATCGCTTAATCGCACCAGCTGCGGCATCGCTATCTTTAATAATAAAAAACAAATTATCTTCGCCAATTCTGCCGCGCCGATCGCCCGGGGAATTGACGGCAAGGATTATTTGGCGCTGGAATTTCTAAACGAACCGTCGATTTCCGAATGGCTTGACGAAATAAGCAATAAAGAGACCAAAGCCGAGCAGCGCTGGTACCGCATCGCCACCAATCCTGAAGTTGTTAAAACTACTAAAATTTACGACATCGTGGCATCGTTTGAAAAAGGCGCAGAAGGGGAGACAGTTATTTTTCTCATCGACAAATCCAGCCGGTACGTGCCGGAAGAAGAAGATTTGAATTTCATTTCCTTCGCCGCCCACGAGCTGCGCGGACCGATTACAGTGATTCGCGGATATTTGGATATCATCGCCGACGAGTTTGCCGACCGGCTGCACGGCGACGAGGCTCAGCTGATGGACAGGCTAATCGTTTCAGCCAACCGGCTGTCTAGCTACATTGACAACATCTTAAACGTGTCGCGATTTGACCGTCACCACCTGAAAGTTCACCTTTTAGAAGACACGATTCATGACATCTATGACTCAATCGCCGACGACATGCAGCTGCGCGCAGCGACCCAGCACCGCTTGTTAAATGTAAATATTCCAAACGACCTGCCGACCGTGGCAGCCGACCGTGGCAGTATTAGCGAAGTAATCGGCAATCTAATCGATAACGCCATAAAATACAGCTTCGAAGGCGGCGTTATCAGCGTCACCGCCGAGAGAAGGGGCGACTTTATAGAAGTTTCTGTCGCCGATAACGGCATCGGTATGCCCGCCAACGTCGTCAATAATTTATTCCACAAATTTTACCGCTCGC
This sequence comes from uncultured Candidatus Saccharibacteria bacterium, assembly GCA_963515045.1. GTDB lineage: Bacteria > Patescibacteriota > Saccharimonadia > Saccharimonadales > Saccharimonadaceae > Nanosynbacter. Next base: position 12,294 of record CAUPWH010000006.1, on the reverse strand, counting down.
ATCGATCGCGCGAGGCAGTCGCTGGCACCGGCATCGGACTATATATCTGCAAAGCCTTCGTCGAATCGCACGGCGGCTCCATTACCGCTCGTTCCCGCGAAAACGAAGGATCGGTATTCTCATTCACCTTGCCAATTTACGCCACTGTCAAAGATAAATTATTAGAAGACGGCCAGTTAAATAATCAATTGATCAGAAAAGGCGGCGGTTGGATTAAAAATCACGCCATGTACAGGGATTAGGAGGAAATATGATAAAGACAATTTTATGCGTAGAAGACGACCGGTTTATCGGCGAGATGTATGTGCGAAGCTTACAAAAAGCTGGCTACGACGTGACGTGGGTAGTTGATGGCAATGACGGCTTGGTGGCGGCGCGCAATCAGCATTTCGACCTGATTATCCTGGATTTGATGCTGCCAGAACAGCGCGGCGACCAGATTCTTGACGCGCTGCGTAATAATGACGTCGATTTGATTCCCAACAGCAAGGTGCTGATTATGACCAATTTTGAGCAGGACGAAGCTTCGCGCAACTCTGTGATGAGTCGTGTTGATGGATACTTAATCAAGGCCGACATCACGCCGCGAAAGCTAATAGAGGTTATCGGGCAGATTGACGGCGCAGCGGAGAAGTAGGATAGAATATTTTGCGTCCACAATCAACAATTGAGTTTCCAGAATAATGAGCAAAACTAAACCCATACCGCCAAAGTTGTTTACAGCGCTGACTGCCAATCCATACATTAACAAACTGTATATTTTTGGTTCGCGGGCCGTATTCGATGATGACCAATTTTCCGACATTGATATTACAGCCATAACCAGCTGTCCGGTAGCCGCCGAAAATTACACGCGCAAGACTCTAGATAATCAATTTGGTATCATTGCAACCTACACCATTGCTCATAATGATCACGAAGTTGCACGCTCATTTTTTCTAAGCAGCATGAGCTTGTTTCATAAAATTGACATTGGTTTTTCACTGCCTGATAAAACTAAACTATTTCCAAATTCAACATTAATTTTCCAAAACAACCGCACAGACCAGCCTGCTAAAAAATCCGGCAAAATATGGACAGAATCAGACGAACAGCACAATTATCTGGATGTATTGATGGGTTCGTTACGCTATATTAAGCATCGGTATCGCCAGGAATATTGGTCGGCATATAAATGCTACCGCGGGTTTATCGAGCAGCTAGCCCAGTCGCGAATAGAAAGTCAGTCATCCACGAATAGGCATAAGGAGCTAGATAAGAGGCATAACGATGAAATCTTAGGGCTGTTTTTTTCTGGCGATCTTCACGCTAAAAAGCAGAAATATTATGATTTTGTGAAAAAGTTGATTGACGAAAAGCGACTTTTGCCAAAATTCAGCGATGGGGTTTTGAAAGTTTGGGAAGAGTATTTGGATCAGTAGTTTACAGAAGAGCTATCATCTCAACTTCTTCGCCATCTCAACTTCATGCGCCATAAAGCCATATTTTTCATAGAACGCTATGGCGGACTGGTTACCGCTCAGCACTTTTAGCCGCAAGGTATCGCAATTTTTACTCTGGAAACAACGCTTCATTTCATCCAGTAAGGCCCGCCCGATACCGCTGCCGCGCTGCTCTGGCTCGACATAAAGCAATCCGATCCAGCCGTCTTTTCGCGGCGCATGCACTGCATCGAAAACGGCATCCTGACCAGGTTGATGATCGATAATCACGCCCTGAATAAAGCCGACCACCTGGCCGTTCTCCTCGGCAACATACATCGCGCCGTCCATGTCTTCGCTATCGCCAATCATCCGCTGCATGTAGCCGTGCGCGTCTCGCAGGTTAGCGAACGGCAGTGATTCCGCCGTATCGTCAACTTGGGCAAAATACGCGTGCAGTTTGATCGCCAGCTTATCAATTGCGGCGCGGTCTTTGGGATGGAAGGGACGGATTGTCATGATTCTTATTTCTCCTTAGCGTTAAAAATTAGCATCAAAGCCCAGAGGGAATATAAACTTGTTTATGTTACCCATATAGCCAGGATACTACTTTGGAATATTAATAGCAAAACTCACACTTATTAAATCAGACCTTGTGAGAAACAATACTATTTTCAACTTTCTCCATCTTATAACAAACAATACCGTTATACTCGTTGCCAGACAAGAACGGATAAAACGATTCGCCGCCTTTTTCTGCTAATACAAAATCTCTAAGAGCTGGATCGTGTTCGCCATACAATTTGCCATAGACATTGTAAAACTCAACTTTTTTATCGCCGCGAACTTCCTCACCGTTCCGATTCGCCTCTATAAATCGACGCACCGCAGCGTATGTTAGGTCAAACGCTTTTTTAGTACCCTTTGGTCCGCATTCAAATTCTATAGCCGGCACAGGCATGTGCTGAGCTAACGGTCCGGCAATTTTTGACTTTTCCGAATACCACACAACATTACGGCTCAATCCCGCCGATTTTGCTAATCTAATATTTTCTTCTGTAGGGTAAGGTATGATAGTAACGATGCCGCTGTCTGTTTTTGTCCCGTGAAGATCAATGACGACATCGAAATTTTTGCCGTATTCAATTAGCTCTGCCGCGCGACGAACTTCATATACGGGGCTATTAATATCGCCTGGGGCACTGCGATTAAGATCTTGTTCGGTGAAACGCGTGTTAGCTGCAAAAGCTTTTTCGTTTCCTATAATCCAATCATAGCCATATTTTTCTTTAGGTAATTCTTTCTCAAGCTGCCGCATAACCTTGGCGCCGTCTCGTTCATTACCATGAGTAGCAGCGATAAATAGAATCTTACGCATATCGCCTCCTATATTCAGCAGCTGCCACAAAGGCTTTTTTGACCGCTTCTTCTGGCGACGCTGCACCAATCGTCAATATTCGATTACGAGTGTCGAGATATTCATCAGCGAGTTTATCAGCCCAGCCCCCGTAACCAGTTAGCGCTACCATCGGGATATCGGCTTGGTAGGCCACAGCTAATTCGGTGAGTGTCCCCGAGCCGCCGCTTATCGCAATCACCGCATCGCAACCAGTTACCAGTACGGTTTCTCGACCGCCGCCGCGTTCCAGTCCGCAGGGAATAATAATGTCAGCCTCTTTTTCCCAAACGTCTTTTCTTTTGCCATATGTGATGCCAACCGTTAATCCGCCAGCATCTTTTGCGCCGCGGCATGCCGCCGTCGACAGAGAATCGCTATCTTTTTCGGCTCCAAAAAACAAGATCCCGTCTTCTTCGGCTATTAACCTGCCGACCTCGTACGCTGCTCTTTCAACTTCTTTGCTATATTTTAAGTCGGCCGCCGAACCCATTACACCGATTTGAAATTTTCTTGCCATATTCAGATAGAACCTCCTTAGGCACAATAAATTATTATTTACCCAAGGAACGAGAGATCAAAAAAGAGACCTCCCGCGGTCCCATCCTTGTTCTATAGTTCATTACTGAATTATAGCGCTCTGTACCGGCTCTACGATGGATCGCGATTTCGGTTGTGTGACTTTACGGCTTCACTCCCGTGGTGTATTTTGACACCCAGCTCGTTCCGGCGTGACTGGAACTCTGACGCTTTATGTTTAGGATTATACATAGCGCTTGCAGTTGGGTCAAGCATCTAAATTAGCGCTACTGCGTAGATTATGGCGGGGATTTTCCGTCCTTTGGAGTGAAAATGTATTAGATTAGAGTGTTTTTTCATTTTTCTCGTAGGCTTTTCTTAGTTCGCTTGACAAGGACTCGTCCAGCAATCCATCGGATAATTCCATAAAATACGCATACTTATCTCGAAGTTGTCTTTGCATATCGACTGGCGCCAGATGATAATAGTAGCTATTCTGAATAAGGTCTGCTGCGCGAATCGACAATACATCACCGCCAAGTTCAGCTGCGCGAATAAAAGACTGCTTGACATCTTGCTTGCTTGAAATTGTTAATACATCGACATACCGCATAACCTGTTGGCCAAATTCACACTCTATTTCCTGTATCGTCACATCCGTATCCTCAATTACATCGTGAAGGATTGCAGCAATCACAATGTCTTGAGGAAAATCCCTTTCCCAAAGCATTTCAGCGACCTGAATTGAGTGAAGAAAAACTGGCTTAGCGTTGTGTCCTGATTTTTGCAAGGCATTCGACAGAAAGAATAAGGCTCTTTCTATTTCGTGCCTATCGTATTGAAAGTTTGAGATATGTTTTCGCTTCATACCGCCTTTTTCTCATACTAGTATAATAGACTGGTTTATAACATCTATATGAATAGAATACTACGCCGTAACATCAATAGCAAAATTCATGCTGCCGCGATATTTCTAGTCTTAGGCAGAAACTACCCAACTACGCTACTATTGTTGCACTTTCTGTGCTAGCTGGCTTAACAATTAGCAAAAAATAGCTCGCTACCAGAGGTAAACGAGCTATTTCGCATCCAAATGGACGATAAATTCCTTTGATGGTAAACCGCGTCCAATCGAATTGGAATAACTTCGTAGAGGACCCCTACCGAGTCAGGGATATTATCACGGTTTTATATCCTATAAACTATATCCCCGGACTCAGTAGAACTGAAGAATACAAAATAAAGCATTAGCAACCCGGGATAGCAGCAAAGCCACCATTGTCAACATTAAAGCTCTACTTTAGAGCTTACAATGTTAAAAATTGATCTTATCAACAGATAGCCATTCTGGTATGACAACGAGAAAAATGCTATAATATACCATATGGATGGTATCCAAATCGGTGACACTATAACGCGAAGCGATAATCAAAAATACATAATCATTGATGACTCTTTCCCGGCGGCTAATATCTCGTCTGAAATAATTCAAATTCCCGCAAGCTCAATGCTGGCAAATAATCTTCTCGGTAGGCACATTGGCGATAATTTTAATTTTAATAGTCAGCTTACGATTAGCAATGTGGTACACTCTAATTACTTAGAAGATGTTAATAATAAAAAGAAGAATATCGCAAAAGAAAACAAGAAAAGACGAGAGTATATCAACATAAAAAACGCTTTATATGAATACGATTTTCAGCTTGCCGATGAGTTAAATAGAGAAAGTAACATTTCAGGATTCCAAGACCAAAAAGCAAACGCAATAGAGGCGTTTAAAAAGGCAGTATATGATTCCGCCTATAACAGGATTAGCAGATCGAACCTGGATAAGATGATCACTAATGCAATTAATTATGGCATTATTACTAACGATGAGATTTCAAGGATCACGAAACGCGCCATAAACGAACGAGATGAATATGATAAACAACAAGCCATGATTTACATGAGAAGAAAACAGCAAGAGCAGTTAGAATGGAAAAGAGCTCAAGAAGCAGAAGAGGCCAGAGAACAAGAGAGGGAGGACAGAGAGCGAAGAAAGAGGGGTGGTTACAGGAGAGTTATATCTTCACGTAATATTAAAGAGCTGATTCATTTTACGAATATTTCAAATATTGAAACTATTGTAAGGTATGGCATATTACCAAGAAACATTATAGATCAAGAAATACCGGAGGCGTTAGTCAATGATATGGATCGGTTTGATAATTATCGAAATGCGACTTGTCTTTCCGTTTCCTTTCCTAACTATAAAATGTTCTATAGGTATCAGAATGAAGACCCAGACACCAAGTGGGTAGTGATATCCTTAAGCCCAGGACTGTTGATAGATCTAGCTATAAGACACTTCTTTTTCTTTAAAGAAAACGCAGCAAAGAATGATTCATCGAGATGTTCATTTGAGGAGATGTTTGGGAATAGTAATGGGCGTGATCCGGAAAATCCTCAAGCTGAGATTTTAGCTTTTGGTATTATCTCACCCAAATATATACAAAGAATTTACGTTAAGACTCTTGAGGATAAAAATTTATTGGAACAAAAACTGGGCAGAACTATAGATATAGAACTAAACACAAAGTATTTTAAGTACCGTGCAGGAGATTATCTATGAAAAGAATAGTCAGAGCAGAAAGAATTTGTTTCAAAGTAGGAGAAAAACTTGGACCGGCGTTCATAGAACAAAAAGTGAAATTTAATTGGCATATGGGCATGAGTTGGCAGGTGCGTCAACGATCGTCTTTATCTATGCATGGATCAATCAAGGAAAGCGATCCGGAAGCCAAAATACTAGAGATATCTACAAAATCTTTTGATTATGATTTGGGAAAAGCATTAAGCGCCTTTAATCTAATAATTGATGGAATTAGGGTCGAAAATCTATTTCAGTCGTCCAAAGTATTTAATGATGGTGGACCCTACCGGGATTTATTAAAAGTAGAACCGTCTACAGCAAAGAAAGACCCACGTATTCAAAATAAAGAAACAAGACACTTGATATCTTTTGAATGTGACGGGAAGAAATATCCAATTGAACCAAAATCATTCTTCTATGATTATATATACATAAGTGCTCTAAATAAAAATAAAAACCTTTTGCAGAGAGTTAGTGAGTATAATACTTTTACCGATATTGAGTTTAATCAAAAAATACCTTATTCAAACTCTAAAGGCCCATTCAATTGTCAGGCTAGGTCGTGCGCTATATGTGTGTGGTTGCTTGAAAATAACTTATTAGACGATTATCTTAAAAATCCAGAAGAGTATATTGAAAAGATATATCCAAGATGCGTGAAACAGTCCTCAATGCTTAATGAATTTGGACTATAATACCGCTACCAGTTACTGCTAGAGAATTAGAAAGCTTTATGCTTGAACTGTCCTAACTCACCATTAGCAGATATAATGGAACTAGTTGAAATTGCGGTACCCCTTGGGTGTCTTTTTAACGTTAAAAACCGCGAGTTGTTGTGGGATAACCTGCACCTTACCACCGCTTACCGTAGCGGTGCAACAATAAATCACGAAAGGACTCCCACATACCCAGAGACGCCAGTATTTCAGTTAAAACGCACACCTCCCAGAACTCCAAAAAATGCTAGCAGATATCGCCAAGCGCAAAGGGCGCATAGATTATATAGTCTTTTATAACGTATCGCGCATTTCTCGCGACATGACGTCATTCTTCAACGACATTGGTTCTATTCTAGCCAAATGTGGCGTTACCTTACGTTCTACGCAAGAAGTAATCGACGAATCGCCAACTGGGCACTTTATGTTCAATATCGCGCTTTCAGTACACCAAATTGATAACGATATTAAGTCTAAGACCGTTAAAGACGATATGTCGCTACTCGCTAGCTATGGTTGGTAGCTATCGCAAGCGCCGCTCGGCCTAAAACTCAAACCGATCGTAACCGGCGGATACACTAACGATGGCAAGAAAAATCACCATAACACGCTTGAGATCGACGAGACAAACGATATTGGCAAGAATATTCAATTCCTGCTTAATCATTTCTCCGAGGGCGATATAGCGCCTATGGAGCTAGTAAACCTTACTCATAAGATGGGCGTAAACGACAAGAACGGTAAACCTATCACGCTAAACACTATGCTTGGTGTTCTGCGCCAGTCGGTCTACGCCGGATATAACACCCCTAAGAACCTGCTAGACAGCAAACCGACTAAAATCAAGGACTTTGATGGTCTTATCGATATAGATACATTTAATAAGAATCAGCGGATCCTAAGCGGTAAACGCGCTCCGCTGGCGCCAAGCAATAGCGAACTATATCCACTTCGCAAACTATTGATTTACTCAAAATGTGGAACGTTGATACGATCTAGCGTGCCACGAAGCTCGGCGACACGACGCGCGCGAGCTAGCACAGCACCGCAAGGCGATATCAGATATAGACAAGAAGCTCATAGAGACAGTAGACGCTACGCTAGATGGCAAGATCACAATTGACGATAAGAACAGGTATAGCGAAGCCCTAGAGCAGAAAAGCCAAGACTTACGACGAGAAATTGATAAATTGGAACACAACCAAGGCCTAAATGAAGCCACAATAGATTACGTGTGTAAGTTTATGACAAAATCGACCAAACTCTGGAAAGACGCCGACCTCGAAACGAGACAGGCGTTCCAAAAAATGCTGTTCCCAAACGGCTTGCACTTCAATATCAAGAATAAATTTTTGGAACGGACGATTTAAGCCCATTCTTCTCCGTTATTCACAACAAAAAAAGAGCCCTGCAATGGCAGCAACTCCGAAATGGTGACCTTACCGGGAATCGAACCCGGATTGCCAGGATGAAAACCTGGTGTCCTAACCGTTAGACGATAAGGCCGTAACAAAGCAGATTATAACACGCTTCAGCGCAGTTTGTCTATTGCCTCGTATCCCAACTCGCAGCCTCATCACTAAAACAGCGCAAAAGACACCAAGGCGCGCCAACTGGTCAGTTATAGCCAGACACCAAACTTGCGCTTTCTTCACCGATTCGCCATAATAGAATTATGAGAAAGGGAGGGCTTGGCGAAAAACCTCGTACGATTTCCAGATTTTGGCTGCGGCGGCTATGCGAAACCGCGCTTTTTGGCTGCTGCACAATTGTTATACTCTATATTTGGGCCCGATTTATTCCGACTGGCTATCAGTTGCCAATTGGCTTATCCGTCACCGATCTGACAGCCGCAGCAGCCGCCATCGGCAGCTTAGTATCGCTCATTTTATGTTTTTGGCTGCCAAAAAACAACGAAGCTGCCATCGCAATTTTCGTCTATCTGCTGTCTGTCGCTGTCGCTGCCATCGCTGTCTGCACAAGCGGCGGTCCATCATCGCCATTCCTGGCTGTTTGGATTGTCGCGGCAATTTTCTCCGGATTTTTTGGCGCAATTGTCATAAGTTCCATCGCAATCCTCGTTGCCATTCAGACAGTCATAGTAGCTATCCAAACTGGATTTAATGTCCAGACGATCATCGGCTATCTGTTCTTCGGCTTCGCGCCGCTGATATTCAGTTTTATCCTATGGAGCCGCCGCCAACCGGCAGCAGAGGGCAGCGACTATGCCGATTTAGCCGACCGGCTATCAACTGTCGAAGGCAAATCTGAAGTAGTTATCAATACCATCGACGACGGCGTGCTGGCAATCTCGCGCCAGGGCAATATTGAACTGATCAACCCGTCGGCGCAGCGAATTATCGGCTGGGATCAGGGCGACGCGCTGGGGTTAAATTGGAAAAGCGTCTTAAAATTAGCATCCTCTGACGGTAAAGACGTCGCAGAAATTGATAATCCAGTAGCCCAAGCCTTGATATCCAACAAGCCGACGCACAGCGATAAATTATTCCTTATCACCAGTTCTGAAAAACGCATTCTGGTGTCAATCGTCAGTTCGCCAGTCGGCAAGGACGGCGAGGGAATTATCGTCGTTTTCCGCGATATCACCAGAGAAAAAGCCGAGGAGCGCCAGCAAGCCGAATTTATCTCCACCGCCAGCCACGAAATGCGCACGCCAGTAGCGTCAATTGAGGGATATTTGGGTCTGGCATTAAATCCGGCCACCGCCCACATCGACGAAAAGGCCCGCGATTTTATTACTAAAGCCCACAAATCGGCGCGGCATTTAGGCAAATTATTCCAAGATTTGCTGGATATTAGCAAAGCCGAGGATGGCCGGTTAAAAAACGAGCCGAAGGTAATTGACGTTAACGAATTCGTGAAAGAAATATTTGACGGACTAGCCCAGAAAGCCGCTGAAAAAAAGCTTGACTATATTTTTAATCCGGCAGTGAAGATTAATGACGACGGCAGCGAAAAATCTTTGCAGCCAATTTTTTACGCCAATGTCGATCCCGATCACTTCCGCGAAGTTGTTAGCAACTTGATCGAAAACGCCATCAAATATACGCCGTACGGCGAAGTCGTCGTTGATATAACTGGCGATGAAAAACAAATTTCCGTCAGCGTCAAAGACAGCGGAATTGGCATCCCGAAAGAAGATATCCCGCATTTATTCCAAAAATTTTACCGCGTCAACAATTCCGACACCCAAGAAATCAATGGCACCGGCCTGGGGCTGTATCTTAGCCGGCGGCTAGCAGAAGCTATGTCTGGCAATTTACATGTCGAAAGCGAATATAAAAAGGGCAGCACGTTCTTCTTAGATATCCCCAGGATGAGTAATATCGAAGCGAAACGAAAGCTGGAAGAATCTCAAATCGACCCTGCTACTAAAGAAGTCTCCGACGAATTAGAAATACAAATGCAAGCCATGGCTATGCCGCAAGAAATAGCTGCCAGTACTGAGCCTAGCCATGCTAATCCTGTTATTTTATCCTCAGAACCAGCCAAATCAGACCTTTCGCCGATGCAAACATTGACGCCGACGCCGACTACGCAAATGCCGACCAGGCCGCCGGATGCACTTGCATCGCAAGCGCCCGCGCCGCCTCAGCAAACATCCGTACCGCTTCAGAAGTCATCCGCACAATCCCAGGAAATACCAGCCCAGCCAGCCGCCAAACCGCCGACGCTGGCAGAAATTGAGGACAGCTTAAACACTCAACGCAGCCACCTGTCAATACCAGACAGAAAGTAACCATAAGAACTATAGATTTTTTAGAGAAATTTAAGTATAGTATAAGTATATGACGAAAATTTTATTGGTTGAAGACGACAAAAGCCTGCGCGAAATTTACGGCGTGCGGCTTTTGGCGGAGGGCTACGATATCGTTTCGGCGGGCGACGGTGAAGAAGCTTTGGCCATGGCAATCAAAGAACGTCCGCGTCTTATTCTGAGCGATGTAATGATGCCAAAGATATCTGGCTTCGATATGCTGGATATTCTGCGATCCACTACTGAAACGAAGGACGTCAAAGTCATTATGATGACCGCCCTATCGTCCGAAGACCAGCGCAAGCGCGGCGAGCAGCTGGGTGCTGACAGGTATCTGGTTAAATCGCAAGTAGGCATTGAAGATGTTGTCAGAGCAGTTCACGAAGTTTTGCGCGATGTACCAGGAATTGGCACCGAGCCAAAGCCGTCTGCTGCCGCCGAGCCTGATAATTCCAGCCAAGATATGTCGTACGTAGAAAACCTTGAAGTAGATCCAAACGACACTCCATCGGTTGAGCGGCCGGATGTCGAATCGCTGTCGCCGCAGCCAGCCCCGGAAGAACCGCCAGTATTGCCAACGGCTGAATCGCCTCAAGCATCTCAGACACCGCCAGAGCCAGCTACTCCGGAAAATACAGCGCCAGTCTTACAGCCAGTTCCGCAGATTATCCCGCAGAGTCCGATTCAGGCTGCGCCTCAATCAAATGGCTTGCCTCGGCCGGCACCAGCCGCGCCGCAGCCCGCACAGCCAAGCGGATTACCGCAGCCTCTAGCGCCATTCTCATCGCCAATGCCGCGTCCAGCTGGTCTAGGCGACAGAGTTATTCAGCCGCTGCCAGCATCAGAGAAAGGCGAGTCGGTTGATGTTTCGGAATTAATTGACCAGGAATTAAACGCGCCCGCTGTTCCTACCGTTCCGACAGCAGAGCCGGCAGCAACTATGGAACCTATCGCTGCGCCTATTCCGCAGCCAACCCAGCCAGCCTCGGAAGAACCGCCAGTATTGCCAACAGCTGAATCGCCTCAAGCATCTCAGACACCGCCAGAGCCAGCTACTCCGGAAAATACAGCGCCAGTCTTACAGCCAGTTCCGCAGATTATCCCGCAGAGTCCGATTCAGGCTGCCATGCAGCAATCCGCCCAAACTCAAGCAGACGATCCAGCTCAGCAACAACCAGTTCCAGCACCGACTTCTATGCCGACAGCTGATCCAAATGCAGCGCAATTAACACCGCAGCCCGCAGCTCCAAATCCATCGGACGCAGCAGTACTAACACCAGCGGCGCCAGACCCCGCAGCTGCCATGCAGCAATCCGCCCAAACTCAAGCAGACGATCCAGCTCAGCAACAACCAGTTCCAGCACCGACTTCCATGCCGACAGCACCGCAACAATGACCGGATGGCAGCCCGTAAAAAATCCGATGAGACTAAACAAATTTATAGCTTTAAGCCTCGGCGTGTCGCGCCGAAAAGCTGACGAGCTAATAGAGCAGGGGGAAATACTAGTTAACGGCGACCGCGCGGTTTTAGGCCGGCAGATAAGCCAGTCCGACACTATCCTACACAACTCCCGAGAGCTGCACATCCAGCCAAAAAAACTCATTCTCCTCCATAAACCCGTCGGCTATCTTTGCTCGCGCGCCTCTCAGGGCGGCGTACCAACCATTTACGAATTATTACCAAAAAGCCTTCATCACTTGAAGCCTGTCGGCCGCTTGGACAAAGACAGCTCCGGACTGATTCTCCTCACCAACGACGGCGACTTCGCCCATCAGATGACACACCCGTCGTTTTATAAAATTAAGCGCTATCTGGTGACGCTCGACCA
>CAUPWH010000005.1:0-55942 GCA_963515045.1 uncultured Candidatus Saccharibacteria bacterium | reverse complement strand
CCTGGCTCATGCCGGCCAGCACCTTGCTGTTGATCACCGCGTTATCAAAGCTAAACGTCACTTCCAATACCACCAAAATTGCAAACAACCACAAGCCGCTCGCACCCAAATGACCGAAAATCAACCCGCCCAACGCCAGCGTCAACAGCGCCGAAAACCAAAAAATCCGAAATGGGTGATGCGAATGCCAGAGATGTTTCATAATGATTTAGTATAACACAAAGCGCGTGCGGTATAATTTATATATGGCAAAAATTAAAAAGCCTAATAATCGACTTGCTAGCTTCATATCCAACAACGGGGAGCTTCTCGGCTGGATTGCGGCTGGTTCGCTAGTTGTCATTTTTCACAATTTTAGCCTCCATTTTGGCGTATGGCTAGCTAGCGGCGAGGCTGGCAAATGGCTATCTCAAGCGGCATTATCTTTGCAAGATTTCCTCACGCTCACACTGAGCGTCATCGTTGAAGCGGTCCCATTTCTTATCTTAGGGACTATCATTTCCGCTCTGATCCGCCGCTTTTTACCGCCGGAAAAGCTGGTCAAAATTTTACCAAAAAACGCATTACTCCGGCGGCTTGTCTTATCGATAGCGGGGTTAGCGCTGCCAGTTTGCGAGTGCGGCAACGTGCCGGTCGCCCGCAGCTTGCTAGCCCGCGGCCTAAAACCCGCTGATGTCGTCAGTTTTCTGTTCGCCTCGCCAATCCTCAATCCAATCACCATCATCGCCACCATCACCGCCTTCAGTTTCGAGCCGCGCATGGTTTGGTGGCGGGTTATTTTCGCGCTTGTTATCGTTCAAGTAACCGCTTTCATCGTCAGCTTTTTCAAGGAAGATTCCATCATAAATCCAGAGTTTAAAAACTACTGCCGCTCGCACAAACACAGCTCAAATCTGCCAGAATTATTCAGTTCCTCGCGCAACGAATTTTGGCAATTATTCACCATGCTGACCATCGGCGCCAGCATCGCCGCCGCCACTCAAGTTTTCGTTCCGCGCTTTATTATAAACGCCGTCGGCAGCGACATTATCTTATCAGTTGCCGCCATGATTGGCCTCAGTTTTATCGTTTCGATCTGCTCTAGCATCGACGCCTTCTTCGCGCTGGCGTACGCGCGCAGCTTCACGACCGGCTCAATTTTATCTTTCTTACTAGCCGGCCCAATGGTTGACATCAAGCTGATTATGCTCATGAAAACAACTTTTCGCTGGCGTTTCATCGTGGCAATTGTGCTGATAATTTTCGCGTTATCGTTTGCGGCGGGGATAGGAGTAAACTTATATGCGCGTTAATTTATTAAAATCAATCGGCGGAATTATCGTGTGCGGCTATATATTGCTATTAGCTTGCCGCGACCAGCTCGGTTTTTACATTCACCCGCGATATCACATATTTGCCAGCATTATCAGCATCATTGGAATCGTACTTTTGCTTATTGACACAATGTTGCAATTGAAAATTAAGTCCTCTGTTAAGTCTACTAAACTCAGCTTAAAAAGCGTCAAGCCAGCGTCTTATTTGGCGATAATTATATTACTAGCTGGTTACTTACTACCGCCAAAACCACTATCGCCCAGCAGCCTCGCTCAGAGAGAAAGCCCAGCAATCATCGAGCCGGAAAGCCGCTGCGAAGTCCCCAAACCTAAGGAGGGCAGCTCCACCATTTCAATCAACCGTTGGAAAACCGCCATAAATTCCTGCAAGCAAACTTCATATTTTAACAACACCGGCATCTCTATAACTGGCTTCGTCTCAAACGGCTTGCTAAAAAACTACGGCTACAATTATTTCTATATCGCGCGCTACGTCATCAGCTGCTGCGCCGTTGACAGCGTCCCGATGAAAATTCTTGTTGAAAAAAACTTTTTTATCGATTATCCGGACGGGACTTGGTTAACCGTCAAAGGGAAGTTATCGCAAAAAGTCGTCAACGGCCAAGCTGAATACGTCATTACTGATGCGCGCGCCGATAAAATCGACCAGCCAAAATATCCTTATGAACTGCTTGGCGTGTAATTTTGCCACTTTCTGATCGCGCCATCTTCCTGGTAATATTCATGCGAGCGCCAACTGGACAAGAAAGCTTCATCTTGTTCAATTTTACTTAGTAGCGGAAAAATCTCACTGAGTAGCATTTCGTCGGGATATTTTTTGCTGTCCGTCAGGGGACGTTGCCCGTTACTGCACAAATGTGCATTAAGAAATATAAGGCGCTTGGTGCAAATATAGCCGGGCTTTGAGCAGTGCAAGCGAAAATCGTGCATAGTTCGAATCGGCTGCGCCTCGTCCTGATAGGCCTCAAATTTGTACATCACCCAAACTAGTGGCGTATCAAACGTCATGTCATCAGACAGTTGCTGCTGACTATGTCGTAAGTTGTCCAACTCTATCCGTATCTGCTCAACATCGCTATTCTTCAATTTCGCCAATGCTAAGCTGCGCTCCGCAGCAGCAATCTTTACTGTCAAAGTCTTATATTCATCATACATACCCAGCAGTCTATCAACTGCCGCTCTCGCACTATTCGCACCTTCCATCATCCCAACTCCTTCATAATTACTGCGCGCGTAATCTTACGCGCCCGCTCGCCAATAACAACTAATTTTAATGACTCGTCAGTGACACCGCGCGTGACCCGTATTTGCTGCGGCGTTGCTTCGATGTGAGATATCTCGCCATCGTCAGCGACCGCGCCTTTCATACGCCGCAAAGCATATTTATCCCGCAAACTAGCCCAGATCTTCTCAATATTCTCAGCGCTAATGGCCAATTCAGCCACATCAACTACGCTATAATTTAAGGCATTCTCAGCCGCGTTTTCCGCAGGCTCGTGCAGTAGCAAATAATCCAAAATCTGCGACTTGTCACCAAGCTGCGCCAAATCAAATTTCCCGTGATCCATCCTCGCAACCTTTGTCAATCCTTGCTGCGACAATGTTGCAACTAGCTGCTTACACTCACTCTTAGTCAACAAGTCTAGCTTACTAACCAATACCACATCCGCTGCCTGAGCTTCCGTTAGCAACGCCTCCGCCAAACCATCAGCCCTAGCTTCAGCTCCATCCACAACATACAACGATTGCTTCAAATCATACTGCTCAAATACATCACTCGCCAGCAATTTTTCGACCACCCGCAGGGTATTAGCGACGCCAGTCGATTCAATAATCACTGGCGCTCGTCCGCTTATTGCAAAATTGTGCAAAATATCAACCAACTCCTCGCCGCTGCTGCAGCAGATACACTCGCCAGCAATTGTCGCCACTTCATCAACCCGTTGCGCCAATGTACAGCTGTCAATACTTTCCGACGCAAATTCATTCTCAATCACTCGCGCGCCAGCAAACTCAGGCTGCTGCACCAAAAAATCGACCAGCGTCGTTTTACCAGCACCCAGCGCACCGTTCACCAGATATAATGCAATCTTATCATTCATAATTAGCCTTTCTTATACACATATACTGAATTAATAATATCGTCGTCAGGATTATACTCGACCAGCAGCTGTACGCGCCGCAAGCCGTTCGGGTCAAACGCTGGATATAACAACGTTTTCGCGCCATGCGCACCGCGCACGATGATCCGCCCGCCAGGCCGGAGCGCTGGCAAAATATTATCAATAATTTGCTGTTTGACTTCAACCGAATCGCCCGCCAGCCCAGCCACATAAATCACGTCGTAAGTAGTATCCGGCAAAGCTACCGCCGCTCCGTCCGCCACCAAACACTCGCCAACCGGCCAAGCAATCGCCCGCGCTAGCTCGCGCGACTGCGTCAAAGCAGCCGGCGCCACGTCCACCAAGTCAACCGCCGTGCCTGTCTGATACCACAAACACCAAGCAGTCAAAGGCAGGGGACCGCTGCCAATCATCGCCGCGCGGCTACTGTCAGTCAAGGACAAACCCGACCCGCCCAGCAAGCCAACTTCACGCCGCACCAGCTCGCAGTAATTGTCAATATACCAAAACTTTTCCAGCTCTTGCTGTGGACAAGTTGAGCTGGCAATTCGCCGCGACCAATACATTTCCATTTCTGATTCCGACAGGGAACAACGCCGCTGCACTTCGCGGCACACTTCATCATTGCACCAATTTGGTAACGCTGTCGCCTGCACAGCTGCCGCCACCAAGCCAGAAAAAGCCGCATTGACGTCTGGCGATGGTGCAAAATCATGCAAATTCATCACTGTTTTAATTGCCATATCCATAGCTTTTCATAATGCCAAACCCTCCGAATTATTGCAAATTTGTTGCAATAAGTTGTATACTTGCAATATCATGACCCTCGACGATCTATTTAAGCAGCACAACCTGCGCCTCACCAAACCGCGCCAGCAAGTCTTCGACGCGCTGCAAAAATCAGACATTCCGCTGACTATCAGCGATATTGCAAAAAAGTGCAAAACTATCGACCGTACTAGCGTTTACCGCGCGCTGGTCGTCTTTGACAAACTGAAGATCGTCAATGCCGTGACTATTGGCTGGAAAAATTACTACGAGCTAGCCGAGCCTTTCATTCCGCATCACCACCATTTATATTGCATACGCTGCCAAAACGCCGCGCCAATTCAAACGCCAGAGCTTGAACAACTTATTCGCTATCTTGGCAATAAATACGATTTCAAAGTCACCGATCATCACTTTGAACTGGAAGGTTTATGTAAAAATTGCCGGCAAGCGCTGCACGAGCAAGCCTCGCGCCAGCAAGACCAAAGCCAAAACCGCCAAGAGCCTAATCAAAAAGCCAAGGGTTGAAACATCTCCTCGGCTTTTATGAATCTGTAATCAAACCAGAACTCAAATAACTTCAAATAAGCCCGATCTAAGTTACTCCTCAATTTTCGCCGCCAAAGCCTCGCGCTCGCGCACCAGTTGGCGGTATTGCTTCATAGCGCTCATCATGGCATTGCGCTGCTTGCTGTCGAGGTCAAAAATCGCCAACAACACCGCGTCAATCTCCTTCAATGCCTGCTGCACATCCGACAAGTTAGACAATCCCGGCACGGAATCCAAATATCCAGCCCTAATCGCTTCGGTTTTTTTCTGATATAAATCTAGTCGCTTCGCCGGGCTTGATGCCGACTTTTTACCGAGGCGCGCCAATGCTTTCTCATATTCCTGCCGCGCCGCCAGCACCGTCACCAAATCAATTTTCAAACCAAACAACCGCGCCGGCAATCCGCCGTTAAGCTGCTCAATGGCCGCCATCTCGCCGTCAATCGCTGCCAGCCGCCGCCGAGATTCTTTCTCTAAACGCCGCGTCTGCCGCCGTACCCGCCGCTTCTGCCGCCAGCGCGCCAGCCAGTTCTTGTTTGCATCGACAACCGCCACGCCGCTCGCTTTAGCTGCCTCCCGGTATAGTTCGTACGCGACATAGCGTTCAATTTGTTCATTACAAACATCCATCGGCTGATTAACAAACGACAATGCCAATTCATACATTTTCCGTTCGCCCTTAGAATAACGCATATTTACGAAAGTCTGCCGTTCCTGCGCCAGCCGCTGCCGAACCGCCGAATCTAGCACCTCCAAGCGCTGCGCTTCGTTTTCCGCCAGCAGTGCCGACTTAAACGCTTCAGTTAGCTGCGAATCATGCGGAGCGTTCTGAATCGTCTCCAACCGCGGCAAAAGTTCGCCGCGCCACTGCATGAAAAACTCCAGCGACATCGGCACCGTTCTGTCTAGCCGGCGCGCCATTTTACGAAACTGGCGCGGACAGGCCGCAAACGCCGCCTCAGCTTCAGCACGAAACCTCAGCGGACGGTTTTCAGCCTTTTTCATCAGCGCCGCAAACCGCGTCGTAAACAATCTTTCAACCTCGCTCATAATGAATTCTCACCTTTCTGAATGAATAATCAAATAATTTTTGCCACGCTCGTCCAGCCTTATCAAACCGGCGAACTTCGCCGTTAACCGAAGCAACTTTTACTAATGCCGGGCTATACGGCACTTGCAAGCTATACCATTTCACATCTTTTTTATTCCAAGAATACAGCGACGGGAAAGCCCGCTTAAATAACTTGACGCCATTCCGGTAAAAATAATTCAAATCGCCGTCCGGCAGATAAAACTTGCCGATGGTAATACCCATATTTTTCGACATAGTAACGACATCCGCCAGCGTCTGCTGACCGCCATCCGGCGCAACGAACAACGCGTAAACATCGCCGGAACTGCGGAACAAAATCGCGTACGAGCCATCGCCAGTCTCTATATCATCAAACAAAATTTCGTCAATCGGCAAATTGACCCGAAACACCCGCGGAATCAACTCATTGCACTGATCGCGCCGCAACTTATCGTACTGAACATCATTGGCTGTCATACATTTGACTATACTATTTTAAAGACAAAAAGTCAATATTATGCCAAAACATTTTCCTCCGCACTACCGCGAATCGCCGGATAAATCTCCCGTAAATCCCATAAAAATCCAATCAAAAAAGCACCAGGTAAGGGTGGGCATCACCTGGTGCTTTGTCGCCCTTCAACCCACCCGAGCTCTCGTTTCAGCGAAGCGTCGCGGCTAAAACTCCAAAAGCCCGCGCCTGATTATCATCAACACCATCCAGTGCTCGCCTTAACTGAGTCGCCTTAAAAAAGGGCAGTTAAAGGGGTTAGTATGCGCGTAACGTTGAATCGCAAAAAGTGGAGGGTAAGAATACTTAATGCCATTGCGCGCAACCTAACATATAGTTAGAATAGGGGGTATAAGGTGCTTTTGATTAGCACTTCAGCTAACCAATCGCTCCTGATTATAGCAAGCATTTGACAACATGTCAATACTTTTTATCACAAAAGCCATGGAAATCAATAGAATCCGTCCAGATGAGCATAATTTTACCCAGAGGTTGGCAAGTATTGCTAATCCGCCGAAAAGCTTGTGTTTTATGGGAAATTTGCCAGATAGCGGCGCGCCGGTCGTGGCAATCGTCGGTTCGCGCAAACCCTCAGCGTACGGCCGGGAAGTGACCGAGCAGCTGGCGAGCGACCTAGCAAAAGCCGGCTGTATCATCGTCAGCGGCCTAGCGCTCGGCATCGACGGCATCGCCCAGAAAGCTGCCCTGGAGGCTGGCGGCACAGTCATCGGCGTCATCCCCAATGAACTGCCTGACATCTCGCCACAAACCAATTACAAATTAGCCATGAATATCATCGAAAAGGGCGGCGCTATTCTATCCGAATGGAAAAAAGGCGACGGTAAAGTCGTCAATCGCTGGAGCTTTTTAGAGCGCAACCGCTTAGTCTCCGGTCTGGCTGACGCCGTCATCATCACCGAGGCCGCTGAGCGCAGCGGCACGCTAAACACCGCCGCCCACGCCTTATCCCAAGGCCGCGACGTCTTTGCTGTACCGGGCAACATCACCAGCCCGCTATCTGCCGGCTGCAACGCGCTGCTCAAACAAGGCGCCTATCCCGCCACCGAGGCCAAAGATATCCTGCAAATAATCGCGCCGGAACAATTGAAAAAACCAGACCAAAGCCAATTACCGCTCGGCAGCTCGCCGGAAGAAACGATCATCATCAACCTGATAGCCGGCGGCGTCCGCAGCGGCGACCAATTACAGCAACAATCAGGACTGTCAGCGTCAAACTTTTCAACGGCGCTAACTATGCTGGAAATCAACGGCGTAATCAAGCCGCTCGGGGCGAATAATTGGACGCTTAAATAATTCCGGTAGCGCTAGGCGCCAAGGAAACCAGTCAGTGCTCCGGCCTGGTGATTATGTCCAATCAAACCGTCCATGCTTGCTACTGCACGCTTTTTAGTATTATCCTTTTTTTATGGAACAAATACCGAAAGAACCAGAAAATTTGTCGAATGACGGAGCGGACAGCGATGAAAAACCATTTTTTAACCGCAAAGGCATTCCACCAACAACGGTCAGCATTGCCGGTACTATCGGATCAATTGTCGGCATAAGAAATATTGATAAAAACTGGGGCGCTATTATGCTGGCTGCCAGTTCGTTTGGCGACCTTTTGGACGGAAAAATGGCACGCGGCGAAATTGATATTGAAAAAATTATCAGGAAATTTACAGGAAAGAATGAAGACTCTTCAGATAACCTAGGCTCAGAAAACAAAGAAACCTGCGAAACCATACTCGGCACGCTTGCTGATCATATCGGCGACAAAATTAAGATGGCTGCCATTCTATACGAGCTACACCGAAGAGGCGCTGCGCCAAATCTTGTACTGGGCGGTATTGCCGTGTCTAACGCGTTTAATGCGGGGATGACCGCCATTAATACGGTCCGCCATCCTGGAGAATCTCGCCCAGTAAAGGCTGGCAAAATAGGCATGGCGTGCCAAGTCGTGTCAGTCGTGTCTTACGCCACTGGAAACTTTTTAGAAGCCCACGGAAAAAACACTGCCGGAGAAATTCTGCGCAAACTTGGCACTGCCGCGTTCACCGCCGGCGTACCGTTTATGATAAAAGCCGGCATAGAATACGCCGAAGAAGCTTTCAAAGAGTAATCTCGCTAATCGTTTGACTTTCTGTCCACTAATTGATATATATATATCAGATTTTCAAAAAGCGAAGGTCTGATGTTATCAAATAGTTACGCGAAAATTTGGCGAAAGGAAAGAGCTAAATATGAATTATGAAGATTTAAGGCGCCAACACCAAGAAGAATGGAAGCAGCAACAAGAAAAATGGAAACGCGCACAACGTTGGCAAGTTCAGTTTAGAAGTTTGGGGATGTTCCCAGAATTCTTTGTACAAGGTCCTCCGGAGCAAAGAATGACAGAGCTATCGTTTGATACTAGCAAGCTAGAGACCGGAAGAACCGAACCGCCCGATGATCAAATAAGAATCCGCGACAGCTTCCTCGTTGAAGGTCGTGTTGGTGAAATTGATACCAGCAAGGAGGAATATTTAAGAGGTATTGGTAGAATAGTTGCAAAATCTCTTAAAATTGCCGGATATAATCCTGAGACAGACGGCTTTATATTTCTTGCAGAACAAGGGGATTCCCTCGATAATCTGTTAGTAGTATACAGGGAAGTTAAAAAAATCTTAAACCATAATCATGGTACCTCCGATGACGAACAATCACAAGTGCAATAACTCCTGCGCCGCCAAACCTCTTTGGCGGTTGTGGTTACACGGCGATTTGTTATAATATAAAGTTATGAAAAATCTCGTCATCGTCGAGTCACCAGCCAAAGCTAAGACCATTGAGAAATACTTGGGCAAGGATTTTCATGTCTTATCAAGCGTGGGACATATCCGCTCAATCGTCAAAAAAACCAAGGACGGCACGCCGCCGATTGATGTGGCGAATGATTTTTTTGCTGTCTACGAAGTCGATCCTGAGAAAAAGAAAGTCATCACCGAGCTGAAGAAAAACGTCAAGGCCGTCGGCAAAGATAATGTCTGGCTGGCCACCGATGAAGACCGCGAAGGGGAGGCTATCGCTTGGCACCTCTGTAAAGTATTGGATTTGCCGGTTGAGACGACCAAGCGCATCGTCTTTCACGAGATCACCAAAGATGCCATCACCGCCGCCATTAAAAACCCGCGCACCGTTGACATGAACCTGGTGCAGGCACAGCAAGCCCGGCAAATCCTCGACCGGCTGGTTGGTTTTGAGCTCAGCCCCGTGGTCTGGCAAAAAGTACCGGGCGGCAAGTCAGCCGGCCGCGTCCAGAGCCCGGCAGTGCGACTGCTGGTCGAGCGCGAACGAGAAATTATGAAATTTGCAGGCAGCTCACAGTTCAAGGTGACCGCCATATTCATCCACGACAATCAAGAATTCAAGGCCGAGCTCAACCAAAAATTTGATTCCGAAGCAGCCGCTCACGAATTCTTGAACAGTCTCAAGCCAGCCACATTCACCGTCAGCGATATCTCCAAGACGCCCGGGACGCGCAACCCAGCCGCGCCGTTCACGACCTCGACTCTGCAACAGGAAGCTAACGCCAAGCTTGGCTTTAGCTCCAAAGCCACCATGGCTTCAGCCCAGCGGCTCTACCAGGATGGTAAGATCACCTACATGCGTACTGACTCGGTCAATTTGAGCGGGCAGGCCATCGCCAGTGCCACCGACTTTATCAAGCGGCTGTACGGCCCAGATTATTCGACTGTGCGCAAATTCAAAACTAAATCCGCCTCAGCCCAGGAAGCCCACGAGGCCATCCGCCCGACCGACATCACCCGCGAAACTGTCACCTCCAACGAGTATGACCAAAAACTCTACGACCTCATCCGCCGCCGCACCCTAGCATCCCAAATGTCGGCAGCGAAGTTAGAGAAAACCACGGTGGTAATTTCTATCGAGAAAGCGCTCGTTTCACCATCCTCCTCCAGAGTACACTCTTCACTCGCATCTCCACCGGAGATGGCTCGTGAGCGTTCGGCTGAAACATCCGCTCCTCGCGAACGTTTCACAGCCTCTGTCGAAGGAGACGAAACGAGCGGCACCGACTCGACCGATCAGCTGAAGCCTCGAGCGACATCTCAGAAAAAATCTGGGGTTGTCTCGGGTCCCGGATTATTTTATGACGATGTCCGAGAGGCGACCGCAACAGACTTACACTTCGAGGCCAAAGGCGAAGTCATCACTTTTGACGGCTTCTTGCGCGTCTACGGCGGCGGCAAAGACGAACTCTTACCAAAACTCCACTCTGGCGACACGCTTGAAACGCATGACATCACCGCCCGCCAAACCTTCGCCCGACCACCAGCCCGTTACACCGAAGGTTCACTGGTCAAGAAGCTCGAAGACCTCGGTATCGGCCGGCCAAGCACCTACGCCACCATCATCGACACCGTCCAGACCCGCGGCTACGTCGAAAAAGGCGACAGCGAGGGTCAACCGCGCGACGTCATCGTCCTCAATTACAACGGTGAGGAAGTCAACCGCGACGTCGTCCAAGAAAAAACCGGCTCCACTCGCGGTAAACTCATCCCAACGCCGAGCGGGGAACTGATCGCCGACTTTCTGACCGACCATTTCACGCAAATCGTTGACTATGATTTCACCGCCAATGTCGAGACTGAATTTGATAAAATCGCCGCCGCTGACCTAGCGAAAAGCGCCATGCTACACGGATTTTACACGCCGTTTCATAAACTAATCGAACAATCAGGCGGTATCGACCGCAGTAAAGTCGGCGCTAACCGTGAAGTCGGCATCGATCCAAAATCTGGCAAGCCAATCCTGGCGCGCTTTGGCCGCTTTGGCCCGATGTTGCAACTGGGTGCCACTGACGACGAGGACAAGCCGCGCTTTGCACCGCTACCGAAGGGCGCGAAAATCGAAACCGTCACCTTGGAGCAAGCACTCGAAATGTTCAAATTACCGCGCGTCGTCGGCCAAACCGAAGACGGACAAGACATCAAAGCCAACATCGGACGCTTTGGTCCGTACATCCAAGTCGGCAAGCTCTTCGTCTCCATCAAACCCGAGGATCCGCACCACATCACGCTGGAAAAAGCCCGCGAACTCTACGCCGCCAAACTCCAGGCCGAAGCCGAGAAAAACATTGCTGACTTTGGTGATGGTGTTAAAGTCCTCAACGGCCGCTTTGGCCCGTACATCACCGACGGCACTAAAAACGCCAAAGTTCCTAAAGACACCGACCCAAAAACCATTACTCATGAGCAAGCCCTAGAGATCCTAAAAGCCGCACCGGCAAAGAACACACGGCGTCCAGGACGGCGCAGCAGTACATCTGCTCGGCGTAAAAAATAGCCTAAAAGAACAGCTTTAATCGCCGCGCCACATTTCGCTTATACTGTATATAGATAATTACATAATCAGAAAAAATAAAAAGTCTCATATCATCCATTGCAAAAAACGTAAAATACATGCTATAATTTGACCAGACAATTATAGCAATTAGTCCTTGACATTGATTAATTGTCATTGTATAATCAAAAACATAATTCAATCAA
The DNA here is from genome assembly GCA_963515045.1 of uncultured Candidatus Saccharibacteria bacterium. Taxonomy (GTDB): domain Bacteria; phylum Patescibacteriota; class Saccharimonadia; order Saccharimonadales; family Saccharimonadaceae; genus Nanosynbacter. The sequence continues at coordinate 44,036 of CAUPWH010000005.1, read as the reverse complement.
TAATTAACCTGTGGTGAGGCAGAGAGGACGTTTCTATAGTATGAACGAAACAACAAAAACCGAACAAGAATCTGTACTAAGTTCTGTCATCAAAGATATTCTTTCCAATGTAAGCCAAGAGCGTGAAAAAGAAATTATTTCGCGGCGCTTCGGTTTGTATGACCGCAAGGAGACGCTGGAACAGATTGGCGATATGCTGGGAATTACCCGCGAGCGCGTCCGCCAGCTAGAGAAGGCGATTCTGGTGCGCCTGCGCCTGAGTATCACCGACGGCAATATACCGTCGGTCGTTGATATAGAGAAGGAATTGACATCTCATTTGTCAGAGATGGGGCGGATAGCGCGCGTGCAAGATTTAGCGTCGCATTTTTTGGGCCGGCAAGCTACGCCGATTGAAAAAGCCCACACAGCATTTATTTCCGAGCTAGCGCAAAACATCACTATCATCAATGAAAACGACGATTATTACCAATCGGCAGCCATTAGCTCGCTGGGCGACGAAAAAACTATCAAAACGAAAATTGAAGAAATCGTCAAGTTTATTAAAAAGCACGGCCAGCCGATTACTGCCGAAGAAATGCATAAAAAATTAAGCTACGAACATCCGTCGAACATCGCCGCGCTGGCAAGCACCAGTAAAAAACTGGCTCAATTAAAGGGAAATTGGGGACTAATCAAGTGGCCGACAGTCAACCCGAAAAACATCCGCGATAAAATCTTCGTTATCCTGGAAGACAACGGCAAGCCGATGCACTTCTCAGACATCTCCAAAGCCATCAAAGACAGCGATTTTAAGCGCAAAAACGTCACCACGCAGGCAATCCACAACGAACTTATCAAAGACAGCCGCTTTATTCTTATCGGCCGCGGTATTTACGCATTAGGCAGCTGGGGCTATAGCCGCGGTACGGTTTCCGACATCATTGCCGACATCTTAAGAGAAGCCGGCGAGCCGCTGCACCGCGACGAAATTGTCCGCCGCGTTCTGGACAAACGGCGTGTTAAAGAAACCACTATCTTGCTCAATCTGCAATCCAAACCACAGTTCAAACGCACCGCTAAAGCCACATACGTTTTGGACGAAAAAGCTTAAGTTGCAAACTCCTGTAAGAGGTGAGATAATTTAACTAGCATGCAAATTATTTCATGGACTATTGAGATGCTGCTGCAATGGTATGTTTGGATGCCAATTGTTGCCATCCTGTCTTTCTTAACTTGGCGCAATTACCAGCGCGCCGATGAGTTTGAGCCGGCCGAAAGCGTCCTGTTGATTCTGGAAATTCCTAAAGCCAACGATAAAAAAGAACTAGCCGCCGAGCAGCTATTCGCCAGCCTGCACGGCATTCTGCGCGATAAAAAAGAATTGCGCCTATCTGGCGGGCAGCAAGAGCATATTAGCTTTGAGATCGCCTCGGTTAACGGCCAGATTCGCTTTTATGTCTGGACGCCAAGAACGCTGCAAAGTTTCGTCGAGGGGCAAATTTACTCGCAATATCCAACTGTCCAGATTCATCAAGCCGATGAAGACTATACCGAGCACGAACGCAGCCATGAAATTGCCTATTCTGCCGAACTGACGATGACCGCTTCCGAATTTTTACCGATTCGCACCTTTCAAAGCTTTGAAGTCGACCCGTTGGCAGGCATTACCGGCACGCTGGCAAAATTGGAAACGACCGGCGAAGAATTATGGATTCAAGTTTTAACGCGGCCAATTACCGATGATTGGCAGCATGCCGCAGATAGATATATTGATAATTTGAAAAATGGGCGCATACTATCATTGCCAGGTTTCGGCGACGGCATGCAGTGGCTTGTCAGCCTGATTGGCGCATTATGGCAGCCGCCAGAGCCTGGAGAAAACGGCGCAAAAACCGTAGAATTATCCGAGCGCGACAAAACCCGCATCGCCGAGGCCGAAAAAAAATCGCAAAAATTAGGCTACGAAGTAAAAATCCGTTTAGCGTATCTAGGCGAAAGCCAAACCAACGCCAAGCTCCGTATGCAAGCACTGGTCGGCACTTTCAAACAATTTAACTCAACCAATTTGAACGGATTTAAGGCCACAAAATCAGCGTTCGGCAAAGAATTCTTAAATAAATATCGGCGGCGGGCATTTTACGGCGAAGGATTTGTCCTGAATATCGAAGAGCTAGCCTCCGTCTTTCACTTGCCGCACACCAATGTCGAGACGCCGAACATCGTCTGGGCCAGCGCCAAAACCGCCGAACCGCCGTCCAAGCTGCCTGTCCTGACCGGCAGCGACGCCAATGACGACCAAATTTCCGCCTTTGGCGTCACCAATTTCCGCGGCATCAACCACCAGTTCGGCATGCTGCGCTACGACCGCTCGCGCCATGTCTACATCATCGGCCAAACAGGGGCGGGGAAGTCAGGGTTGCTCGAATTATTCGCGCTCAGTGATATCTTTCACAACCAAGGTTACGCCATCATCGACCCGCACGGCGACTTCGCCATCAACAACATGAAATTCATCCCCGGCTCACGGCTGAACGACGTCGTCTATTTCAACCCAGCCGACACCGCCTATCCGCTTGGCTTCAACCCGCTGGAAGTTACCAACCCGAACCAAAAAACCAACATCTCATCAGAGGTCATCGGCGTTCTGAAGCGCATGTTTGGCGAGAGTTGGGGCCCGCGACTGGAGTATATTTTGCGCTACACCATCCTGGCGCTGCTCGACCGGCCAGAGACGACCATGCTCGACATCACCCGCATGCTGACTGACAAGAACTTCCGCAAAGAAACGCTGGGTTACTGCCGCGACACCGTGGTCTTACAGTTCTGGAACGTTGAATTCGCCAGCTGGAATGACAAATTTGTTGCCGAGGCGGTCGCACCAGTCCTCAACAAAGTCGGTGCCTTTACCGCCAACCCCATCATCCGCAACATCATCGGCCAGCCCAAATCCACCTTCAACATCCGCCAAATCATGGACGAAGGCAGAATTCTCATCGTTAATCTATCCAAGGGCCTGATCGGCGAAGACAACGCCGCCATCCTCGGCTCGTTCCTAGTCACCAAGATTCAGCTGGCCGCTATGAGCCGCTCAGACATCCCAGACATCCGCGACCGCCGCCCATTCTATCTCTACGTTGACGAATTCCAGAACTTTGCCACTGATTCATTCGCCACCATCCTGTCCGAAGCCCGCAAGTATGGCCTCAACCTGACCGTCGCCAACCAGTACATCTCGCAGATGAACGAAACCGTGCGCGATGCTGTCTTTGGTAACGTCGGCACCATGATATCGTTCCGTGTGTCTGCTGATGACGCGCCAATCCTCGCCAAGCAATTTGAGCCAAACTTTGAATCAGTCGACCTCTTGCAGATGCACAATCGTAACTTCGTCATCAACATGGTTATCGGAGGAGAGAAGACCCCAGCTTTCTCCGCACGCACCCTTGAACTCCCACCAAGCCAAGCCGACAACACGCCGCACATCATCGAACATTCGCGGCGCATGTATTCACGGAGTAGGGAAGACATCGAACGAGAAATTACTGCCGCCATTATGCCGAACCACCGCCCAAAAAATCAACCAGCCCAGCCGCGCCCGCAAGCTGTCGCTGCAGCCGCATTAGCCCAGCCTGTTAAAAAGACCGCCAGTCAACCAGCTCAAAAAACCAACTCTGCCGCCAACACCCAACCGGCTACGCCGCAAGCCGCCACGAACAGCGGCGAAGTTATCTTGCAAATCCGCGGCAATAACACGCTCAATAAACCAGCAGACTCAACCAACCCGGCCGCCACTACCACGCCTAAAAAACGGCGACGAAGGCGGAAGAAGAACACATAATAACTAATACTATCCAACAAAAAACGGGCCTACCGCCCGAATCGTTGTAGAAACATTTTAGCTAATGCTTTATTTTAACCTGTAGTGTTATATTGAGGTACCGAAACGGTACAATAAGGATTATAGCTGACTAAAACAACATTGTAAACCCTAAAAATAAGCGATATACTTAAAAATAATTAAAAGAGGATTTACGATGAAACAACCGTATTCTATTGGATTGGATATTGGCACAAACAGCGTTGGCTGGGCAGTTATCAATGAAAGTTTTGATCTGCGCAAATACAAGCACCAAAACATGTGGGGTGCCCATTTGTTTGATGAGGCGCAAAAAGCAGCCACTCGGCGGTCATTTCGCTCATCGCGCCGGCGACTTGCTAGGCGAAAACGGCGTATTACACTCCTCCAACGAATATTTGACAATGAGATGCAAAAAGTCGATCCGCATTTCTATCTTCGCCTGTCTGAATCAATGCTGCACCTTGGCGATAAAAACTCCGCACTAGAACTAGATGCTAACATCCTATTTGCCGACCATTCTTTCACCGACAAATCATATAGAGAGAAATACCCGACAATTTATCATTTGCGCCGCGATCTATTTCATAACTCTAAAAAGCAAGATATTCGATTAGTCTACCTAGCTCTTCATCACATTATCAAGTACCGCGGCAATTTCTTAGTCGAAGGTGGAGTAGATAATGTAATTTCATCATTCGACAACCAAAATCTACAGAAGTTTATGGATTTTATTGGCGCTGACGAATCAATAGCTAAAAAAGTTAAAGCTATTTTGCTTGACCGTTCTCTGTCGCGTAGTGTCAGAAAATCAGATATCATCAGTCTACTACAGCCATCTTCTGACAAGAAGAGAGCCGTCAGCGAAGCTGTCGGTGCAGTTATCGGTTTAAAATGGAACGCTAATAAACTATTCGAGGACGATTCTCTCGAAGCAAAAGGGGAGTTCTCGAATAAAAATTACGAGGAGCAACGCGATGAAATTGCGGCTGCAATCGGCGACGATCGCTATGAACTCGTAGAAACTTTAGAATCAGTCTACCAATGGACAATTTTCAGTCAATTCATCAGGAAAGATAGCTGTCTATCCGACATCATGGTCGAGAAATACGACGCCTATCGTCAAGATTTATCCGACCTTAAAGCGCTATTTCACGAATTTCTACCCCAAAAATACAAGACGTTTTTTCATGGCGACGCCGCCGAATTTGAGCTATATAACAACCACAAGCGAAATCTCGATGATTTATACAAATCTATCAAAAAACAGCTCGGCGAAGTTGCCAAGGATGACCCGCGCTACCAGCGATTTGAGAAGCGGGCTGAGCTAGAGGAATTTCTCTCTAGGCAACGCATCCGAGATAACGGCGCTATCCCGCATCAGATTCACCAGTACGAGCTTGAGAAAATTATCGACAATCAAGCGCAGTACTATCCATTCCTAGCCCAGAACCGTGATAAGATTATCAGCATTTTTACTTTCAAATTACCGTATTACATCGGACCGCTGAAAACTGGTGGTAATTTTGCATGGTCAGTCAAAAAGAAAGATGGCGTGATTTATCCCTGGAACTTCGACGAGATGATAGACGATGAAGCTTCTGCCGAGAAGTTCATCGACCGAATGCGTAACAATTGCACATACCTACCGGACGAAGAAGTTCTCCCTAAAAATTCGCTGCTTTATCAAGAATATGAAGTTCGGAACGAGCTGAAGAGTGTGACCGTCAATGGCGAGAGATTAAGTCCTGACATTCAGAACCGCATAGTTGACGAGTTATTCACCAAAGAGCTTTCAGTTACTTACAAAAAGTTTATTAAATATCTCTACGATAATCAAATATACAACACCGACTCTCTCATTATTTCCGGAACCGCCAAAGAGAAATCATTTGCTTCGTCGCGGAAATCATATATCGACTTCATGCAAAAAGTTGGCGTCTCAATTACACCAAAAAACCAACAGGCAATCGAAGAAGTTATTAAATGGATTACTCTCTTTGAAGATAAAAAGATTCTAGCTAAGAAGCTACAAAAGCATAGCGACATATTTAATGAAAATCAACTACGTACTATTTTAAAGCTAAATTATAGTGGCTGGGGACGGCTATCTCGCAAACTCCTTGACGGCATTACTGCGCACACGCCTTACGGCGAGCTGACCGTCATAGAGACGATGCGCCGTTGTGCGGACAATTTTATGCAGATTATCCAGAGCGACCAATATGAGTTTAAGAAAATTATCGACGATGTCTTGTCCCTGGACCAGCGCACGGAGATTACTTACGACGATATCAAAAATCTTGCTGGTTCTCCCGGCATCAAACGCGCTTTGTGGCGAAGTGTTAGGATTATTGACGAGATTGTCGATACAATTGGCTACGAGCCAAAATTGATTAGCATCGAGATGGCGCGCAACGAAGACGAAAAGGCTAGAACCAAAAGCCGCTACAGCCAATTAGAGAAAATGTATAAAGACCTTTATGGTAAAGAATACAACAACTCTGAGATAAAATCGCAATTAGCTGACTATAAAGATAAGCTTGATCGGAAAAAATATTACCTATATTTCTTACAGAATGGCAAATGCGCTTATACGGGCGAGCCGCTCGACATCGAAAACGACCTCAAAGACTGCGAAATTGACCATATTTTACCGCGTTCGTTGACAAAAGATGACTCACTAGACAACACCGTCCTAGTACTGCGCAAAGAAAATCAGCGAAAACTCGATGATTATCCCATTGTACCCGATATTCAAAACCGTATGCAGCCGATCTGGACATCTCTCAAAAACGCCAAGCTTATGTCACAGCTTAAGTTCCAACGCCTAACAAGCCAAAAACAACTATCAGAAGACCGTATCGCTGGATTTGTGAACCGTCAGCTCGTCGAAACACGACAGATCACCAAACATCTTGCCAGAATGCTAACCGAAAAATACCATGATTCATTGACAGAGGTATTCACTATACGCGCTGGCATGAGCTCTGAATATCGCCGCATTCACGACTTGCCAAAATGTCGCGAGGTTAACGACCTGCACCATGCCAAGGACGCTTATCTAGCAGCCGTCCTGGCTCAGTACGTAAAAATTCGCTATCCGAAGCTTGATAAAACGTTTATTTATGGCGAGTATAACAGATTTAAATCTACCAAACAGAATGACGCAGATCGCAGTAGCTTTATCCTATCTTCAATGAAGTACAACTTTACCAATACAGAGACCGGTGAAATCATCTGGCAGAGTAAAACCGTGCATGATGTCATTGATCGAACGATGAAATATAATGACTGCCTGATTACTCGAAAAACCAAAATTGGTGATGATCAATTCTACGACCAAACGATTTACGGCAAGAGTTCTGGCAAAACAATGATCGCCAGAAAAGTAAACTTGCCAGTCGGTAAATATGGCGGGTATTCAGGAGAAAAAGCAGCCTATTTCGCGGCAATAAATTATCTCAAACAGATACGAAATAAGGACGTCTCTGTCAATGAAATCGTCAGTGTCCCAGCGCAGATTTATACACTAGAAAAGACTAGGCCAGACTCAATCAATGAATATATCAGCAACAATTACAAGCAAGCTACGGTACTTCTTCCTAAAATACCAATCAATCAAAAAATTGAATATGAAGGCAATGAACAGTTCATCGTTGGCAGCGGCGAAGTTACTAACGCCAAGCAATTGAAGCTGCCTTACGACATCGAATACGCCGTAGCGGTGGCCTTAAAACGGGGAATTCCGCGTGTCACAATTTCAGAGGAACAAGCTAAAGAAGACGACAACCTACGCGATAAGCGCGCTAAACAAATCGAAAAAAGAGATAAAGTTATTAGCGAAATAGAGAGGTTCTGGGAAGTTTACACCGATAAGTTGAGCAGCCAGTACCAGCAATTTGGTAGCGCTGTCGAAAAAGCGAAGGCTGCCAATAGTGAATATCAAGCAATGTCCGTAGAGGATAAGATTAAAGCCATAAGGTTAGTCTTAGTAGCTACACACGCTGGATCAGGACGCGTAGACATGAAAAAGAACTTCCTAAAACTGGGCTTACCAGATGGCTTTGGAAGAATGAAAGACAAGAATCTCGACCCAACCAAGCTTACTTTTGTCTATGAATCTATCACTGGGCTGCATCGCCGCAAATTAGACGGAAAATCACTTAGACAGGGTCAATAAGACATGTCCTGGCGAACCGTCATCGTCAAGAATCGCTGTAAACTAAGCTATAAAAACGACTACATGCTTATTATCAGCGACGGTAAAGAAAAAGCTCTCCACATTAGCGAAATCGGCACTCTGATAATTGAAAATACTGCCGTTAATTTGACAGCCTATTTACTGTGTGAGCTGTCTCGCTACAAGGTGAAAATAATATTCTGCGATCATCAGCGCAATCCATACAGCGAGATAATACCGTATTACGGCGCGCATAATGCCAGCAAACAAATGCGTCACCAAAGCCAGTGGCCACAATCAACCAAAGACTGCATATGGCAGATAATTATCACTCAAAAAATCATTAAACAAGCTCAAGTAGTTTATAAAGAGACTGCAAATCAAACAACATGCGAAATACTTATGAACTTTGCCACATCAGTTTTGCCAGGAGACACCACCAATCGCGAGGCACACGCCGCCAAACTCTATTTCAAGGAATTGTTCGGTCCGCAGTTTTCTCGTGATAGCTCTAGTGATATAAATGCAGCACTCAACTATGGCTATGCGATTCTTCTCTCGGCCTTCAACAGGGAGATCACCGCCGCCGGCTACTCAACAACCATGGGAGTTAATCATTGCAACGAATACAATCCTTTTAATCTCACCTGTGACCTTATGGAGTCGTTTCGTCCTGTCGTCGACCGTGAGGTTTATAAATGCCGCAGCTTTGCATTTGATGACTTTTTCAAGAGCCGCCTCATTGATGTCCTTAATCACAAAGTTGTCATTCTCGGCAAAGAACAATTCTTATCAAACGCGATCAATATCTACGTCAAGTTATTTTTTAGGGCAATGGAAGAGGGCAGCGAAAAAGAGCTACCTGAATACGATTTAACATAATTATGAAAGTACGCTACATGAGAATGATTTTATTTTTTGACTTACCAATGGTTAGCGCTCGCGAGCGCAAAATATACACAACATTTCGCAAACAACTTACCCAAGAAGGCTTTGTCATGATGCAACAATCCGTCTACAGCAAACTAGTGCTCAACTCCACCAATGAAAAATCAACCTACGACAGGCTAAAGAAAATCATACCCGACAACGGTGTTGTCCAGCTACTGACAATAACCGAGCGGCAATTCGCCTCAATGGAATATTTAGCAGGGGAGTATAAGGAGTTATCAATTCAAAGCACCAATAGGACAGTCATTTTATGAAAATCAGCATTTCAGGATTCGATAATACACTGTTCATACCAGATGATGGTGGCGTTGCGACCTTAGTCGTTCGTAATAACTTATTCTTCAGAAGAGTCGCTGAAGACATCCTTGACGTATATACCAAGAGGGAAGAAAGCAACCATACTGTTATTTACGACAATAACCACAACCCATTAAATTTCATAAAAGACACGTTAATTGTCACTGATGTCTATTCATATGATCTAGCCAGCCGAACTATCACAGCAGCGCTCTATAAAAACATCCGAGACAACAGTGACATCGACACAGAAAAACTAGCGCAAGTAGAAAAGGATATTTTAGATATCCTTAGCGCCATAAGTGTTGGATTCTCGCAAAACTTAAATTACCAAACAGAGATATCCATCAATGACCTTATGAAGATGGCCCACGTGGAGCTAGAGTCTAATACAGGAAATAACTACCTTGACAAGCTTTATGGTATTATAGATTCAGCGCAGCAATTATTATCAAAACGTTTAGTTATTTTGATAAACCAGCGCCAATTATTGTCGCACAGCGAGTTGCAAGCTCTTTTACAATATGTAGAAAACAATCATTTTTCAGTACTTTTTATTGAGAAAAACTGTAAAGATAAATTAGATGACGAAAACATTCTCATCATTGACGATGATTTGTATGATTTTAGTACCAATTCATAATAATACAAGGTAAGCGTTATCATGTTTACCTCTGTAAAACTTCATGATTGAGGTTTTACAGTAGTGTTATATTGAATGGTACTGAAACTTTTCTGGCGTGATGATTGCGTTATTATCAGTTTTACAGTAGTGTTATATTGAATGGTACTGAAACCACCACCCGCCCGCCGCGGATTAATAATGGGTTTTACAGTAGTGTTATATTGAATGGTACTGAAACTTTTAGATTCAATTTCCTCTTTTGTACATAGTTTTACAGTAGTGTTATATTGAATGGTACTGAAACTCGACGTGGATGATGATGGTGCGCCAGGCCGTTTTACAGTAGTGTTATATTGAATGGTACTGAAACACGCAGTGCAACGTGTATCGTCTGTTCAACGTTTTACAGTAGTGTTATATTGAATGGTACTGAAACTAATCGCGTTCTGAATCAAAACGATCAGTTGTTTTACAGTAGTGTTATATTGAATGGTACTGAAACCGTTCAGTCACAACCATTGCTTGTGCGATTGTTTTACAGTAGTGTTATATTGAATGGTACTGAAACAAAATAATCTGAAACACACAGCGTATTGTCGCTATCTACGACCGCATTACCGAAGCCATTCGAGGACTTATCGGCAAGCAGGATATCATCAAGCAGTTTTACGCCCAAATGGAAACAGGTAAGTTCAGAAACGCCAAACAGCAAGTACCTGGCGGCGATGGGCGGGTAAGGATGATGAGTATCGAAGCTGCCCATGATGGTAGGAATATTGTAGTTGTCAATAATAATATCCTCAAGGGTGTGCCTGGCAAGCAGGTTGTCCCGACAATTCGCAAGTACTTAAACGAAAATTTCAAAGGCAATAATTATCCGCTGAACTTCGGTAAAGACGGGACTGGCAGGATTAACAGAAACACAATTAGAAAGTATGTCGATCCACACCAAACTTTTGAAGATATATTAGTTAAGGGTAAGATGGCTGGTGAGTTACCTGACATTCTTAAAGTATCTAAGAAGTATGCAGAAGCTCCGGACACGAAAGCGCATTCATTCGCAAAGGACGGTTTTGAATACAGGACGGCACGCATAGAAATAGATGGTCAACAGTTTGACGTAACTATAAATGTTGGATTAAACGATAAGGGAAAGTTAATATACGCTTTCAACAATATAAAAAGAATACCGGCGAACCGCTCAAGTAGGCGATTTAGTTCCGGCGATTCTGATGCCAGTGTAGCAAACAACACCCAAAATGTCAACACCAACCCCCGTTACAAACTAGACCAATCGCAAAATCAGTCTAAGCCAAGCGCCATTGATAACCTCAACAACGCTATGGATAAGTACAGAGCCGATAAACAGCGCCGCCAGCAGCCTCAACAGCCACTTCAAGAAACCATCAACGACATCCAAGATAATCCAAAACCAAAGATGACTAAGGAGTTGCGTCAAGCTATCGATAACTTCATCTTTGAAAACGAATTATCTATGTTTATCGCAAGCTATCCCGTCATTATCTCTGTCAAGGTGCGGCGAATACCCCGGTTCGCCGCGGCGCATATGGCTATAGCCAGCAGCACGCGCTTCTTTGCAGCTACTAAAATGTAATTCTGCCGAGGGAGCGGGTGCAGGTGTTGCTGGGTGTGGACGTGGACGCGGAGGAGCTGTTGGAGCTGGTTGCGGAGCAGCAGGAGTAGGGGCAGCTTGGCGAGGTGCAGGCTGCGGTCGTGCTTGCTGCTGTTGCTGCCGAGCTTTAGCTGCGGCAGCCGCTGCCTCCTCCTGCTTTTTCTTCTCTTCCGCCTCTTTTTTAGCTTTGTTAGCACGTTCTTTTTCTTCCTGCTTGGCTTTTTCTAATTTGGCAATACGCTCAGAGAATTGTCCGCGTTTATCCTCTGGTAATTTATTGACATCCGACTTGGCGCGGGAGATATTCTCATCGTTCGATTTCTGCTCAGCTTTTTTAACCGATTCCTCAGTACGTTTGAGAGCTTTCTCTAGTTCTTGTTTGTCATAATCAGCTTTCGTTTGGCGGTGAATCTTGATGATTTTATCGCCGTGGCGTTTGCCGTCAACGACGGATATAGAAATATCGCTGTCGCCCTCTTTTATGCCTTTGATTTCATACTTAATGTCGCCAGCTGAATTTTTATGCCCGTGTATGCTAGTTTTACCGTTAGCTACCTTTACCTCGGCAAGCAAGCTGACTCCTGATATTTTAGCAGAAATTTCGCGCTTGTCGGTGTGGTAATCAAGCTTAATGTTTTCATCCACATTAGAGATAATAATAGGGACGTTGTCCTTCTCAAGGCGAGATTGCTCCATTATATTGCTGACATGTCCTATAACAGCAAGAGTAACGACAACTCCGCCAAAGATAAGCCAGCCACGCTTTCGCTTTTTAACAGCGGGCTTACTCTTATTTTCCTGATCTGTTTGTTTAAGATTTTTTCTGACCACTGATATCTCCTGTCAATTCAACGTAGCAGGGAGCTCACTTATCCTGTTATTGCTTGGTACGCCCCTGATGGACGACGACTTGCGGGGTGTTACCCGGGCAAGTAGTGATCTAGAATCTGCTACAGGCGCAAGTCCTATTAGTAATCCACCAGGAACTCACCTATAAATATATCATAAAATACATTAAACGTAACTTGGTTTCCGGTGATCCGTCCCTAGCTAGCAGACGAATCACCGGTTTAGCGCCCAACAACATAGTTGAAATTATCGATAGGCAGCTCGCTGACAATTTTACAGGCGCTACGACTAGTCGTATTGTATCACTTACGACGAAGGTTGGCTACCACAGGACACAGAACTGGAGTAGGGCATTTTCAAGAATCAACGGCAAATCAGTGGATTTTCTTATTTGCACCAATGATATGAAACCACTCATAGCTATTGAACTTGACGACAACACCCATGATCGTCCTGACCGCCAAAAGCGCGACATTTTCGTTAACTCAATTATAAGCAATGCAAATATGTTCCTGCTGCGGTTTAAGGCGGGCGAGTGGAATAGTGAAATCATCAAACAAGAGGTCGCCCGCGCTCTTAAAGAATCAACGCTTGAAAAACTATAGAACAAAAAGCGAACTAATTATCCGCAGGTTTCTTAAAGTCATGCCAGAATAATTATCTAACAATTGCCAACATTTCATATATTCATAAAACACTACCTTTAGCGATCAAAGCCCAAACCATAATCAATAACACAAATTAGAGCGCCAAAAGCCATTAATAGCCAATAGCAATAAAAACATGAAACATGGCAAATATAGATTTAGGACAATATAACATACCGGCAAAGCCCAAACAGGGCGGTAACATAATTAATCGCCGCCGATATCTCCAAAAGTTTACAAACTACATAAATTTATCTTGAAAAAAGACGATGGAGTAATCATGTTTCGTAGATAGTTTTAATGTCGCACAATGTACCTTTTACGAACTAATAAATACGTTCAACCGGATGAATGAGAATATACCCAAAATAAACCAGCTTCCTCCCATTTATCTTTTATCTTTATCGTTTTTCACCGCCAATACCTGGCAGGGCAACCTTAGCACTGCCAGACTAAAACTTAAGATTATTCTAAACTTTTTATACGTATTCCATTTACATTAAGACAAACCAGTTCATTCCAGGCTAGACCCACAATCGTTAATCCAAAAGCCAACACACTTAAAAGTCGCCAGCATATACTTGTTGGTGTTTTTACAACCAAACTGCGTACGTAAACATATCGCGTACAAGCTTTTAAGCCAAGTTTTCCACACGCCGCCAAATCCAGCCAGAAATTCACATTTGACTTTTTCTTAATTTTATTCCCCCGCTCCCCTAATTCGCCACCCAGTCAATATTTGACTTTTTAGCATTTAGATATAATAATATATAGTTTTTCGTATTTTGCCCAGCCTCCCAAAAAAGAACAAAAAGAGAACTAATATCTTAAGTAGAGCAATACCCGCCCCTGTTAATTAGGCTGCCCGATCGCCTATTTAGCTATCTATAAAACGACCGCTGATCTACTCTGACGTCAATATATGCTGGCGTTATCCCCTGTCCATCCAAGTGTTTTATGGTAATAATCGCCTGCTTAACTTGCGGCTCAGCTGCCCTGTCCACCGTCATTCGTATATAATAATCCCTGCCATCAACCTTAAACCAAACCTGGCGCACCGTGCCAGCTGACAGTGTTGCCTCTGATACTTTTAGGTTATTTTGGGTGAATAAGGACACCGCCTGGCCTAAAAAGCTTAAAAATTGCCGGTTAATGACCTCTTGGCCGCTTTTGGCAGGGATGCCGCTTTCATCTTTAACAGCTACCGTCGGCGAGTCAAAATAATTCCGCTCAAATGTCACGCCGCTTTCATCGACAAAATACACTTTACTACCGGACGACCACTGAGCAACTGGCTGGCGAAATTGTAATTTTACTGATGATGAAGCCAAAGATTCGCCCTCGATTTGAATCGTTTTTACCTCCGGAGCTTGCTGTAAAAAGAAGTTTATCAAACTATTATGATCCAAAAAAAATCGGAATCTTTCAGCTGGACGCGACGCATAATAATCGTTAAGAATTTTAATATATTTAGCGGCGTTACCAGAGCTCTTCGGGTCGGGAGTTTGAACTGAAACATTAATCGTCAGCTGAGATAGCAAATATAACACAACCGCAAGCCCGCATACCGCGCCGAAAAAACGCCGGCTGGCTTTGCGCCGCTTTTTAATCAGCCGGTGCGCCTCCAACCGCTCGGATGTTTCCATCGGCGAAGCTGTCTGGCGGCTGTTTAGCGTTCGGTTGCGCCGGTATGATTGCGCTGGTATATCATCATAAATTTCAGCCTGGCGCCTCGCAGCAATCTCGCGGCGCGTCAGCTTAGGTTCTTTCTTTTTCAGAAAGCCAAATTTCATTTACGCCTGCCCTGCCGGCGAATTGTAGTTAATATCATATTTGACATATCGCGAGCAGCGTTCGGCTTGGCAAATTTGCCAAAATTATTGCCCAAACCTTGCAGAATTTTCTGAGACCGCAGCAAGCCGATAATTTTCTTTGCCAAAATCTGGCTGTCGTCATCCAGCTCGTCCTCTGTCACAATCACCGCCGCCAGCGCCTCTTGATACACCTTAGCATTCTTTAACTGGTGTCCAGCCGTCAGCCGGCCGTTTGGAATAATGATAGTCGGTTTGTGCAGCGCCGCCAGTTCCAACAGCGTCGTCGCGCCTGCCCTAGTCACTACCAAATCAGCCGCCGCCAAAACTTCCGCCATACCGTCATGCACGAAAGCTTGCAGACGCCAACCGTCGCATTCGCTGACCGCTTCCTTCAATTGCTCATATTGCAAATTGCCAGAAATTAAAAACACCGATGATTCAGCCAGCAAATCCTCCCGAACCGCAACCACCGCCTCATTTATCCTGGCTGCACCCAAACCGCCGCCGGTAATCACCACGAGCGGCCGATTCGGATCAAATTGCAGCTTGGATTTCAATTGGCGGCGTTCCTCGTCTGTATACGGCCTGAACTCTGCCGCAACCGGAATACCGACATACTTAGCTTTTTCCGGCGGATAACTATAATATTTAAGCGGCGCGCCCGTGCCAATCGCCTTAGCGAATGGGCTTAACAGCCGATTAGTTAATCCCGGATGAGCATCAGAATCGTGCAGCACCAGCGGAATTTTTAGCAGCCGCGCCGCGTAGCCAGCCGGCAAGCAAACATAGCCGCCCTTAATAAAAATCACATCCGGCCGCCAAATCAACAACTTAATAAAGCTTTGGCAAAACCCGATAACCACCTTAAAAGCATCGCGGACGTTTGGCAGTAAAATTGACGGACGAAGATGAAAGCTAATACTTTTACCATGATAACGCCGCAATTTTCCAGCAGCAATCAGCTCAACCGGAATAGTCTCGTCAAATTTGCTAAAAATTCCGCGGGCGCGGGCGCCAAATTTCCGATCGCACCAAAACCGCAGCTCGTGATCGCCTGATTTTTTCAACTCCCTAAATACGGCTACCACTGGCGTAACGTGTCCGCCCGAACCGCCGCCGACCGCTAAGATTCTTGCCATCGCTTCCCTCCTCTAATGGTTTATGTGATGTGTATCTGGAAATCTGAAAAACTAGCCCAAGCGCCGCGGCAATAAACATCATACTAGTACCGCCGTAGCTAAGTAGCGGTAATGGAATCCCCGTCAGCGGCGCCACGCCAGTCATCGCAGCGATATTCATAATAACATGCGACGCTACCCAGCCGAATACGCCAGCCGCAGCCAGCCGCAGCCGCATGTCCGGCAACCTGGCAGACACGCGCAAAATTGACAATAACAGCGCCGTAAAAAGCGCTAAAATCGCCATCAAGCCGAGAAAGCCAAACGTCTCGCCCATCACCGCGAAAATCGAGTCGTTAATCGCCTCGGGCAGATAACCGGTCGCCTGCACGCTCTTGCCAATCCCCAGGCCCAGCAGCCCGCCAGAACCAATCGCAATCCGCGCCTGCTGAATATGATAATCGCCGTCATCCTGACTAGCTGAACGGCGGCTGTCGCCCTGTAAGAACGTTACTACGCGCTCAATCCGGTGCGGCGACATAGCAATCATCAACACGCCTAGGACTAATACCGCGCCCAGCACCTTGGCGATAATCTTTCCATCCATTCCAGACACCACCAGCATTGCCATAATAATCGCCACCAGCGACATGCCAGTCCCCAAATCCTTTTGCAAGAACACCACGACGATTAACGAAATCCCTGCCAACACCGCTACCGGCACAAGCGTTTCCTGCATGTCGTTAATTTTCTCCTGTTTGACACGTTTGCTTAAAAACCCCGCCAGAAACACCAACACGCCGTATTTTAGCAGCTCCGACGGCTGAAGGCTGCCTAATTGCCCCAAATAAAACCAACGGTAAGCCCCGTTCGTGTCTTTGGCAATTGGCAGATGGAGAACTGCGCCCATAATTACCAGCAGCACGCATAAAACCAGCCCTGTTAAAAAAATCTGTTTCGCGTACTTATTAACCCATGCTAGCGGTAACAGCGCGCAAACCGCAAATGCCGCGACGGCAATAACAACGCTAACCAATTGCTTATTAAAAAAGAAGTTACTATCATAATGCGTACCGTATGCGTAATTTAGCACATTTGCCCGCTGCGGCCCCAGCGCATACATGACCACCAATCCCAGCATTAACAATAGCCCCATATACAAAGCAATCTGATACATCGGTCGATGGCGGCGAATTGGCACGACTTTATTGGCATTGCGCTTAAAGGCAGCTGAACTACGCAATATGACCCCCCGCCAAAGCCAGCATCACGCCGATAAACGCCATCACACAGCCAATCACCCAGAACCGCATCGTCACCTTGGTTTCCGGCCAGCCGATAGCCTCCAAATGATGATGAATTGGCGCCGATAAGAAAATCTTGCGCTTAAAGAATTTTTTACTAAAAATCTGTATCAAACTGGAGCCCGCCTCAATCACAAACAGCAATCCAATTACCGGCAGCAGCAACAGCGAATCTGTCAGCATCGCCACCACGCCCAAGCTAGCGCCGTACGCGAAGCTGCCGACATCGCCCATAAAAAACCGCGCCGGATAAATATTAAACCACAAATAACTCAGCAGCACGCCGACCACCGTAAAGCAAAATCCCGCCAGCAATACCTGCTGCTGCAACAGCGCAATCACCCCAAATGCACCGAAACTAGCGCTCAAGAGACCGCCAGCTAGCCCGTCCATGCCATCAGAAATATTGACCGCATTGCCAGTCGCCACCACCGCAAATGCAAACAACGGGATGATCAGCCAGCCAATACTCACATCTCCCATAAACGGCACGTGAAAACTCATCACGCCTAATTTGGCGAAGAAAAACCAACCGAGAACCGCACCAATAAGCGTAATTAGCGCAAACTTCACCGGGCTGCGCAAGCCCGCCGCGCCGCCGCCTGTACCGCGAATATTGATAATATCATCGATCAAGCCAACCGCGCCGCCGCCCAGCAGCGCTGCCAGCGGCAGCCACGTCTGCGCCCGATCTAAATTACAGAAAAACGTCACTATAAAAATCGCGATCACGCCGATCACGCCAGCCATTGTCGGAATATTACGCTGCAATTTCGCCGCTTGGAATTTAGCAAAAATCTTCAATTTTTTACCGTCGGTACTCTCTGAGCGCTGCCGCTTCCAAAACCGGTATCGGTAAGCAAAAAACGTATAAATCGGCGTTAAAAACATTGCCAATAAAAACGCCCCGACGCTGAGTAAAAATACGTGCGTTAATTCGTTAGTCATTGTTTGTAAAGCGGTTGCCATGGTTATCCCTTCGGTGCTAATTTCATATAATCAATCATCCAGTTGGAGATGTCCGTGAAAATCGGGCCGGCGTGGTAATTTCCCTGCAGGTTAATTCCTCTGCCCGGCGCCGCCACGCGTACCATTATGACATATTCCGCCCTATTTGCGCCACCATAGCCGATATAGGTCGCAATTGTCTCGCTTTGTGAATAATGTCCGCCAACAACCGCTTCCGATGTTCCGGTCTTGCCGCCAATTTCATATCCCGGCTTATCGTTCTTCGATAAAAACGACGAACCGCGCGCTGTCGCTAGCATGCTGCGCATTTGTGACGATGTTCCGGCGCTGACCGTCTGGCGCAACGCTTTATTCTCGGACGGATGTATTTTACCGTTTTTATCAACTGAACCGCTAACAATCGCCGGCCTATAGTATTGCCCGCCATTAACAATCGACGAAAACCCAGCCGCCACCTGTACCATTGTTAAGTTCATACTCTGGCCGTACGTCATTGCCGAATAACGGACTTCGTTGCCCTCGGCGCTGTCCGGCGGATAAACATAACCGGCTGCCTCGTTCAACTCAATTCCGGTAGCTTGCCCAAATCCAAACCGATCATGATAATAATCGTACAGCGTCTGGCGCGCTGGCAAATTGATTTGCGACCCATTACCAAGCCTCCGCACTGCCGTAATTGTACCCACATTCAACGAATTATTAAATGCTCCCTGAATTGATATCGGACCATTCAAACCGCGCAGCGCATTACACATGGTCCTGTCAGCCACCTTAATGCAATCAGTATTATTATAGACGGTTGACGGTGTAACCGCGCCTTTATCAATCGCCGCAGCAAAACTAAACGACTTAATAATCGACCCCGGCTCAAACGGCGTCATCGTAACATTATTCATAAAAACCGCGGCATTAGTCTGCTTGGCGTATTCCGCCGGATTGTATGACGGATAATTAGCCATCGCCAAAACTCGGCCGTTATTTGGGTTCATAACTATAACACTTCCCTCAGTAGCGCGCGCTGCCTCGACGCCGTTTTTCAGCGCCGACTCAGTGTAACTCTGAATATTCCGATCGACCGTCAAAGCAAGATTCTCCCCCGCCTTCGCCTCAATCCGAATATTATCCTTGCCCACTGTCAGCGGCACATTCCTGACGTCGGTCACTGCCTGTAATAAACCGTTCTGCCCCTTTAAGCGCTTTTCCAGCGCGCCCTCCACGCCGTATTGTCCGTCGCCAGCCGCATTAACGAAACCCAGTACATGCGCACCTAAACCATTCTCTGGATAATCGCGAATCGACCCCTGTTGATACAGCATACCAGCAAAATTCTTGTTCCTCAATTTTTCGGCTTGCGTTCTGGAAATATTCCTAGCCAAAACCTCGTAGCGAGACTTTTTATTATTCAGCTTAGCTTCGGCATGATGAACCATCTCTCCGCCGGCAATTTCTTTCAAGCTAGTAATAATTTTACTGCGCTCGTTGTCTTCCACCGCCTGCGGATCAGCAATTACCGTATAAATCATCCGATTCAGCACCACTGGCGCCAACGCCTGCCCGTCCATCATATAGATCTTACCGCGCTCTGCCGGAATAACAAATTGCCGCTGCTGGCTAGCCCGAGCCAACTCAGTATACATGCCATGCTGCAAAATCTGCAAGTAAAACAGCCTTAACACAAAAGCCGCCATCGCCAAGAGTAAAACGATGGCCAACCAGCCAGTTCTAGAATGTGTAAGCCGCTGCATAATCGCTCTATTTAGTATATCATTTTCAGGCTAGCGGGCGTAACTGGTCTCGGTCGATGTCATGGCCGCCGCAACATTACTGTTCTTCGCCCTCTCTAGCGATGTCAGCCGCGCATTTTGTACTTCCAATTCTGATTTTTTAGCGCTCAATTCATTTATCTGCGAATCTAAATCCTGCGCCTCGTAGCCATAGGCTGTAGTTTTAATTGCCTGAGTCAAATAAATCAAGCCCAGTACTGTAATCATCAGCGCGACGAGCACTGTATGAGCGACAGGACCAAGTTTGACCCGAGATTGGAAACGTGTTGAGTTCTGGTTGCGCCGCATCTGGACGCCTGAACGTCGCGGAGTAAATGTGGTGGTTGTCATTGCTTCTATTCTTATTTTTATTTATAATTTTTATTAGGGAAAGCTAGCCCGCCCCTTTTAGTATATTAGAACGGGCCGCTTCCGATTTAGAGTGTATATTCCGGAATACGCGCTTTGTTAGCCGCGGCGTACCGCAACGGTCTCAGCTGCTTCTGCGTCCTGGAATTGTACTTTGATGTGGATTGGCATGGTGTCGCCCTCCTTCTTTTTGTTTATGTTTTTACGGCGCAGCGAAACTGAGCGCTTCGACTGCGCGGATTGTGAACATCTTCTGTTCCAGACACCGGCTTCTTCTCTGGGACGCTCAGCTCGGCCTCGTAGCCAGCAGTTGCTTGCTCCCAGAAATATCGCTTGACCAATCGATCCTCCAGACTATGAAAACTAATTATTCCGACTCGCCCACCCCTATTAAGGAGGCGTGGCAGCAGCGGCAATAATTCTTCAATCAGCCGAAGTTCGTGATTGACTTCAATGCGCAGTGCCTGAAAGGTGCGAGTCGCCGGATGATGTTTCATCCCGCCGCGACCGACAGTGTGCTTGATCAGATCAGCCAGCTCGGTCGTTCCCCGAATCGGCCTGGCACCAACAATTGCCTGCGCAATCCGCCTGGCCCGCCCGGGACTTTCTTCGCCGTAATGAGTAATCAGCCGCGTCAGCTCATCAACCGAATACGAATTGACGATATCCGCTGCCGTTGTTTCCGTCCGATTATCCATCCGCATATCCAGCGGCCCGTCAAACCGAAACGAAAAACCTCTCTCTGCTCTGTCAAGCTGCGGTGACGACACCCCCAAATCAGCCAAAATCACGTCAAATGTACGTCCCTGCTTGACCAAATCCTGCGCTGCGCTCACAAAATCTTTGTGAATCAGCGTGGCGCCTTTTTCAGCCAAATCGCCCAGCGTGTTAATCGCGTTATCATCGCGGTCAACCAACACTGCGCCCAAGTAATTATCCGTCCTTCTTAAGAATTCCCTGGCGTGGCCGCCGTAGCCAGCCGTCAGGTCGAGATAACTCTCGCCTCTGGCTGGCCGCAACCTATCCAAGGTCACCTCAAGGAGTACGGGAACATGAATCGGTTCGCTCGCTTGAAACGCGTCCGACTGTGGTGGATGTTCTTTAATACTCATCATTGCTTTATTATTGTATCATCGGTCACGGCGATTCTTCGAGATTTACTCCTCTTTACGCGCCAGGCGACATTCGTCGCTTGGGCTGCAATCGCTGTACGGAGATAAATCTCGAAAATCTTGCGACCAGATACAGTAGCAATGCTCGAGATCACCTAACTGGATATTTAATTCTGGCTGTTTTGTATTTGTGTTTTGTTTGTTTTTGTTGTCTAAGAGTGGAAATGTGATGATTGTCAGTGACAACCATAGTTTCCAAAAGAGACTTATGTGTGAGGTGGAGTTTTTTGGGAGGTGTTTTGAGGAAAGAACGTTGCCGTTTTTATCGTGGAGCAAATTGCCACCTGCCATCTTCAAATACCCAGATAGTTGATCTCGAGAGGTTTTCAAATTGTTAAAGTACTGACTCAGCTAATCAATCCGCACTCTCGGCCGCCATCAGCCGAAAATACGCGCCCGCTCGCACCGCCACGACTTCCCGGTCAATACCAGCATAGTCGAGTAGATGCTGCTCAATCGTCACTCGCCCCTGTTTCTGGTCGAGCGCCGAAGCGGTTTTACCGCGGCGGAATTTGACATTCAGGTCGGCTACGCGCTCATCCAGAATGCTTCCGGTCAGCGCGCCCTCCACTTCCCGATCCCAGACTTGCTGCGGATATAAGTGAAGGTAGTTGCCAAACCCGCGGGTCAATACGACGCCGGATGCAAACTCTGCCCTGAGCTCGGCCGGGATCGTCAAGCGCCGCTTGTCGTCCAACTTTCGCTCAAAGTAATCTGTCTGCACGTCGTCCTTCCTCCGTGGTAGATTAGTTGGTTTTTCGTAGTGGATGTTTGTTTTGGTTGGTGATTTCCATCAACTTTCGTTCCACTACCTCCACTATACTACCCACAACTACCCACATGCAAGCCCTTTTACCCACTTTCTACCCATTTCCCTACCAAACTAAAACTTTTCCACGGTTTTGTGGAAAAGTCTAGTGTCTGATATTGCTTCGGGTACGCTACATTAGCGCAACCTGTACAAATCTGAGCTGCCTAACTATTCAATATCTGATAACTCAGTAGCAATTCTCCCTAGCTGAGAGCCGCTACGTTCTCTTTTTTCCTCATTAAGCAATTCCTCATGTCTATCGTCAAGCATTTTCAGACACTCCAAAGACCACCTTGCAGCACCCATTTTTTGCGCCATAGAGACGACCGCCGCAACAGCCCGGTTGCGTTCAGCTTCTGTAACATCATCCTCAAATCTCCATCCCATCATCGGCTCGCCGGTAATAGAACTCTGCGTATTAAATTCGTTATCAAACCACGCCAGTACCCTACCTTCATGCCCCATCGGAAGTTCAGGATCATTAGCATACTCGGGCGATGACTCTTGCGAAAATCATCGATATTCAACTGGTCGCTCCCGCTTTGTGTCGCGACCGCTCTTTCATATCTCAACCGATCAAAATATCTTATACTAGCTAATTCTGGCTCAAAATACTCGCCAAGATATTTTGATAGTCTCAAAACACCAGCTTGTTCCCGGGTAGGATCTTCACCATAATGCTTCGCCTTCTCGTAATACCCAGGATCCACAGCGGCAATGAAAGATACTGTAAAATCACTGTAGTTACTGTCTCCCTCTCCTAAATCATCTTTGTCCTCAATCATCCAGTGACCATACCTAGGACTTCTACGGTCTTCAAATAAATCGTAATCTAAAAACTCTACATTATCAGGAAGTCCTATAATCTCGTCTTCATGTCTATTTATATAAAGAAAATCTTTCAAACGCCTAAACTTAATAATCTCTGCTGCATACGTCAGAAGTTCACCATCGTTCATCCTTGACATATGCTCCATCATAAAGGCATTCTCTGCTTTAAAATTAGCATCAACCCTTTTATAATATTCCTCTTTATCTGAATCGTTAGTTTCCGAGTTATTGAATTTTTCTACTGTATCAGGATCATCAGTATAGTCAAATTCTATACCTGGCAGATTAGGCCACCCAATACCATTAATTATATCTAGCCAACCTCTTCTACCGCTTGTTGCTATTCCGTCTGATTCGCTTGCAATGATTACTATAAAACCTTTCTCTCTGAATTTATTAATTCCCTGGCGTAATAACCTTACACATCCGCAAACTACAGGATTTTCCGGATTATTTTTATCATTATTGCCTTGATTCTCCAATTCGGGCTTCAACAACATCCAAAGCGACAAAAAAATGACTAACAGCCGCATCTCCAGAGTCACCACCGGAAATAGGACTGTTAACAATACTACCGCCAGCAATTCCACTTACACCGTTGTTTTGATCAACTGTCATCTCTGAATGATCGTCCCCACCACGCTCTCCTGAAAATTTCCCGTCACCATTCCGATCTACCTCCATTTCAACCAACGAAATATTACCTCCGTACTCACGCACTGCCTTTAACGCTTCAGCCGGCGAAATTGCTCCGTCTTTATTTGTGTCTACATCCCCCCGCCGCACTGGATCTTGTAAACTAAAATTATAATTTACTTCAACACCTCGATTGTTTTCATGACCAGCGACAACTCTGCCCTTGTCATCATATTCCAAATGATTATATCTTACTTGAAACCCAATTACACTTTTACCCTGCTCTGACGTTGACATAAACGCAGAAAGATTAGAATCATTCATTTGGTATGTTCCGTCAGGATTGTCTATACGATTAGTCGCCTCATATTTGTCATAATCTTCACCATTAGGATCTTTGCTTCCATTTCTTTCAAAGTAATTCATTTGGTCTTCAATATGGCTTATAGTGGCGTTTGTCATTTCAGACATCTGCTCTGTACTTATTGCAGGCTCGTTCCATTTTTCATATCCTATTTGCGCAACTTTACCAACACCAAACAAAGCAGCCAAGCTTAATGCAACCGCTGCCGCCTTCCTAGCAACAACTGCTGCTTTTTCTCCAAGAGTAGGTCCTTCATACCACTGCCATCTCCAGATACCATCATCGCCTCTCACTTCGTGTGCCATCTTATTCATTACTATCAACTACTACCTTTTCTCCCACCACGCTTAACATTTAGGAAACCATCATATCACTACATCTCTAATATGTCAAGTAACCATCTATTACCGCAAACAGCCAATAACATCCTCGCCGTCATGCAGCATGCTATATAAAATATCTTTATCCATGATGTCCATAAACTCCGCTACGGCTTCACTAATAGCATCCCTAATTTCTCGATTATCGCCAGTTTCTCGATAATCCTGTACGTTTTTCCACAATTCTTCAACGATAGCGCCTCGAATAGCCTTCATCACGGTATACGGATTATTTATTGCTAATATCTTATCAACGTCCATCTGGGCTATATGACCCGCCAAATTTATAACAGCAATATCGTCTGTATTCCGAAATTCTTGGCGAAGACGCTCCATACCGAGACCGCCCGGTCTGTCTTTATTCTCATCAGCAGCCTTGAAAATTTCATCTAAACTTCCGTCTATAACGCCAAACAACCGTCGTGTACCATCTTCCAAATCCGCTTCTTCATCATCAAGATCCAAAACATAGCTCGACAACTCTCCTTTCGTTTGCACCAGAAAATCTCGAATTAACATCCGATTGCCAATCCCTTCAAGGACTACATTATGCGGCAGCACCGCAGCCTGATCTCTAATCTTTGCAGAATCTTTTTGCTCTAATCCAGCCAGAAAATCACCAGACAAAAAATCAGAAGCTTTTTGCGGTAACTCCTCCATATTTTCATAGTATAGCATAATCGCTTCCTTGCCTTTCTGCTAGCCGCCTGCGCCTACATTGGCGAGCTCTTTCGATATTCACCAAGCTATCTCTCGCCACCCCATCTTTGCGATACGGACGCACGATATTTGTTCCGGGAGGCATATACATCTCTCCTCTTGGTTCAGATTTCTTTTCTCTACCTTCGGCGTGCCAAAGCATTCTCCGTATCAACTTCTCGAAATCGTAGTCAACAGAAGAATGAAACCCAGTGATATAAGCTCCGTTCTTTGCTGTTTTAGAATCGTGTGCCGAGAAATACGCTCTAACGGGAATCTTCTTACCATCACCCATCAGCTCATCGACCGAAAGTCCATATTTTATTCTTTGCTCATTAGCTACAATCAACTGCATTTCAATTTGATCTTCTATTTCGGGATATTGATCAACTAGCGAATGATAAACATCTCTAAGCTGCGAGCCGCTAATAGTCCAATCATCCAGTAGCACAACTCGCAAATTTTCTTTTGGCATATTCGCAATATCATCTCGATCAACGATAATCCTATCACCGTATTTTTCCCAATCTTCTTCGGTAAAATTGGCTAGTATATTATCTAATAAATATTCATCGCTCTTTATCTGATTCTTATTAATTTTAATTTCTCCAGCGATAACACAAATTTGTAAATCGGTATTTGCCTCAAGAGCTGCTTTCCAGCTGACAGCGATACCAGCCGCTGCTTCTTTGTATTCTTTTTCGCCAATAAATGTCAAATTTTCGCGCATGGATTTAGCTTCATTTGCATATTTACCGTTTAGGGATTCTACATAGGCAAAAAACCCATCAAGCTGGCATAGCGTTTCGTATTCCGTTAATTCTGCCCTATCACCTCTATACAGATCATCTAATGTAAAAGTTTGTGGGATGCAGCATGTTCTGGGAGTATATGTGATAATATTACTCCTGTCTTCAGCCTTGCCTGCCAGTTGTTCATCTAAACGCGGAGCAACTTTGACCACTCCCTCTGACTCTAGCCGCCAACATACCTCTTCAGGGCTAATTTCATCGCTCGCTCCAGCAAGATGAATCTCGACTCCTGAAAACTTTACCGGAGTAAGGCTATAGTTGTCGACATACGAGCCACCCCCTCCCCCAGTAGCCTCTATATCTGGCCCGGCGTCCGAATCCCTTTCAAGATTATCTTCATTCTCTCCTGGCGGAAGAAATGTTGTCTCAAGACTTCTTCTCATAAAAATTACCTTTAGTCCTTGGATTTTCTGCTAACCGCAAGCTCATTCCAAATCCGGCCCAACGTGTTGCACGTATCAAGGTTCGCGTCTTGCGCGGTAATCTCTTGCATAGTAGCCTCCTGCGGGTCACCTTCACCGGGAACAATTTTGTACACACGACATTCGCCAATCCCTCCATTTTCACTAGCCTTGTATTCAATACGATATATGTCAAATTCATCTTCAGACAGATTACCATGACTATCAAACCGAGCCAGATTAACATCCATAGAAGCATCGCCGTCACCCTGCGCAAAATAATACATCGCACTGGCTATATCCGCCAAGTATCTCCTCGCAAACGCTTCGTAATCGTCGGATCTCGTCGGCTCTGTCTCTAAAACTGCCCCCATTATTTCCCTACTCATTGCTCGTCTCTCCTCTCTCATATGAATATGTTATTCCATACCTCGTTAATGCCATTACATCTGACCTATGACCATTATCTTCATCTTCAGTCTCAATTATAATTTTACCATCTTCGCTTATATAAGCACGTGTCATCCCAGCCAGACCGCTCTTAACGGTAATTGGAAATGCTGAAGAAATTGCTGACGCTGTACCTTGTCGCCGTTGTGGTCCTCTCTCATCAATCGCAAGCGGATTAGATTCATTTTCTCGTCTAAGCGGATGGCATGATAATAATATCAGGAATTTCGGGTTTAGCACCCGCATAAGATCCATCATACCTTTTTTACTACGCCATTCGTCAGGATCAGATTTTATACGTTCTACAAACGACACCGTAAGCCCTTCTTCGCTACCGTGACCAAACAAAACAACTCTACTAAAGGTGTCGCTATCAACACCAACTTTTTCTAGTCTTTCTATTACACCAGATAACATGTCGGTATGATTTATCTCAACAGCTAGGATGTCGCTAGTCTTTATATTGCGAAAGCTACGCGCAGCGCCATTATGGTCTCCTGTTACCCCTCTAATAATTATCGTTGCTGGGTTGCCAGATTCTGTACACCCAGTCTCTAATATATGCAGCGTGCCTCGCAAGACTTCTGGACTCCAGTCAGAAAAATGCGTTATCCCCAGCTCTTTGCCCAGCTTGTTAGCATTGTCCTGTCCAATCCCGCGGATAGTTCGGATATAATCGTTGTATCTGTCAACCTGCTGACCTATGTTATCAGAAGAGGACGAATCAACCATACCTACAATACCGCAAGTCATTATATTAGGGTCCACGTCTGGCAAACGTCCCTCAAAGTACTTCTGTATCAAATCGCACCGTCCGTAGACATCGGGTTTCATCTTGTCGCTATCGCCATCGTACAACTCTGTCTTTTCTATACAGTATTTGATGATCGCCCGATCAAGCTCCTTTTCTTTATCGCCCTGCTCGTTAACCAGCCGGCGCAGCGGCTCTGGGAAGTCCTCTCGACCTCTGGCATCCTGCGGCCAGCGCTCCGGCGGAAAACCATGATCCGCTAGCCAGGCTGCGTTCGCATCAAACCCTCGCCACCCCACTGAATTCGCAGCAGCCTCAACAACCTCGGCCACCTCGTTAACAATTCCATCTTTAAACTCTTCAGCTATCTGCCTAGGTAGCACAGCTTCGGCGCTCATTAAATGAGTTACAGCCTCTTCATGTTTATAATAGCGGTTGAAGAAATCGCCACTATCACTATTTTTGAGAGAATGTGTCGAGTCAATCTGCTCCTGCATAGCACGCCGCGCACTATTCGTAAGTTTCGGCATATGCTTATAATGCTTTCTGAAGAGCGCCGCAACATTTTTTTGCGCTAAAACTGGCAAATCTAGATTTGTGTAATAATGGACGTATTTTTCATCATAACCTTTCGATTTCCAATTAAGCCTATCATCTTTCGCTACACGCTTTCTTATATCGGGTACCAGCTTCTCTATTTCTTCATAATCGCCCCGCGCGATGCTCCCTGCGAAATCAGGATAACTCTTAGGAATAAAATTGCCGTTAAAGCCATCCACGTCAGCCCGAAACTCCCACTCTTCGTCAATCTTATCAATTCTTCGCAGAGTCAATTCGTCAAGTTCTTCTTCCTCGTGAGAATCCTCATTTTCAGAATCGCCGCTCGCATTATCTGCAGCCTCATGACTCTCATCAGCACTACGCCAGCCAGTCCTTTCCGCCAGCCGAGACGCTAAACCAGCCACGTATCCTCCTATCCGCCGCAGCAATCGAGGTTTCCGTTCATCATAACTAGCCCCTGCCTCTAATAAAGGCATCCCATCGGGCGTAGGAAGAAGCGCTGCTTTACCAAGGTCACCAGCTCTATCCGACCCTGGCGTCAACAATCTATCGGCATTAGACACGGACCTATCTTTGTCAGCCGCGGCAATCAACTCTTCTGTCATATTTGCTTTAACTGCTACTATTAAAATATGTTAGCATTTTTTTACTTTGCAGCTTGTCTATCAAAACTGTTTTTTACATCAGTAACAGCTTCGTCGAAGGCAGCCCGCGCACCTGGAATTACTCCATACTCATTAATTTTTGTTCCATTATTGTCGAATACATTTTCATGGCTTTTAGCCGAAATCTCTCCCTTAGAATCTATACTTATAGACTTACTATACATTCCTATTTCTACTCCGTTACTATTAGTTTCAGTGATTCTCACGCCAGTAAGGAGTGTATTTTTATCTGATAATATATTTCTTAAATCATTCTTGTCAAGAATACCGTCTTTGGCAGCTGCATCCATAGCTTCTGGTGTTACCCCTACTTCAATAGCATAATTCGTATCTTGCATATTGTTATTTCCGAAATATTTGCCCTCTGTAGATGAAAACGTCAGACTCCCGCTACCATCAGCTTTTCTAGTTAAGCTAACATATAAACCGCCCTGCTGATCTCCAGGGTTAAGTTCTCCTGTATTATAATAATCTAGTTCAGTAGGAATAGAAAAACCTGCTCTATATGTATCTTGATTAAATTTATCGCTAGTTCTTACACCAGCAGTGGTGCCTGGATAATATGCCAAGTTATTTTCAGCGTTACCAAGGCTGTCCAAGATAGAATTTCCCAATTCTCCAGCAACATCAGATCGCTCCCTTAGACTTATCGACGACTCCGCTGCTGGCAATTCCTCTACTTTTTTGTTACTGGTAGCGGCGGCGACAGCGTCAGTCGGCTCATACTGCGCGCTTGTTGCGACTGTATCTTCTGGCGGCTGTATTGCCTCGGTTGATTTCTCATTACTATTACTGATACCCAGCCAGGCACCAACAGCCAAAGCAGTAGCAGCAATACCGGCAACGACAGAACGCCATTTTAGATCTTTTCTTTCTCTGCCGCCCGCCAAAGCTTCTCTATTCGCGCTGCGTCCAAATTTTAATGCCATTTTTGTTAGTTCCTTTCTAGAATAAAATAATCTGCTTTTTAGTTATCATGTCTTTAACATTAGCATATACTAGTATAAATGTCAATATAATGCTGACGTTTATTACTCTCATTCAAAATACCTGCCATTAAGCAGGTATTTATTGCTTTAACTAATAATACTTTTATATTTTTTAATTTTTATTACTAACTTTATCTATTATTGCTTCGACTTGATGCACTGCATCGCTCCCAGCGGCATCTCTGGTGTCAGTTTCAAAATTTTCACGTGTAGTTGTTATCTGTACAGAACCATCTTTACGGAAGTCGTATACTCCCAAAGACTCATCTGTTGAGGATAATTTTCCATCGCTATTTGAGTCTGCATACGCCTTAATCTCATTAACTGTAACGCCTTTCTTTTCCAAAGCCCTTGATATATCACTTGTAGTAATTTGTGCGCCGCACGGCAAAAGACTTACCAATGAATTGTCCAGAGAAGTAAACTGGGCGTTTGTCATTGCGCTGCCGTCACCATTATATACGCTCACATCAATATCCGCTCCTGAGCCGCTTTCACTCGGATAAGCATTAGCGCAAACCGAAGTGCCATCTTCTTTTCCAATAACGCAGTTTCCAACGCTAGAGTTGTCGTAACCCTGCCTTTCGACATTTTCAACTTCTCCTAAAATATATTGGCGTACTGCATCTGTCTCTTCATCTAAATAAGATCTCTCTGTACCCTTCTGTTGTTTGTCAGCATGGGCATCCTGAGCATCAAGAGCAACTCCGCCTCCAAAAGCCATAGCAAAGCTCAAAATTACCGCGGCCATCCTTTCCTTAATCCCAGGACGTCTCTTTTCCCCTTCTATAGCTCCTTCCGTATCTTTCGCTGTAAATTTCGTATTTTCCACTGCAGATTTCGTATTCCCCACTTCAAAATCCATATTCCCCACTTAAAACCTCCTC
Organism: uncultured Candidatus Saccharibacteria bacterium; assembly: GCA_963515045.1. Lineage (GTDB taxonomy): Bacteria > Patescibacteriota > Saccharimonadia > Saccharimonadales > Saccharimonadaceae > Nanosynbacter. Next base: position 13,267 of record CAUPWH010000005.1, on the reverse strand, counting down.
TGCCTGCAAGGCAAGTTATTAATATACTAGAATCAAACTATACTCTACGCTTTATATAGTGTCAATATTATTTTGATTCGGTCACTCAAACAATCCAATCACCTCCTCCCCAAAATGCTTCTGCAGCCGCATCTTAATCGAGCCTTCGTGACGGCCAAGCTTTTGACTAAGCTGCTGGATGGTTGCGCCTTGCAAGAACTCCTGCTTGAGAATATCGTCATCGGCTTTTTCCCACGGCATATAGGCTTTGGGGTGGGTCTGGCGCATTTTGGCAATTTTTTGCTGCCAGCTGCCGGACTGAGGCTTCTTGCTGGACTTTTTCGGTGTTGACTGTCTTCGCTTCATTTCCTCTAGCATCGGACGATAGTGCTTGGCCGCTTCACTACTTGCCCGCTGCAGCACCTCGTCAATTGCCAGCGCATCAGACGACACCGCCAACGCCTTGCGGTTAATGCCATAGAGATACAAGTTATCCAAATCTCGCACCCGACTGAGCGCCACATAACCCATACCTTCAACAAACGCTTTTCTCAGGTCAATCTTTGCTGCGTCCAGCGTCATTCCCTGGCTTTTATGCACGGTAATAGCCCATGCCAGGCGCAGTGGCACCTGGGAAATGCTAGCGCGCTTGCGCTCACCGTCACGCAGCTCCCATACATCCGGCACCATGGTCACCTGCCGGCCGTCACGAAACTCCACAATTGGATAGTCCGTCAGCGGCTCAAAATCCACCACCGTACCAATGCTGCCATTGGCGTACAATTTCTGCGGCGAATTTTTCACCGCCATCACCAACGCACCCAATTTCAACACGAGTTCACTCGGCGCCAGCACCGACCGTTGCAAATTCTCGACATACACCTTCGAGCCGGTCGTCGTCTGCTGATACGTCCGCTCCTCGCCCGCCAGCTCCGCCAGCTTCTGACTATTGATAGCATCGACATCAACATTGATAGTGTGTAGTTCAGTGATATCACTATCAGGTGGTTCAATTTCCGTCCGCTCTAGCAACGTCTCGGCATGATGCCGCCTGATATCGTCATTTCTTAGCGCCGTCAAAATTTCCAGCAGCTGCTCGTCATTTTGCCGGTACTGCCGCTCCAGATACAACACCGCCGGCTGCAATTCCTGCCACGCTTCCGAATACACCACAAAGCCGCCGCCCTGTTCACCCGGACGATTGATTGGCGGCAATTGGAAAAAGTCACCACTCATCACCAGCTGCACGCCGCCAAATGGCTGGTCATTTTCCCGGACACCACGCAGCACCTGATCGACCATGTCCAGTCGAAAATCATGCAGCATGGAAATCTCGTCAATCACCAGCACATCGGTCTTCATAATCACCTCGCGCCGCGTTTTTGACAGTCGATCAAAAAAGTTGTTCGCCAAGTGATCACTAACGCCAATGCCGCTCCAACTGTGAATGGTATTACCACCAAGATGCGTCGCCGCCAAGCCCGTCGTCGCTGTTACCGACACCTTTTTACCCTGGTCACGCGCCTGTGCAATAAAAGTATTCAACAGGTGCGTTTTGCCCGTTCCAGCCGCACCCGTCAGCAGCGCCGACCGACCACTCATCAAAATCGCCAGCGCCAATTCTTGATCCATGCTTAACCTCGTGGCGGTTCGCCCTCAGGCTCGCCCAGCAGTTTTTTCGATTTAATTTCGTAGCGCTTGCCGGTAATTTTACTCTCAATATAATCCTCGTTGATCAGGTTCACAAACATATCCAGGTCATTGCCGTCCATGATGATAATCGCGCCGTTATCATCACTCATCAGCTCCAGCTGCATCTCATCAGCATAGTCTAACACCTGCTCTTGTTTGACCTCGCCGATCTCCAGTTTCTGCAATTTATTGATGGTCTTTTTGCGCTCCTTGACCAGTGCATTCAGGTCCAGCCCTTCAGGAAAACTTAGCTTATATTGCTTTTCAATTTCCGCCACTTTCTTATCGGCAATCACCTGCTTCTTGTACTCATAGCCAAACATCCGCTCGAACTTGCCTGGGTTAAAGGCGAAAATATCCTGACCGATGATCAGCACTTGGTTATCGTCCGGCACCTTAAACCCGACCTCCGCCTTAAATGCGCCAAACTTGCCGTCAGAAAACTCCCACGCCAGTGCACTTTTGAGCGTCTGCCCCTGCTGGATCAGCTTGGCTGTATAAAAGATTTTTTCTGGATTATTCGGATCAGTAAACCGCGCCAGTACGCCCTTCATTCGCTTAAACTCATGCTCAGTTTCCGAAAACTCCACGATGTCGCCACGCTCGTGCTCAATCAAATGAATCAAGGTTTCCGCTCGGCCAACCTTGGCTAGATCCGTCCGCAGTAGCACGCTGTCTTCCGCTTCGCTCAGTTCATAATCCCGCACACTAAGACCAGTGCCCGCACCCAAATTAACTTGATTGATATAATCAAACAAAAATAATGGCCGGAGCTGCTGCTCGACATCGCCCTTCAGGGGCATGAAATACGGCGTGTAATTTTTATTAAACAAAAACAGTTCAATCTGTAAATCATTCTTTTTTGCGTCAGTTTGATTGGCCCACAAAAAAATATCAGTCGTTTCCCTCACTTCTTCCATTGCTTCAGTATAGCACGCAAGAAGAAACGGCGTCCAGAAAATTTATTCTCGGTCGACTATAACTCTTCTACCTATCTTTTTATTTAATTGCCGCATCTGTGGAACTCCAAACACCAAATCACTCGGATCGCTCAGATTGTCAATCTCCTCTCGCGACATGTCTAGCAGCCCCCCCAACGCTAAACTAGCCATATAAGCGGAGGCCGCGGTCTGTTGCGGCGTCAAATTTGACCTATCACGCATATTTAACAGCATACAAGCTACTTCTAATCGCCTCTTTCTCCTCGCACGAGAAAATCCTGCGGAAGAACCGCGTATTATCGCTTGAGAATACGCCATCTCGCCAGGTAACGGTATACAGCCAGCTGCTACATCCATTTTATGTAACAATACGCCATGAAACCCACAATCACCCAGCCCCATCGTAACGCGTATTCCATCCTCCTTTGGCTCTATTTCAGTAACAACCCCTATAAATCCTAGGTCGTCTCCAGGACGATCAAAAAAGAGCTTCGCGTCAGCTCGCACCACAGTAAGATCTGCTGAATACAACCTATTCATCTTTCTGTTGTAACATAAATTAGTTATTTAGTCAATTTTTCGCCTAGCCGCGCTCGATTGGCCCACTCATCCGCCAGCTCATTTCCCTCATCACCCTCATGGCCGCGCACCCAGAGGAGCTCCGCCTGCGACTGCACATATAACTCGTATAATTCCTGTACGATATCCAGATTTTTAATCTCGCCGCCCTTCTTCGTCCAGCCGCGCTGCTGCCAGCCTGGCGCCCACTTAGTCACCACATTGATCCAAAACTCGCTGTCAGTATAAATCACGCACGGCACACCGTCCGCATCCTGAAGCGCCGCAATCAGCGCCTTGCCTTCCATGCGAATATTGGTCGTCTCGCCGTCCTCCGAGCCCAAAATCCACGGCTGGAGGTCGCGAATCACCGCAAACCCGCCCGGACCGGGATTTGGCGAAGCTGAGCCATCAGTGTAGTATATCGTCATTATGAGTTAATTATACCACCCAAAGCCCGCTTAGCTAGATCACGGACACGACCTAGCAGAATTCTACGCCTGTCCGTCGCTTGTTCTTTGAAACGCGCTACGCGCTCGCGACTCTGATTCGTTAAGTGATATTCCTTTATGTTATCATCAGGCTTTGTAAAATAATCTTGCTTACGCTGCCAAATGTCAATTACTGCGTCAGCCGCCTCATCGCTCATACTCACCAAATCGCCGTATATTTTCCGCAGCTTAAAGAAGAAGTGTGCTGCTTTCTTGCCAGTTCGCGCCACCAAGCGGGCATCCGGCGTCGAAAACTGCATTTCAAATGGTGCAAACGAAACCCTCCCATCACCTGTCTCATAAAAACCAGTAATCTTTGCATCAGTAAAGTCTCTACCGCTGTCCTTAAAACTAAACATTCCCATATCAATATTCGGAATTCTCTCAAGGACTGCTTTGCGAATAGTCTCCTGAAATTCCGGAGATCCTTTAACGACAAAGCATTCCTTTTCTCGGCTGGGTGATGGATACGGACTAATATTCTTACTTTCCAGAGCATTAACTACCGCTTCCACGTACGATTCAGCCAATTGCTTATCATCCTCGGCAATGACCGTCATGCCGTACATATCAATCGGGTGAAACTCCCCCTCGTCTTTCAGCGGCTGAGAATGCGGCTCATAGTATCCGATAGCCCTTAGCAACTTTCTAAGATACGAGCCTCGTCCTTTTCCGCGAGCTCGCACTTCCAGCTCAGTGCCATTCGACATCTTCACCGTACCCACTTCAAACAACGTACCGTGCGGCGAGCCAGTTTCTACGGCTGGCTTTAAATCCGGCTCGCCGAGCAGCTCAGAGAAAATCCCATTTATATTCTTCCTCGCGAAATCAAATCGCTTGGGGTCAACTGAATCCTTAGCGCCAAAATGCAGCGATATCACCCTGTCTACTTCGTCCAAAAGCGAATCAATATCATTACTCAAATCGCTGCCATCCCTACCATCGCCAATATTTCGTCCCGTAATGATGTCAACTTCGTCATTCAGCTCAGATTCCAGATTATCAAGGCTAATAATGCTACATATTGGAATCAAAAAGTTTTTAGCAAATACCGCTTGTTTATAAACTGCCGCATCATGATAAGAAGTAGTCTTTAACTTAGCAAGCGTTACTGCACCGACAATCATTGCTGTTTCCAGCCCGACGCCCTGGACGCCTTCGCCTTTCGTGGAAAATGTCTTGATCAAATCATCAATGCGCGGCACCGGAATTGGCGGATTGTCTGACCACGGACTCTGAGAACTGTCCTTTCCCAAATCATCAGGTATCTTCTGTCCATCCTCCAGCCGCAATGCCCTGCCTTGCAGTGTCGTCTCGTCAATCCCTTCAATATACGATTCAAACAAACCTTGTAAGACTTTATAATCCTCCAGAATGCCGACCACCACATCTCGATGCGCTTCATCAGTTATTGTCTCGTCGTTATCAAGCGCCGACATAATATAGTCAATGCGACCATCCTCTTCAATGTCCGCTGGCATTTCTACGATAAGCTTTGCCGCCAAGCGGCGCGCTGGCGTCATGTGATGACCGCTAAACGTCTCCGTCAAATTCATCGCAAGTTCTTCAGGATGGAAAAATATCTCACCTCTTCTGGGAGAGTAATCAGGACTTTCGGTCGCCCGTTCTGGTTGTTGTGTATCGATTGCCATAACAAACTTGTCTATTATACAACAAAAAATAATGATTTGCAAGCAAATCGCCGTATTTCGAAGTTTTAAAGTATCTTAGGCAAAATAAATCCGCATCAACTCGCGCGCCACTCTGTCGGCATCGTGCCGGATTAGGCTGCGCTGTGCTGCCAATGGGTCGCTATCAGAATTTTTATTCACCCAAGCAGTATCAGCAATCAACCGCTTGCCCGACGCATAATAATGCTTGTTTTTCAACGTCTCCTCATCCCATTCCACCAAATATTCGCCGTCATGTGAATACTTCTCGATAAGTTTTTCCGGAGGACGATGATTATTATACAAAACATAATCCATATCAATACCTGAAAACCGCTCAATCTCATCCGCGAAATCCGCCACAGTAAAACCATCTGTCTGGCCCGGTTTATTAACTAAATTGCAGACATAAACTTTCTTTGCCCTAGTCTCTGCCAGCGCTCTGGTTACGCCGCGCACCAACAACGCTGGCGCCAAACTGCCATACAATAGCCCGGGCGCAATCACCACCAAATCCGCATCTAAAATCGCCTGGCGCGCCCGCGGATTAATGCCAGCCGGCGGCTTCAACTCCAGCCACGGACGCTCGCCACGCGGAATCTGCAGCGATTCTGCCGCGTGCTGGCCATTGACAGTCGTACCGTCTTTTAGCTTAATCGACATAGTCGTATCATCCAAGGTAATCGGAAACACTCGCCCGTTTACACCCAGAACTTCACTCGCCAGCTCCACCGCCTCGGCAAAGCTCCCCGTCATCTTTTCCAGCGCTGCCATGAACAAATTGCCAAAGGCATGACCCTTCATACTACCTTCGTCAAACCGATAATTAAACAAATCGCGCACCTTCGGCGAGCTGCTCAGTGCCACCAAACATTGCCGGACATCGCCCGCTGGCAGCACGCCCAGTTCGTCGCGCAGCTGTCCAGTCGAGCCGCCGTCGTCAACCATATTAACCAGCGCCGTAATGCTATGCGTGTACTTTTTCAAGCCCGACAGCAGCGTAAAACTGCCGGTTCCGCCGCCGATTACTACAATTTTTACCCCAAAATAATCGCTATTTGAAACATTCATTGTCATGCCAGCATTATACCATCCCAACGGAGCTAAACCAACGTGCCCTTTGGCAGCGGCCACTCCAGATACGGTTGCTGCTGATATTCAATGGCGTTGATAATATGCATAGCAATTTTAGCAGGATCGTTGAAAAACACATAATCAGCCGGCAACTCCCGGCCATTCCAAAACGGCGTTTTCATAGCGCCCGGCAAAAACAGCGCGACTTTCACCGGCAATTTCTGCTCATCCGCCTGCATCCCCAAGCTGCGCGCCAGCCCTGCTTGGGCGTGTTTAGTCGCCACGTATACCGCCTCGTCCGCCCGAGCTTTGACGCTGCTGGTCGAGCCGATAATCGTTAAAACTGACTTCTGATTTTGACGAGCCATCTTTCGCCACGCCCACTGTACCAGCGGCAGCGCACCGGCAAAGTTCACCTCTGCCATCGAGCGCGCATCCAGCTGATCCTCAAAATTACCACGCCAACCATAGCCTGCCGCCCACACGAATTGCTCAACATTGTCATCGCCCAGAATCTGCTCAATCCGCGCTGGCGCTGCCTCTACTTGCTCGGGATAATACACATCCAATTGGAAACCCTCACCGTGTTCCTGAACGTTATGCGTCTTCCCCAACACCAACACGCGCTTACCGCTTTCTCTAAGCTGCCTAGCCATCTCCAGTCCAAGCCCGCTCGTCCCACCAAGAATAATATGCATATGGTTATTATAGCACGCCGGACTCACGTATCATAAATTGAACACTTAAAGTCTGAACGAACTCCGCGGATTTCTTCCGCCCGATCAAGAGCTGCCCTGGCAATGCCTTTCCAGCCGCTCCTGCAGACGCTCGTGAAAATATTTTGCGTATTTTGCCTGGCTATCGTCAAACAAATCAAGTTCATTCGGATCAATAAAGCGCATGTCATCGCCGTCAACGCCAACGGAAAAATCATAGTCCTCCGGCTGAACCCAGCAGACAACATACACCTGATACGCATCAATTCCCTTCAAATACATCGGATCCGCCACGTCAATCACGTCAAACGTAAAACCGCCGCTGTAGCCAACCTCTTCTTCCAATTCGCGCGCCAGCGCTTGTTCAAACGTTTCGCCAAAATCAAGCCCGCCGCCCGGCAAACCCCAATTAAGACCATGCTCTTTAACTACCAGTAGCTCGCCATTATCGTTATAAATCACCGCTTTAATTGACACGCGGAACAAATAATCCTGCCGCATATTTGACAAAAATCAAACGCGTCTCGTCAGGGATTTGCCCCGCCGCCAAAATTTACTCTGCGTATTTCTCGACAAACCGCCGCAATATCTTGACTGGTTCGGTTACCAATTCCGATTCGCGGTACGCCGCATCGATCAGATCTTTAGCTTCCTCTGGCGCGAAATAGCCAGCATGCTTATAAATATTAATCCGCAGCGCCAAGCCGTCAGCATCAAGCTCGGGATGGAATTGCGCCGCATAAACATTTTTTCCAGCGCGCAGCAATTGTATGCAGGTCGCAGAACGCGCCAGCACCACGCTGTTCGGCGGCGCCGTGTCTGTCCCCTCTTTATGCCCAACGAAGCCGCGAAAACTAGCCGGCAAGCCAGCCAGCAGCGGATCGTCCTGCGCTTCCGGCGTCAAATTTATATCCACAGCGCAAACCGGCTCGCCATGGTCGAAGTCCGTCCGGCCGCCCAGCGCCGTTACCAGCGCCCCCACGCCCAAGCAAGTGCCTAAAAACGGCTTATCCTCAGCTGCAATCCGGCGAAGCAGCGGCATGATATAATCTTCAAATTGCAATTGTTCCGGCGATTTTTCCTCTGGCGGATAAGCAAAATTAGCCGGCCCGCCGCCCATAAAAATACCGCTGTAATCATCCAAATCAATTGGCGAGAATTCGCCGCGGTCAAGCCGCAAGCGCTGCAACTGCTCCGGCTGCAAACCGCCAAACTTCAAAAAAGCTGCATATTCGTCGTCAGACGCTTCGTCCTCAGGACGGGATTGTAAAAGAAGAAAAGGTTTTGTCATAAATTAAGTGTAACATGTCGCAACTTGATCAGCCAACGCTGGCGAACTACGAATCGCTGCGACCACCTGCTCAAATTTATCCAAATCGTCAACGTCCATCGGTTCAGTATATTCATACATATCATCAAGAAGACCGCCAATATCTTCTGTATCCATTATTATTAAAGCATTTGGTTCAAGATTATTCGGGCTTACTCGTTTTTCTCCTATAGAATATTCCACACTGCGCTCACCGCGAATAGGTTCTCCTTCGTCGCCAGCTATAACCCACTGCCGTAATATACCGACAGAATCAGAATCCCGTTTCACCTCTGTTGTAACTCGCATATAAATCTCATCTTGGCATTTCTGGCCATCCAACATTGATTCCGGAATATACACTATCTCGCAGCCCTCTGGTGTAGTCGTTTCCTGGTCGTCAATCTGAAAGACCTCGCGAACCAAGTCTGGCGATAATGGATACGAAAAACTCCTGGATACGTTACCGTCAGGCGACAGCCGATCAGACTCTTCTGCTATTTTACCTCTGACGACTAAAGCTTCCGCAGCCTGATATCGCAAATCTTCGAGCCTTGCTTGATCAGGTGTAAGTTCCATAGGAGGCATGAAGTCTTCGAAATTTTCCATGACCTGTACTATAACACAAATAGTTAAAATATGCAAATCATACAACTACTACCCAGCGGCATGTGACTTATTATCTATATATCACGAACCGGCCGTATCAATTTAAGACTATCTGGCATATACCATTTATTGCCCTGGCTGTCTTGCTCATATTTGTAATTAATCGTATGATCGGCCTGAAAATAATCGCCGGTGCCGACAATTTTATACTGAATATACATCTTACGGACTGAATCGTTCTCAGGCATCGCGCCTCGGTACATCCGCAGCTCAAAAATCTCGCCCGGCTTGAGAAATTTATTCAAATCGCCCCACTGCCCCAGCAGCTCGTATTTATCTAGCTCAATATCAAAACTAGCGAGGTTGTGTATGTACGCCCATATTTCAAGAGATTTATTATCGCTAGACGGCTGCGCTTTAATCCGCTCAACTTCTATTTCAGGAATTATTTTTTGCCCGCCAGCCAAGTGATACTGATCAGGTTCCTGCTCGCTAACCGCCGGCGTTTCATCCGGTTTGTTTTCAACGCCGCCATTAATTTCCTGCGGCAAGCCTGCGCGGCTGCTCTCGCCGATATTTTTAATACTGCTAATACGCGCCAGATACTCGTCGTCTGGTTCGCCAAAAATTAAGTTACGCAGCCAGCCCATGCAGCAAGTATAACGCATTAGAATAAAACTGCCCATACGCTATATATAGCGCCACCATATATAGCGTAGGCTGGTGTGTGGAAAACTCTGGAAAACTTTTTGCCTACACTAGACTACTGTTATTTTGCTCATGTTTGGCACTCTTGACACGCGAGTGCCAACCAATTACAATAAAATGTAGAGCAAAAGCTCGCCAAATCATAAACGAAAGGAGTAATACAAATGAGTAAACTCGTTCGATTCGACCCGTTTGCCGAAATGGATGCCCTGCAGCGCCATTTCTTTAATGACGACAACTGGATGCCGCGCCAAGTGCGCTCGGTCGGTTTGCCTACCACTGATGTTTACATGAAAGATAACGCGCTAGTCGTCGAGGTTCACCTGCCGAAATTCGATGAAGACGACGTCAATATTTCTGTCGAAAACGGCAACTTGGTTATCCAAGCCCAACGGCACGAAAAAGAAGAAGACAAAGAAAAGAAGTACGTCGTACGCGAGTCGAGCAGCAGCTTCTACCGCAGCGTCCAGCTGCCAGAGCGCGCTGACACCGATGCTATCGAAGCGCACCTGGACGATGGCGTCCTGAAAGTCACCGTGCCAGTCACGCCAGCGCCAGAGCCAAAGAAAATTACCGTCAAATCACGCGGTAAGAAAAAAGAGTAGGCTTCACCTGCTCCGTTCTGATTTAAAAGCCTCGGGAATACCGAGGCTTTTTCTACTTGCGGGAATCCACTATACAAAAGTCTCTGGTATGGGGATTCTAAAGAACTACACTCCTGCAATTATCCTTAAGAATTTCTAAATTTTAGACATCCGGCGTATCTAATTTTTCAGCCTGGCGAGCCCGCACTTCAGCTGGGTGCGATATATAACCAAAGATATAATAAACTTTTGCCAACCCGGCAACACAAATCGAAGCCGCTGCGACAATGCCACAGTATAAACTGCATTTATCAAAACTGTTCGTAAAAGCCAAAACTTCTGCTCCAGTCGCCGCTAAAACAGCTCGGGAAGAACAATTCTCTATTCTTTCTCCGGCAGCACTGGCAAATTTTAATATAGCCGGCCGATCATCTTCGTACAAAACACCACCTTGCTCGTCAGCCATATGCTGCAGTTCATGGCGAGCGGTCTTTGCCGCATCCTTATCGCATCTAATTTTAATATAATGCCGTCCGTTTTTATATTGATAATATCCCGAACAACCGCCAGGTAATATTTCGCTGTGCTTTCTTGAGGCAAATACAATCTCGACTCCATCCATTTCTCGTTCGTTCAGGCCGACAGCAGCTGCCGTTTCACAAATCGCCTCAATGTCTGCATCGATAACTCCACCAGGTCCTAGAGTCTTCCCAACTGACGTTTCAAACGACACAAGCGGACCGCAACCTGGCAAATCGCTACCACAAATACGCGGCTGAGGCTCGCGCTCAATACCTTGCCAAACATCACAATTTTTTCGCACTGATGAATTATATAATGCAGTATGATTTACGTCAAGAGATTTTGCTAGCTTTTTTAATATAATCACCAGGCGTTAAATCTTCGGCCGACTCTAGCCATCACAGTATCTGGACGGCGCAGCATTTCAAAAGTTTTCACGCTACCATCAGGCATCTTTTGCGGCCATTGATGTACTTCGTAAATCTCACCTCTAAAAACAAGTTTCGCTTCCGGAGGAATCAGACGAGCACCTCTCGGCAAAACACGTTCGGTCATCGCTATACTCTCAACTTTTTCATCAAAATATCATAACCATCAGTCACCTCATCTTGACGGCTGACGCCTAATTCCGCCATAATACGCCACAGATCATCGGTTATAGCGGCAAGGTCGGCATCCTCATCGGCTAATTGCTCCAATTCCATAAAGTCGCCTAAACCCTCCACTGAGTCGATGCATACTTCCACATCATTCAGTTTGCCAGTCTGGCGAGTCTTCGACAAGTCCGAAAACGGCACGAAACCTAGCTCCTTAACTATAGCAATCATGACATCTGGATCGCCAACTTCCGTTTCGCGTTCAATACTATCCAGCTGCCCAGTCACTGATCGTTTTAGAGTGAATAACGTCCGCTTGGTCTCATTTTCACCCTGTCCATGCGTTTCGGTACGCACCCGCAGCCAAGGCACCGTGTTGCCGTCGCCGCCAGCTTCTCCCGGCAGACCAAATACTTGATCGCGTTGATGTACTGGCTCGCCGAGAACAACACCCTTACCCGCCAGCGCAGCCAACAGCCCTTCTTTATCTTGCAATCTAACTTTTATCTCAATTTCTCTCATATATAAATTATATCACGTTTAGGACACACGCATCTGCGAGTGACGCTCCAGCCAATCAGCAATCGCATCAATATCGAGCCGATCAGTCGCGACACGGACGGCGAGATTTTCTAGTTCAACAGCTGCCGCGGTCATTCTCCAGCCATTTCTCGCCAAAAAGATACCAGCAATCGTCACCGCCGTACGCTTATTGCCATCGGTAAAGACATGGTCTGCTATGCAATTACGCAAATAAACCGCCGCCTTTTCGTGAACTGACACATATTGCTCCTCGCCAAAAACAATTGTTCGCGGCGCCGCCACCAGCGACTTTAGCCCCAGTTCATCGCGTACGCCATGCGAGCCGCCAAAATCCTCAATTATCCAAAAATGCAGCTCTAGAATTTCGTCAATCTCCAGATAGCGAATCATCGGTCTGCCAAGTTTTTCAGCGTTTCGCCGTACTGCTTTTTGAAATCATCATAATCCTGACGAAGCGACGGCTTATTTGCTTGCTCAATTGGCTTTACCTGCTCAACCGTTAATCGCACCTCGTCGCCATCGCGAATCCCCAGCGCCCGCAAATCCCGCGCTGGCAGCGTCACGCCACGACTTGAACCAATCTTGATAACCTTCTGAATAGTAGTGATTGTCATGCAGATATTATAACAAAATTATAATTTTATTGCAATATTAGCGAAACCAAATCAATATTTACCGCACGATTTCGCTATGCAGTTCCTGCCATTTCATATGCGCCCCATAGGCTCGAGCTGGCGCGTCAACCTCGCTCTTCTGAAGCAATAATTCCTCAGGGTTAATAAATATTATTTCGTCGCCCTCTTCACCTGGTATAAAATCAAAATTCTCCGGCCAGACACGACAATAAAAACAGATTTGATTGGCATCAATCCGCTCAATATACATCTCGTCCGACGCGTCAAAAAGCTGATAGCGCAAATCGCCCTTGTAACCAACCTCTTCATATAGCTCGCGTTTCAGCGACGACTCAATCGTCTCACCGAAGTCCATGCCACCACCCGGCAAATCCCAATACGTCCGATCAATTTCTTTGACGACCAAAATTTGCCCAACGTCGTTGTAAATTAGCGCTTTGAGAGAGATGCGATACAGACAATCCAGATGATCGGTGCCATCTAAATTCTGCGTGATGATATGTCCTTTGGTGATTTTTGTCATGAGAGTCATTATACTACACCTGAACGCCAGATAGCTGATACCATTTCACCTACAGTATATTCTGTCTTTCCAATATCCATGATTAACTACTCATTGGGTGTTAACACGTTGGGGATT
>CAUPWH010000004.1:0-60348 GCA_963515045.1 uncultured Candidatus Saccharibacteria bacterium | reverse complement strand
CTCAGCGCCTTTTGTTGTGTCATTGCCATAAACTCAAAACTCCCTCACTTTCAGGCATTTTCAAAACTGTATACAATTATACCGTGCAGGGCTGGAAAATTAAAGGGCGTTTGAATATAGAAACCCGATTCATAACCCATGATGAACTACACGCACAACCATGAGCTTATCCAACAGGAGCGCACAGCCTCACATCAACGAAACTACGAGCATTCGATTGATTCTGAGATTCTAATAACGATATATTAGCTGTGATAACATATATTTCACTATAATAACCATCCCAATCAGCAATTAACGCATAAGTATCATGGTCGTCAGTATATGAGCTATTGAATTCACCAGATACTGCCGGTGCCACTCGTTTACTCCTATGATGAAGCTTTAATAGCGGCATTCCCATGCGAGCCCGGTGCACTTGGTAGGCAATATAGCCAGGAGCTGGTGCTGTTATTCTATCTTTTTGTGCCACTTTGATATAAGAAGGGCTATCTCCTAATGTCTCGCTATTGTTCGGTAACAAAAAAGCCGTCCATTTATATTCACCATCCGTAGTTGGCAGACGCCAACTTTGCGTGATACTTGCCATAGCTCGATCCCACATGCCATCTGGGATAGGTACATACAATCCTTTACCCTTCTCTGCCCGACTGTAATCCGCTTTAAACGGGTTTTCAGCAACGGTTTCGTCTTGTGCGACCGTAGACACAAGCTGGCCCAGTGTATCTAGTGGCAGCGTCAATGGCGCCACAACTAAATCATGATCTGGCAGTTTTTCTTTCAGCTCTGCCAACCGCCCAAAATCAATGCCGCCCCGCGCCAGCTCAGCCGGCGTCGGCATTTTAATACCCGCTCCAGCAAAGACTGTCCTATATCCCTCAAGGTCTCGCTTAAACAATTCTCTGATTTCCGGATTTGTTACACCGTCTAGATCAAAGCCAGCTCCACCTTTCTCTCTAGCCTCGCTAACAGCGCCATCAAGCGCGCCAAAGAGAGCTGCAGAACCAAAACCTTGGCTGGCAGTTTCTTGCCTCTCATGGGCTTTATCCCAAGCGCTCCCGGCAGCAGTGAGAATTTCCGGTGGAAGAATTTCAGTCATACTCATACACTTACCCTAAAAGCCTATCAGCTTTCAGCTGTCTCCTCGTTATCTCCCACCTCTTCCGCCGTATCTCTCAACATCTCCTCTGGCAACAAATTATGATACTCAAGGATATGATGCATCACCTTGCGATCATTCTCGTTCTTGATACCATCCAAAAACGTTTCGCACGCCCGCTTCAGCGATACCACGCCGTAACTGCCAGCAACTTTTCGTAAAATATCCACCATGGTGCGCGGCGCCAGCACCGTTTCCTCCAAGCCGGTACGGTCATCCACCAACTTATCTGTATCAATGAACTGATTATATCCTTCGCCATTAGTGCCGCTAAATACTTGCTGGCTCAATCGAGCCGCTCTCACGAAATCTTCAAAATACCGCTCATCAATTTCTGGCGGTAATTCGCCCCGTTCCGTAGCTACAGCCGCCATGGCCAGCTGAGCATTCTCGCGCGGATATTCGCCGTAGCTCTTATCGTGGTCAGGGTAACGCACGCGGTTGATATTCGCCCCAAACCGATTCTGGAACTCAACGCTCAAATCATCCACGCCCTTGTAGCGTTTGGATTTCTCATTAGCCGTGGCAATGATACAGAAACCTGGATGAACTTCCACGATCCGCCCAGAATCCTCCTGTACCGTAAACTTATCGCCTGGACGCAACTGCATGATTTTGTTCAAGCGTTTCAGGAGTTCTGGCGGCATAGCATTGATTTCATCAAAAATCAACGGCTTGCCCTGCTCCATGGCGCGAATAATCGGCCCTGGCACAAATTCACTGACACTTGCTCCATTTTCCTCGCGCAGTTCTTGCTTGCCTATCAGCTGATAACTATTAACATCTCCATACGCACTAACAAATTCCGGCTCAACACCGTAGTATCTCCGCGCCATATACTCCGCCAAAGCGGTTTTTGCGCCACCCGTTTCACCAATAAACAGCGTTGGTTCGCCGCGCATCATGGCTGGCAGCGTTTCGTCAATAATTGTTTGCATTTGCTCAGTCATCAATAGGCCGCTATCTAGTTGCCGTTTCCACTCGCGGACTTGCAAACGAGTAACCTCTTTCAAGAATTGCTCCTTGCTGCTGTTTGGCGGAATCTCGATATTCTCATCAACTTCGGACAATTGCTTTTGTAACGCGGCTATTCTTCGCCGCTCGCCCGCTGTCAAAGGACGGTCTGTTTTCGCCGCCTTGGCGCGTATGTTTGCCATCTGCTCGCTAATATCTTGCTTCCTATCTTGGGCGCGCAAGAACTCAGCTGCCGCGCGAGTTGCCGCCATCTGCTCGCCGCGATATTCCTCGTCAAACCGCTCCATCAGCCCGGCATCTTTACGCAGTTCGTGTAGTTTCGCATGACACATATACCAATCTTCTAGGTTATCTGCCACATCCGGATGTTCATCCTTGAAAGCTTCCCAGCGCTGCAATTCCTCATCGCTCGTATCGCGCGGCATATATTCTTCCCAATTCGGCTCCGCCAGACCCAGCAAGAAATTCTCGCCAACTTCGCTGGCTTGTATATCCGGCTCTTCCAAGTTCGTCTGGCGCCTGGATTCGTTGATGCGCGCAATGTGCGGGGCTGCCAGCCGCTCTAAATATTGCCGATCTCCCGCAGCTGCCGTTCGCCAGTCAGCCCTGACCGCTTGCATACTTTCCTGCAAACCAGCCATCAGCTCCACGACACCGTCCGTCGTTCGATCAGCCGCGTCTGGAGCATAATAGCTCTCCAACACCCGACGCTCAAGCCGTAATTCAGTGGTGATAGGTTGCGGTTCAGTTATATTCATAGACATATTGACCTTTTAATTGCATAGATGGTATTATATACTATAAATATACGATTTGTAAAGAAGATGTCTGAAGTATTGCATATATCAACAAGTGACCCGGAGCCGCCTGCACCAACGCCCGAACAAGAGGCATTGCTGAAAGAGCGTCAAGCTGCGCTTGATAAAGCGGCGAGTTTTTTACGCGACCAAATACCAGCACTCTGCCAATTGACTGGCATGGGCGTGAATGTGGCAGTTGGCAAAGGCTGGGCTACCGACCCGGAAACTGGTTCGTTCACCATCGATCCGTCATTTTTCACTGAGAAAGGCTATTCGGCTGACCACTGTGCGTTTGCTACCCTGCATGAGCTGATGGCACACGTGCGCGACATCAAGCGAGACCCTGTATTTTCAGCGCGACAAGATGCTTTTGCCACCAGCAGTAAAAATCCTCAGGAACGACAAGCGCGCCAAATTTTTAACAATATCCTCACCGACATCCACGGCAATAAACAGATCATGAATATGCTGCCTGCCATGCGCGAGGTCGGCGCGGATCTTTATAACAATCGCCTGTTTCCGACAGAGCGTGACAGCGAGCCAGTTGACTATACCAAAGAGCCAATGCATCTGCAATTCCTCTATAAAATCATCCGCCAAGAGATGATACCGGGTAGCGAAACGCCCGTTCGCCAAGAAGTTGATGAAGCAATAAACCAGCTGCGCAATTTCCAGGATGGGCAGGTTGACCTTGTCTCGTTCCTGACCAATCCTAACGCCAAGGGCTCTGATGGTAAAAAAATGTCTGGCAACGACCGCTTCGAGTATTGGATGACGCAGATTTGGCCAAGGTACGAAAAGCTCATAGAGCTTGATAAACAAGAAGCGAAAGATAATCAACAAGATTCTGACTCGCCGCAAAACGATACCGGCGAACAAGACAATAATCCATTTTCTGACGCCTACACTGATTATTTCGACAACAGACATCCCGATCCGCTCAGTCCCGAAGAGCATGAAAAAATCCATAAAACCATAAAAAAAGCTAATCAAGACAAACGCCGCGAGAGTGTAACGCCCGAACAGCGAGAACATAACCGCCAAAGAGAAGCCAATCGCCGCTACCGCGAACAGACCGGGCATTCTCTGCGCGAAAAGGAAAAGTACAACAGCGAGATTTGGCGTTTTCGTAAACAAATTGACCAGATGCGCGAAGTTTTTCGGTCAGTCTTGAGCGAAGCCGCCGCTACTCGCCGCGGTCTCAGCCGCCGCGCTCACCAGGATGGCGACGTCCTCGACCCCAACCGTCTAGCACAAACCGTCGCCGACATTAAAAGCGGCGTCGCGCCAGAAGCGTTCCAGCGATATGAGACCATACGCGGACAAGCAGAACTGAGTTGCAAGACTGACTATTTCTTTGTGTTTGACTGTTCTGGCTCAATGGCTGGTAAGTCAGCGCAATCCGCCGCCAGCTGCGCCGTCATCATATTGGAGGGGCTTGCCAGCATGGAACGCGATATCCGAAAGATGGAAAAAGAGCAAAATATCGATCTATCCGACTTGTCAGTTCGCACCGCGTTGTATACGTTTGGCAGTAGTTCAGTCTGCCATAAACCTCTGAGCAGTAGCCTGAACGATAAACAGCGGCTTGATACCTACGCAGCCATAACTGCAGCTGATGCGGGTGACACCGCGGATTATTTAGCTCTCCAGGAAATTGCTGGACTACGCCGCGACCACGATCGCCAGCGAATCGTCATTGTCGTGACCGACGGCGAGAGCAGCGACCGTAACGCCGCATATGCAGCCATCAACCAGTTGCGCCGCGACCAAAATACTGTAGTATACGGCGTATCAATCGGCTCAATCGCAGCCGAACAGTTATATGCCCCAAATGCCAAATTTATCGACGACCCTAAAGATTTGCCAAATATACTACAATCGTTTATAGAAACAACTATTCAAGCATAAAGAAAGAGACTACATATGACTAATTTCGATCTACTCCCACCAGAAACTCTAGCCAAAGCGGAGAATGCCTGGCGTCGAGCTCAAGAAAAGAAGAAAGAGGCGCAGCTTTCCACTAGTCGGTCGCTTGGAGCTGCTTCATTCTTAGATACGCTCAATACTGCCGTTGAAGAAGCTAAGAAAAAAGATGAAACTGGTTTCGGATTAGAGTGTATAGCAAATCCAGAAACAAGACAGGCTTTCATGAAGGCTTTTGAGTTATCTAAGCGTTTGGTTGGCTACCTTGATCTTTCGGCACCAACATCGGAGCAAATGATATCCGCCGGAGTTAACTTTCAATATCTAGCCGAACAATTTGAAAGCATGAAACAGCAGGAAGACACTACACCGCACGTTATTCTGGCACCCCACGGTCTTGGTAAAGAAAACTGGCTAACTATCGCCAGAAAAATGACTGCAGACACAACTATACCAAACAATCCACTAAAAATTTGTAAGAATATGCATGGACTATATTTTGGATACAAAATCGGAGTCGTCACTGATGATGTTTGGCATAGCTCAGACCAACCGCCAACTTCAACTACAACTCCAGGATTAGACATTTTACCAACTTACCAAGACGAGGACAGTTTGAATATAAATTGGACACTTCGTCTTATTTCTGGCAGGAATGAATCAGATCACCCCCCTATGTCCTACCAAGAGAGCCAGGAACAAACTCCTCCGATACAACATCAAACTATAGCTGAGGCTTTAACCGATAAGTTTACTAATATATTAGCTGGCAGCGAACCAACAGACAGTCCTCTTTGCTGGATATTATGCCGGCAGCCCAATCCAGATATCACTAAGAGCTTGTCTGTTTCCTCAAAAATAGACTCTGGTTGTATACACGTTACGCAAAGATCAATCACTTTGAGGGACATCAATACTCGCATACTTTCCCCAATAGGATAAATTTATTTCTCACACTGGAATCCTCGCTTCAACAATTTGAAAAGAAAAAGCGCCCAGAAAGTGAGCGCTTCATGCCAACTTCAGGTATAAATTATTTCCGGCTCAATCCTCGCTTCAACTTAGCCAAAACTCCGCGGCTGCTGCCGACATGCGTCAAAACGTCATCCTTATACTTTCGCACCTGCCCATTTAACTTCGCCTCAACGATATCCACTGCCGCTAAAACATTCATTGTCGAATCTTTGGCAGTAATTTTCTTATCTGGCACGTTAATGATCACTTCAACCTCGTACTTGTTGCCGCCAGGGTTATCAATCTGCTTAATCTTCACGTCAGCGGTCGCGCTCTTGCGGGCATGCCGCGGCAAATATTTGCCCAGCGCGCCAATTTTGCGTTCAACGTATTTCTTCGTTGTGTCGTTCAGTTCGTACTTGACACCGGTGATAGTAATATTTTTTATCATCTTTCCTCCTTTTACTACGCAAGTGTAACATTCTCATGTTTTGCTATCTTTAGCAATTCTTCATGCATTATAGTTATTTTATCCTCAGTGCTTAGCTTTTCAAAATTCTTACTCACCAAGGTACGGTTTGGTTTTTTGTAAATTACGGCGTATATTTCCTTAATATCATTTGTCAGCGCTTCAACCTGCCACTCAAGCGTATCAAGACGGTCTTTTACGCCGTGCATATCCTGCTTCAAGGCGCTAACATCTTGTTTCAAAACACGCACATCCGCTTCGAGAGAATCCAGCCTTGCTTCAATCCTGTCAAACCGCCTGTCATGCTCGTCAAGCCGCGGCAAGACAACGGCCTCCAATGCCTCAACTACACCATCAGTGATTGCGCCCTTGATCCATTGCTTGTCGTCATTAGTCAACGCCATATACCCCCTCCTACGTCCTATTATATCACCTCACGGCCATTCATGTACGGACGAAGTACTTCCGGCACTGTCAAACTGCCGTCCTCGTTCTGGAAATTCTCTAAAATCACCACCAATGACCGCGCCAGTGATACCGCCGTACCGTTCAGAGTGTGAACCGACTCGATGTTGCCGTTCGCCCGTCGCACGCGAATGTTCAAGCCGCGCGCTTGATAATCCGTACAATTCGAGCAGCTTGTCAGCTCGCGGTAGGTCTGATCAACCGGCGACCAATATTCAATGTCATACTTTTTGGCAGCTGGCGCGCCCAAATCACCCGCCGCGATATTCACCACATGATACGAAATACCAATTTGCTGCCACAACGCTTCCTCGACGCTGAGGATTTTTTCATGAATCTCCTTGGACTGCTCTGGCAAACAAAACGCATACATTTCCAATTTGTTAAATTGGTGCACTCGGAATAGTCCGCGGGTATGCTTGCCGTACGTTCCCGCCTCTTTGCGGTAGCACGGACTGTATCCCGTATACAGCAGCGGCAAATCTTTCTCGTCCAAAATTTCATCAGCGTGATAGCCAGTTAATGGCATCTCCGCCGTCCCAATCAGCGTCAAATCCTCGCCTTCAACGACATATTCATTACTACCCTCGCCCTTCGGCGTAAAGCCAGCGCCCTCAGCCGTGCGCATATTCACCATGTGCGGCACAGTCATGAACGTAAAGCCTTGTTTCATAACATAATCCAGCGCAAATTGCGTGACAGCATTTTCCAGCAGCGCCAAGTCGCCCTTAAGGTAATAAAACTTAGCGCCAGCTACTTTCGCACCGCGCTCAAAATCCACCCAGCCGCGACTGACAGCATAGTCCAAATGATCCTTGGCACCCGTTTTACGCTCACCGTACACCTTTACCTCAACCGAGTCTTCCTCGCCGCCAAGCGGCACGTCATCAAAGGTGATGTTTGGCACGTTTTTCAGGATTGCCGCTACTTTTTCCTCAGTGGACTTTAAGTAACCTTCACGTTCTGCCAACTCAATTTTCAGCTGTTTTCCCTGGTTGATTAGCTCCTGATCCGGGCGACCGCCTTTCATCTTCGCTGAAATTGCATTCCGCTGTTCACGCAGTGCTTCAACTTGCTTTTGCAGGTCGCGGCGCTCGTCATCTAATTGCAACATTGTTGCAATATCGACCGCATACCCCTTGTCATTTGCCGACTTTTGTACCAAATCAGCGTTTTCTCGAATAAATTTGATATCTAACATGTCTTAATTATATAACAACTTCTGCTTAAACGTGAGAGATTATACCTGCGCCAAGCAGCCCTATTATCACCAACCCCAGCACAAATCGATAAATTATGAACGAACGAAAATTATTACTTTGGATAAATTTCAGCAGCCAGGACACTGCCACATATCCCACGCCGAAAGAAACTACCGTGGCAATAATAGTTGATGTCCAGCCGACGCCGCCAGAAATATGCTTATACTTGGTGACGACCTCCAATAATCCCGCCGCCACCAAAGCCGGAATTCCTAAGAAAAAGCTCAGTTTCGTGACCGACACGCGATCAAATCCGCGGAACAAACCAACAGAAATTGTCGCGCCAGAACGGCTGACTCCAGGAATTAACGACAGACACTGTCCCATACCAATCGCCAAAGTATCCTTCCAGTTCGTCTCGACTTCATTGCGCTTATTTTTTGCCGCCCGATTATCCGCCAGCCACATCACTGCGCTCCAGCCAATCAGCCCGATTGCCACAAACCACAAACTCCGAAGCACCGTCTCAACTTCGTGCTTAAACAATAAACCGACGACAGCGATAGGAATTGAGCCGATAATAATCGCCCAGCCGTATTTATAATCAAACTTCCGGCGCGCCCGCTTCCACCATAGCCCGCGCCACCAAGCTTGCAGAATCCGCCAAATATCGCTCCAGAAATAAATTACCGCCGCCAGAATTGCCCCAATTTGGATCACCGCCGTAAACGCCACCACGCTCGGATCGTCGATTTTCATCCCCATCAATTTCTCGACAATCGTCAAATGTCCAGTCGAAGAAACCGGCAAAAACTCCGTAATTCCTTCAACAATACCAAGGACAATCGCCTGCCACCAAGCCACGCTTAAAAATTACCTTTCATCCTACAAGTATAGCACCTCAAATTGATAAGCGCTAATCAAGCATGCCGTCGCGACCGCGGCCAGACGCCAGCAAATCCACCGGGCCGTAAACCCTGACGGAAACCGGGCCGTACATGTAGCGGCAGCGCATAGACTCCGTGAAACCGCGATGACTGCACGTCTCGTCTATCTGGCTTTTCACATTAACCACGAGTTTGTCGCCGTCGCGGCGCAATTTTACTTCCGGTACTTTGGAATATTGCGTGTCGTGATATTTCACTTCCAACCGAGTCTTTTCGGCATAGCCGCCGTATTCCATCGCAACATATTCACCGTTACCATCAACTACTATACTTTTAGCGCCGGCAGCAACCTCCGAGGCGTCAACAGTTTTAACTTTTAGAGTTTTCTCGTAATCGTAAGTTAGATTCGAATAAGTATTAGCGCTGAAAATTGCCACACCCGACAAACAAACCGCGCCAGCCATCAATAGACCCAGCATTGCCATAATCACCGGACGTTTCAGCTTCCAAGTGAAGACGCTCCAGGTAGCCAGCAACGTCAAGGTGAACAAAACTGCGCCGCCCAAAACCAAGCAGCATAGCAATCCCCATGCCCAGCTTTGCGCGGTAAATCCGTTCAATGCTGCCACTGCGCCAAAGCCAAACACGCCGCCGACCAGCAGCGCCACCAGCAGTCCAAACGCTATCAGCGCCAGTATAATTCCCAGCAAAAAGCGGAAAATCTTGGCAGCGGTGCTTACTGCCTGCTTTTCAGTGCTATCGTCAACTGACAAGCGTTTGAGCGCGTCCAGTGTTACCGGCTCGCCGCGCATCCGCAGCTTGTCCGAAGCCGTCCGCGCTTCAGGAATCGACAACCACATCACGATGTAAATCAGTACCGCCGTGCCAAACGTTATAAACGGCGAAAAGATAGCAATCAAGCGTATCCACAACGGATTGACGCCAAAATAAGCTGCTACGCCAGCACACACGCCGCCGATCAAACCATGTTCAGTATCGCGCATTAGCTGCTTAGACGAATTGCCCAATACCTCGTCATCTACGTCAACATCAATCTCCGCATTGTCGCTACCGTCCGAAAAATCGCGCGGCTCGCCCATCTGTTTCTGAATTGACAGAACATCATCGTTGCCAATCACGCCGTCCTTTGCCACGCCGCGCTCCGCCAAAAGCTCCACCATTCGCGCTTCAATTTCTTGCATGGCTTCCGGCTCGGCATGCATATTTTTCTGGATTAAATTCAGGTATTTTTCCAATGATTTTTTAGCATCAACTTCCACGCTAAACGGCGTTTTTGCCAAATGGATTCTGGTTATTTCTTTCATCGCTTTGCTCCTTTCTCGAGATTTTTCAGCGAATTATTTAACAGTTTTATCCGATCTTTCAATTCATCCACCAATTGCTTGCCATTGTCAGTTAGCGAATAATATTTGCGCGGCGGACCTTGCTCGCTTTCCTGCCATTCGTGCTGCAAATAGCCGTATTTTTGCAAGCGGCTGAGTAGCGGGTAAATCGTTCCTTCAACCACCATCAGCTCCGACTCGCTCAATTGCTTCACAATGTCGCCGGTATATTGCGGTTGTTTGGCACAAACCAGCAGCACACAGTAGACCAAAAAACCTTTACGCAGCTGAATCGCTAAGCTTTCGGCGTAAGCACTAACGTCCATGTTTTATCCCTCCTGGCACCGTTGATTTTTCAATCCGACCGTCTTTAATGATGATTTGATGATCGCACTTTTTCGCCAAATCAGCATCATGGGTCACCACAATCAATGTTACACCCTTTTGCTTGTTATAATCAAACAACAATTCTTCCACTTTAGCACCAGTTTCGCTGTCTAGGTTACCCGTTGGCTCATCAGCGAAGATAATTTGCGGATCACCGACAATCGCCCGAGCAATCGCCAAACGCTGTTTCTGCCCGCCCGACAAATCCTTAGCACGGTTCTTGCGTTTGTCATACAAGTCCACCGCTTTGAGCGCCGCATTAATTTTATGTGCTCGTTTTTTCCGCAGCACCCGCGCAATTTCCAGCGGCAAACTAACGTTATCAATCACACTCTCATTGCCCTGGACGAAGAAACTCTGGAAAATAAAGCCGATTTTCTTGGCGCGAAACTCATCGACATACTTTGGCTTCAGCTGTAAGATATCTTGCCCGTCAATAATCACCTG
Source organism: uncultured Candidatus Saccharibacteria bacterium (assembly GCA_963515045.1). GTDB lineage: Bacteria > Patescibacteriota > Saccharimonadia > Saccharimonadales > Saccharimonadaceae > Nanosynbacter. Next base: position 49,334 of record CAUPWH010000004.1, on the reverse strand, counting down.
ACCATGCTGTGGCCTGTCCAGCCCGGAAATCGCGTGCATCAGCGTCGATTTTCCAGAACCAGATTTGCCAAGGATCGCCACGCTCGCGCCCGTCGGAATGGTCAAGCTGACATTTTTCAGTGCCGTAAATTGGTTTTTCTTTTTGCCGTAAATTTTCGTCACATTTTTTAGTTCAATCATGATATTTCTCCTATTCCGTCCTTAATGCCTCAATTGGGTCTAATTTTGTTGCTTTGCGGCTTGGTAACCAGCCAGAAATTATTGCCATCACCACCAGTCCGACCACCAATAATCCAATTTGTAATGGATCTATAACCAGCAAATTCGTTCCTGCACTCAACTTCAGAACCTTGGCAATAACTGGGTTCAGCAGCGTCACTAAGCTCGCCAGCCCGATGCCAATCAAACCGCCCAGCAAACCAACCCATGCTGCTTCATAGCGGAACAACTTGCCGATATCACGACCTCTCATCCCCAGCGCCTTCATCAAACCAATTTGACTGGTTCTCTCCAGTACCGAAATGTACATAGTGTTAATAATCCCAAATACACTGGCCAGCAGCGCCAAGCCGCCGAATCCTGCCAACAACATCTGCGCTGCATTAACTAGCTTTAGCAACGTTTCACGAATATCCTGAATTGAATATGCGCTGTAATCTTTATTAATTTCGTCTTTCACGATATCAATATTTTTCTCATCATCAACCGTCACAATCGTCGTTGAATACTGGTTTGGCTGGCTCTTGTCGTGGCTGAATTCATAGATAGTCTTAGCATCAGCCGTCGAAATCCTCAGCATTGGCTGATAATATAAAATCGTATCCGACTCCTTATCAACCGCCGCGATTTTCAGCGGTATTTGTTTGGTAATATCGCCGCCTTGCGCCGCACTGCGCAGTCCCAACGTAATCGTCTGGCCAATCGCCGACTGCGCATCTTTGAAGCCCAACTGTTGTACGTAAGCATTCGGAATAATAATCTCGCCTGGCTTTGGCATAAAATTATCCAGCTTACCAGCCGCCAATTCCGCCCGAGTTTTATCAGCTTTTACTGCTATTTCCAAGGTAAATTTCTTACCATTGCCCGAACTCTGAGCATACGCCACGCCGTCAGTTGAATACGCCGGAGTAACCGTTTGTATATGCGAAATTTTTCGCAGTTTAGCAAGGTCGGCGTCGCTCATTGAATATTTGCTGCGCCATACCGCCTCCTCTTTTTTCGCTTGGCCTTCTTCTGACTCTTTTGATGCGCCGTATTCCGGCAGTTCATCCTTCTTGCTAGATTCAGCCTTTTTATTGACCATAATAACTTTTTTATCGCCAGCTGCATCAACTATACTATTGGTATACAGCCGACCACCCTCGCCAGCCATCAGCGCCAGACCAATTGTAAACGCCCCGACAGAAATCGCCAGCGACGTCAAAATTGTCCGACCCTTTGACTGGCGAAGATTCCGTCCCGCCCGCTTGATAATATCGATTCTTCTCATGCCTTACTCCTTATAGTTTTATTGTACATAGTACTATGTTATACAAGGTACTGTTAAATGTCAAGCTATTTTGATTATTTTACAACCTGAATAGCAACCTACCCCTTAGAATTCTTCGATTTTTATTTTTATTTTACAGCAAGCCGAGAGATTACCTACCCTATTCCTCGTCGTATTCATCCTCAATTTCCTGGTCCAAAATCTCCTCAATCACGTCCTCCAACGTGATAATCCCTAGCTCATTTTCATCATCCATCACCACAAACAAGTGATTGCGGGTTTGGATAAATCGGCTGAGCACCGTGTCCAGCCGCGACCGCGCGTCAATGTCGTGAATCTTATCGCGGTACAACTGACTGATCGGCAGCGGCAGCTCGCGCCCCGCCACATCTTTGACGTATAAAATCCCTACCAGCCGCCCATCAGCCCGCACCGGAATCCGCGAATGTCCAGCGTGTTTGATTTGCGCCAGTAGCGTCGCGTCCAACTCATCATCCAACTCCACGGTAAATACCTCATCCATCGGCGTTACCAAATCACCAGCCGTCTTTTTACTAAACTGCAGCGCGCCCGAAGCAATCCGGCTTTCATCGTAATCAACCGGGCTTACCTAGCCAGCGGTTCAGTAGCCTCGACATCGGCCGAGCCAGCGGCCAAAATAACACATAAATCACATCCAGCAGCCAAAAGAAATGCCGCACAAAACGATAGCCGCGCTGAGTAAAAATCGCTTGCGGCAAAATCTCGCCAAACATGGTGATCAGCAACGTGGCAATCAACCCGCCAATCACGCCGTTCGTCATATTACCCAGTAGAATTGACATCGCCGTATTGACGCCGACGTTGCCCAGTAAAATACAAAAGATCAGATAGTAGCCGTCCTTGCGGTATCGATACACCCGCGCAGCGATCACATCGCCCTGCCTGGCCTTACGCCGCAGATCATCCGGCCGCGCCATCATCAACCCAATATTAAGACCTGAAAACGACCCCGACAGCACCAACAACAATGCCGCCATCACCCATAATAAAGCTTCAGACACGGTTACCAGCCGCCGCCTCCGCCACCGCCTCCGCCTCCGCCAACGAAGCCGCCGCCAGTTGAGCCGCCAGAGGTTGACGAATAATCACTGGCGCTACTAGCCACGCTTGACAAGCTGTTCATCCCAGCCGCAAATGCCGCCGCATTAAACGCGCCCTGGCCGCTATACCAATCCGGCTGCTCACCAACCTGCTCATAGTACTTACCCAGCTGCGCACTCCACTCTTTTTCCTGGCCAAACAACACGGCATATGGCAATACTCTCTCATACAATTTCACCAATTGTTTCTCATCAGCCGCGTTAACCTTTACTTTTTCTGCACCCTCAGGGCTCTGCAGCATTTGTAAACGCTCGACCTCAGCCGCACCAATATACATCTTTAACCCTGACAAATACCGTCTGAGCGCCAAACCCTCATCAGTCAGCGACCATCCAAATGACAACGCGAATAATATTGCCGCCACTGCCAGTAAAAGCGGCGACAGCAGCAACACGCCAATAACACCAACTCCCATCGCCCACTTCTGTACTATTCGTTTATTCACTGATTTTTGCTCGCACAAACCGTATTTACCACGGACCAAATTCTTCAAATTTTTATCATCATCGCGTGTCCGCGCCGCATATGACACACTATTCTGCAGTTTTTTCAGATTTAGCCGCTGGCCTGGACTTGGCATCGACGAGCCAAACATATCTCGGACAACCTCAGATTCTTCAGGCCTCAGCTCTTTCAAATCTTTTACAATTTCAATTTCGTACTGCGCTGACCGCAAAAACGACGCTTTCTTAACTTCGTATAATTTAATGTAATGCCGCACCGCCAAATCCAACATCTGAGCTACCTTCGCCGAGCCCTTTACCATCAAGGCGTCATATTTCTTCAGGATATACGCTGAAGCCAGCACGCTCGCTTGATTAGGCGGTAGATATTCTGGCGGAATTGGCTTTAGTTCATTTTTCCTACCAAACAATCCAAATTTTTATCAGCCTCTCAACCAACGACTCCTGATATTCAGAAAACGTACCGCTATTAAAACCAATTGCCATCGTTACACCCTCCCGGCGATTCAGCCGGCTCACATTCGTAACAGTCTCACCATTATCACCGCTGACATTACACCGTTTAGTTGAGCCGTACCTGCCGACATAGCAGAATAGTTCGCCGCGCCGCGCCGCCTGAAGCGACCGGTCAATTTTCATTGAGACTCGCACATTTTCCATTGGTACGCGCCACTCATTACCGATGACATCCCAGTAAAACTCATCGCGGCCCGTATCTTTATAATGCTTAGTCACGTCGCGTTGGGTAAATTTGATGATATAGGTTTTTTCGCCCCTGACGTAGGTGTCCTTATCACCAATCCGCAGTTCATTGCCATTCCAAGAATGCTTCAGCGACGCACCCCGCTCATCAGTCACCGACTTTATAGAAAAACTCGTTGGATGCCCATCATAATTTTTCACAAATATCGGCGCGATACCGTGATTTTGATTCGGCGGAAAATTAGCAGTAATTCGCCACGTCGCCGCCAAAGTTGAACGATTCTCGCCGTCGCGGCCCAGTGAATATTCCGCGTCAAATTTAGTAATCGTAAAATTGTCCGTCTGCGCCGCAAGCGCTGCTTGGCCAGATCCAACTAACAAAGATCCAGCGATTAGTATCCCCAATATAAATCGCTTCATATTCTAATTATAGCAGCAAACACCCTAAAATAATCAGCGAACGGCTCTGAATATATATTTTTATTTGCATTTTATAATATTATGTGTTATAATTAAAAGGTGATATCTCCCGAAAACCCCAATCAATTCGCTCATCATAACCCTGAGCAAACCAGCGACATAGAGAGCGATTTAACAGATAACCCCGCTAGACCTTACATAGAAACGCGCGCCAATGATATACGGCTAGGAGACGTGCCTTGTCCGCCTGAGTGGCGAGAATTTATTGATAGCCATGAGCCAGAGAAACAGGTAGACCTAACCAGAAAACTCGTTCAAAGCAGTATATTAGAACGTTGAATCAGTTAGCCAAAAACCCGCCAATACTGGCATGACCGTCTGTATCCCCTTAGCTATCCGCTACGAAACTCCAGAAACTATTGAACGGCTTATGCAGCAGATTATCAGCGCAAGCAACGGCGTTGAAAACGGCGTCAATGTCTTGATTTGGGCAAATGCTAAATATAAAGACCACGAGGAGTTTTCGTCTGTTGAGCAAGAAGTTATTACATCGTACAAAGAGTTACGCCAACAACTGCAGCGCCTTGAGCAAGAATCAGATGCTGTAACTATCAGCACTGCCATGGATAAGATTGTCCCAGATGAACAATTTTCAATGAGCCAAATTCGCAATAATTACATGGAAGCAATTACTGGTCGCCTTATTGACGGCGAGATTGATGAGACCCATCCAATAGTTTGGCTTGACGCCGACACCACCAGAATAAGACCAAACACCCTGGCTGCAATACAAAGACACACTAAAAAAGACCCGTACAAGTTCTATCATCCGGACATTAATTATTCTCTTGAATGGCTGGAAGGAAAACGGCCCGAAGAGTGGGATGTCAATAGCAAGTTATTATTTATTGACGAAATGGCTCAGCGCGAGCATAAGCGAGTTGCCCTGGAAAAAGGCTTCAAAATTCTTGATCGAGCATACCCGGACGAATGTGGTTTTAGCTTCTCTTTGTCTAATTTTATAAACTCTGGCGGACTTGACACGAACGATCCTATCGATGAAAGCAGCCGTCTACTTATGCGAGCTGGTTATGCAGGATGTGACGTCCAGTGGCTTGACGATGACAAGCGAAATCAAGTTGGCATAGAAGTTTCGGCACGCCGTACATACCAAGAAATGTCATCACTGCCGCCAGGCATAGATTTAGTTCCCTACAGAACCTTTTCGTATAGACCAGAGTACATTCTATCGTCAGAGCAAGATTCAAACCCAAATTACAGCAAAAGAACTCTCAACCCAGAAGCAACAGCTTTGTTCCTCCTGAATAAGAGACGGAGCGGAAAAGCCTATACGGAAGCAGACAAAGCTGCCAGAAAAGTTACCGAAAGAATGCTAGCCAACAAAGTCCTCAATATCGGACACATTTCAAAAGAGGATTAACTAGCAAGTTCGCACTGCAATCTCATCGCAATATTACGACAACTTCACCTCTGGATAGATCGCCCGTGTCGTCTCGTCGATTTCACTTCTTAGCTGCGGGAACGGCACGCCCTCGCGGGCAGTTACGCCTTCAAAAATCCAAAATACCCGCTCAGAATAACCCCAACCGCAAGCTGGCGGCATACCGTACTCCAACATCTCCACAAAGTCGATATCCAGCATCATCGCCTCGTCATCGCCTGCATCGCGCATCTGCTGCTGCTCGACAAAACGATTCAGCTGATCAATCGGGTCATTCAGCTCGGAAAAACCATTGCCCAGCTCTGACCCGGCAATAATCGGCTGGAAACGCTCCACCGTCTGCGGATTTTCAGGGTTGGTCTTAGATAGCGGACTGATGAACTTCGGCGTATTCACCAGCCATACTGGCCCCGCCACATCTTTACGAATATTCTTCCATAATTTATCAATGCTGCGCGGAATGGAATCAGTCTTTTCGACTTCCAAGCCATGTGCTTTCAACTTGGCAGCTACCTCGTCAATCGTTGTATTATACACATCAATTCCATAGTGCTTGCCGATCACCTCGGCATAATCCCAGACTTCCCACTTGCCGCTCATATCCACCGTAAACCGGCCCAGCTGGAACCGCAGCGTGCCAAACGTTTCCTGCAATACATATTTATACATCACCTCCATAAAGCGCATGCCCCGCTTCCAATCCCAATACGCGGCGTACCACTCCATAGCGATATGCTCTGGCAAATGCTCATCGGAATAATTCTCATTGCGAAAACGCGGCCCAAGATCATAAACTTTCTCAAACCCAGCGCCAACCAATCGCTTCAACGGCAGCTCGTGAGAAATGCGTAGGTAAAACTGCTGGTCGTCCAGCGCGTCCATATGCGTCACAAATGGGTTAGCATCAGCACCGCCAGTGGTGTGTTCCAATACCGGCACATTCACCTCAGTAAAGCCGTGCTGGTTTAGATAATCGCGCGTCGCCTGCCAGAACTTGCTGCGGCGAACAAACCGTTCGCGCACCTCTGGATTGACGTTCATGTCAACATAACGGCGGCGGAAACGTTCTTCTTTGTTCTCTAGTTTTTCGGGCATCGGCCTGAGCGACTTAGTTAGCAGCCTTAGCTCATGCACGCCAACCGACTTTTCGCCAGTCTGCGTCGTCGTCATCACTCCGCGCGCCTCGATAAAATCGCCCGTATCCAAAAGCTTCAGCTGTTTCATACCCAGCACACCGCGGCTAGCGTCCAAATCCGCCACATCATCGCGCTGCAAATATAGTTGCACTTCACCAGACTGATCGCGCAGCTTGATGAACGCCAGCTTACCGAAACTGCGGATTGAAGTGATGCGACCCGCCACAACCACTTCCTGACCCGCCAGCTCATCATAATGCGCTAAAACCTCGCCGCAACCATGTGTCCGCTCCGACCGCGCCGGATACGGATCAACACCCAATTCACGCAGGGTTTCTAGTTTTCGCAAACGTTCATTTCGATAATCTTGTAATGTCGCCATAACAGAGATAATTATACCACACTCACTTGAGGCATGAACCGATGAAAACTAAAAGCTGTCTTTATGATATCGACTTAACAATATAAACCATCTCTGCCTTCGGCGTCTTAATCTTCACCTCGTCGCCAACTTTCTTGCCCATCAACTCCTTGCCGATTGGCGATTCATTAGAAATCTTACCCGCCAAAGGATCAGCTTCCACCGGCCCGACCACTGTGTAAGTAACCGTCTTATCAGCCGACTGCAACTCTACCGTACTCCCTAAAACTACCGCCGAGCCATCACTCGACTGAATTATCTCGGCGTTCTGCAAAATTTCTTCAATTTCAGCAATCCTAGTCTCGACCAGGCCCTGCTCTTTACGAGCAGCATCATATTCCGCATTCTCCCTCAAGTCGCCAAAATCACGCGCAACTGCAATTTTCTCGGCAATCTCGCCGCGCCGGCTTTTTAGATCCGCCAATTCTACCTCTAAATCACCCTTGCCTTTTTCTGTAATCTGGTACGTTTTTTTCATTAGATTCCCCTTAACTTTCATATATAGCGTACATAGTCAATGAAAAACACTATATATAGTGTTCATTTACCTTTTCAATCCCTACGAGTATACCAATCACCGCCTAGGCTGTCAATGCTCTTACTTCTCCAAACAAAACTCGACCAGCTGCTGGTAATCCAATTTCTTCGTCTCGCCAGTCGTCCGCTCGGTTAGTTCAAACAGTCCGCCGCCATCAATTGCCCGATCGCTAATCGTAATCCGCCACGGCAGCCCCATTAGCTCGGCGTCAGCAAATTTCACGCCCGGCCGCTCGTCCCGATCATCTAGCAGCACTTCCACGCCCTTGTCAGCCAGCTCAGCGTACAGTTTATCCGTCAATTCCCGGCCCTTTTCGCCGATTGACACCACATGAACCTTAAACGGTGCAATGTTTTCTGACCAGACCAGTCCTTTATCATCAGCAAAGTGTTCTGCAATCAACCCCATTACCCGGCTCGGACCAATACCGTAACTACCCATAAATACTTTCTGAACATGTCCTTGTTCATCGGTATATACCAAATCAAGCGCTTCAGAAAACTTAGTGCCAAGCGTAAAAATATTGCCGACCTCTACCGCTTTTTTCTCCACCAGCTCATCCGCCGCTATCCCCAAGTCAGCCAGTACCTCGTCGGTGTACACTTCCTGATTGATGGCAATTTTTTTACCTTCATGCACATAAATCGTGTCCTCGCCGACATCCGACAACGTCTGAAATTCGTGGCTATATTTAGAGAAGCTACCGCCGGAAGCAAATGTCTTGTAAGTAATATCGCCAATTCCAAGCCGCTCGTAAATTCGCCCGTAAGCCTGAGAGATAATCTCATAAAATTCATCGTGCTCTGCCCGATTCCGCGAAAACGAGTACAAATCTTTCATTAAAAACTCGCGCCCGCGCATCAAACCCGATTTTGATCGCAGCTCATTGCGGAACTTGATTTGAAACTGATACAGATAGCATGGCAAATCCTTATAGCTGGCGATAAATCCGCGCATCATCTTCGTAATCGGCTCTTCATGTGTCGGCGCCAAGCCCAACTCCGAACCGTTGGCAAGCCGAGTCTTGAACCATACATCCATCACCTCGTCATCCCAGCGCCCAGACGCTTGCCACGTCTCGCGCGATTGCAGCGCCGTCAAACTGACCTCGTTGCCGCCGATAGCATTCATTTCCTCGCGGATAATCTGCACAATATTGTCCAGCACGCGCTTGCCCAGCGGCAAATATGCGTATACACCCGCCATCTCTTTATAAATAAACCCTGCCTGGATAAGCAGCTGCGCGTTTTTAGAGACTTCTTCCGCTGGCGCAGTTTTGTTTGTCTTGGTAAAAAGTTGGCTCATCCGCATAATTTTCCTCCTTTACATAAGCGGTAATAGCGCATTTATTTGCCGTATTACATCAGGATTAATAAACAACAAATAGAACGCTATGCCATTTTTTATTATATGCACCATCATCGGCACCCAAACCGCTCCGGTATATTCCCGCGCCGCGCACATCACCAGACTGAGCGAAAACGTATCAACTGCCACCGACCACTGTAGCGGTTTATCAGTTCCGGCCCACAAGTGCGCCAGTCCAAACGCCGCGCTCGTCACTAAAACCGACAGCCAGATAGAAAACGATTTGCGCAACTTACCATACAGATAGCCGCGAAATAGTAATTCCTCGGCAATCGGCGCTAAAACCACCATCGTTATAAACGCTAGTAAAAACTGCCACTGCGTTCCCAGCATCATCTGATTAAACGGCAGAGTTTGCGTTTGCGTCATATCCAGCGAAAACAAAGCAACTGCTATCGCTACCAAGACGCTAGTAACCAGAAAATAAGCCACATATGCCAACGGCGAAATCAGTATTTCCAGGAATGTTGGCCAATCATCAACCCCTAGCAGCCTCAGCGTAGTTTTACGTTTCATGACATATAGCGGCACTAATATTACGACCAGCAGCGTCAGAATATAAATAATAAACGACGCCGCCGCATTAAAAATAACTACGTTTAACGAACTCAGAGGAACGCCAATAGAGTTCAAAAGTCCCGCCAGCAAACCAACCGCATACTGTACCGCGATAAACGCTGCATACACCCACGCCGGCAATGCCAGCAGCAGCCACCATTTATACCTGCCCTCCAGCGCTTTATTAACCTTCGCTACAATTTTTTTCCTGTTTTTAACTAACCTAGAAGAATTTCCTGACATCGCTCACCGTCACTAAAATTGTTAATACTAATAAAACCAGCATGCCCGCCGCTTGGATATTTTCTTCGCGTTCGCGGGTTAATTTTTTCTTAAACAACCTGAATCCCACCATCGTAAACCAACGTCCGCCATCCAGCGCTGGAATTGGCAAAACGTTCATCACTGCCAGTGTCAAAGAGATAATCGCCGCTAAAAGTAGTATTTGCGTCAACCCAGAATTAACAACCGACGGAAATAGCACGCCTAAAATACCAATCGGCCCAGCCACATTTTCGCCAACCGCTGCCAAATCTGCCCGCGCCGCCTGCCGCGATTCATCTGAGCCAAAAAATTGTCCAATAAATCCGCCGACAGATTTCACCAGCAAATCACCAACGCCTCTCAATGTTTCATACGACAATTGCGCCGTCGTCGCTACGCCTAAAACTGGCGCCGACCACGTACTATGAAGCTTTTCTGTTTGCCGCGACGCGACGCCCAGATAACCGCCAGATTTAGCCTTTTTAACGTCGTTAAGCTGGATATCCACCATCTTTTCTGTATTATCCCGGCGATATATCACCGCGACCTTTTTACCGGCATTAGCTTTCGTGGCTGCCGATAAAACGCCGGGCGTCGTAATGTCGCTCTGAGCAATTTTTATAATTTGATCATCTGTTTTCAATCCCGCCTTTTCTGCTGGCGAACCTGGAGTTACCCGCGCCACCGTCACCGGTGAGCGTTCAACCGCCGTGTCAAACGGCAATTGGACTTGATTTGGTAAAATTTTTGGCAGACCCGCCAGCGCCAAAATCGTAAACAACACAGCTGCCGTCAGCCAGTTCATCAGCACGCCAGCCAATAAAATCTTAGTTTTTACCCAAAATGCCGCGCCGCCATACGTTCCCTTGCCTTCAGCAGAATCATACTCGCCCTTTAACTTAACAAATCCGCCCAGCGGCAGCCAGTTCAGGCTAAAAATAACGTTTTTACCAAGGAAACTCTTTTTTGGCTGCCATTTCTTCGCTCGCGGCGGAAAGCCAATGCCAAACTCTTCGACAACAACGCCATTTCGCTTAGCGACCATGGCATGTCCCAGCTCGTGTAAAACAACCAGCAGAACCAGTACAAATAACCCTAGAATGATTCCCAAAATCAACATCATCATCCTCCAAACCGCCGATTCCGGCGCGCATACTCATCCAAAATTACTGCCACATCATCAGTTGTCATATCCGGCCAATGTTTATCGATAAACATCAATTCGCTGTAGGCCGCCCGCCATAGCATAAAATTACTCAGACGCTGCTCGCCGCTAGTCCGCACAATCAAATCGCACGGCGGCACTTCCGGCGCATATAAATTCTGAGCAATCAATTCTGGCGTTACACCTTCCGCCGAGACACCCGACCGAATAACTTTTTTAACCGCATCAGCAATTTCCAAATGTCCGCCGTAATTCAAGCACAATAACAGCTCGCCGCCAGTCAAATGTTTAGTTTTCTCCTCGGCGTTTTCTATGACTTTAATAAGCATGTCCGACAGACCGCTGCGCGACCCAATTACTCGCAACCGAATATTATTATCCAAAAAAATCGGCACATCAGACTCTAGCATTTTTATAAACAGTTTCATCAGATGCCCGACTTCCTCCTCGGAGCGTTTCCAGTTTTCCGTACTAAACACGTAAGCGCTGGCATATTTTACCCCGCTATGGAGAGTCTCCAATAAGATGTCCTTCAAGCAATTATACCCCGCTAGATGCCCCTCATAAGCCGGCAGCCCGTGTTTCTTCGCCCAGCGGCGATTACCGTCAACGATAAAGCCAACGTGCCTCGGCAATTCTGTTTTTTCACTCATGTTTCACCCTCCATTCATCAATCAACCTCACATCCTGCATATCCTTTTCGCGCCCGCGCCAGTTTTTCCAGCGCCGCAGAAAATCTAGATTGACAAACTTCACACCGTCATATTCCACCGCGTAGTCCAGCAGCTCGTCGTATTCAACAATTCGCCCATCAATCTCCCAACCATCCCAGATCTCGACCGATCCATCACGCTTCACTAAATACTGGCGTTGATTTTTATCAAGCTTTTCGGCCCAGCCACCGCTACGAGCAATTTCTTCTAATACCGCTCGACCAGTCGCCACGTCAATATCAGCAGACTGGCGGATTCCTAATTGATCCAAAATACCGCTGCCAATGATAATAATCTGATCCAGTGGCAGCCCTAACTCTTTTACGCGCTTGGCAAACGTCTGATTCATCAAACCGTCAACACGTCCTTTTCTTTTGCCTTAAACGCTTCGTCAATTTGCGTCTGCATCGCACTCATCAGCGCATCAATCTCCTTCTCAACCCGCTTGAGATCGTCCTCGCCAAGCTCCTTAGCGTCTTTCATGCGCTTGGCATCTTTCAATGCATCCTGGCGAATCGTCCGCATAGCGATCCGCGCTTCTTCGACCTTTTCGCTAACTTGCTTGACTAATTGCTTGCGGCGCTCCTCAGTCAGCGCTGGCACTGGCACGCGCACCACCCGCCCATCATCGGACGGATTAAAACCCAAACTCTGATTATCGCGAATTGCTGCCGAAATTGCCGTAATATTACTCGGATCAAACGGCGTCACCACTAGCATCTGCGCCTCCGGTGCTGTCACATTTGCCACTTGATTGAGCGGCATCCGCGCCCCGTACGCCTCCACCATCACGCCGTCCAGCATCCCGGCATGCGCCCGGCCCGTCCGCACCTTTTTCAGCTCATCCTGAAAATGGCTAAACGCCTGCGCCATTTTATCCTCATATGGTTGTGTGTCAAACATCATTACCTCCAAATTACCTGCCTTATATTATAGCAAATTTTATCAGCAATTGTCCGCCTTATGTAATATAAAGTCTATGTCAGTTAAAATCCCGCAAAAAATCCAATCAACTTCAATCCTGACGCCATGATATAATAACCTCCGTGATAACCAAATTAAAGCTTTATAATTTTCGCTCGTACAACTTACATGAAGTCGATTTTAACAGTTCCGGCACGGTTATCGTTGGACCAAACGGCACAGGTAAAACCAACCTGTTGGAGGCAATTTACGCAGCGCTACGCGGCAGTAGCTTCCGCGGCAGTTTGGGCGACTGCATGAAATTCGACATGGAACAAACAATTGTTCATTTGGAGGGCAGCTTTGGGTCGCGCCGCCTTAAATTAGCTAGGTCGAACGATAAAATCAGTAAAGAATTTATCCTAAACGATAACAAATCAAAGGTCTTATCCCGTAAAAACCGCTTGCCCGTTGTCCTGTTTGAACCCAGCGAACTGCGGCTTATTTCCTCATCGCCATCGCGCCGCCGCGACTTTTTAGACGGGTTACTATCTCGCCTTGACCCGAAATACGATACCGCTCTCAGAGCTTTCAGCCGGGCGCTGCTGCAGCGCAACGAACTATTAAAGCATCCTCAGGAAAATTCGCAATCTTGGCGTAATAACTTGTTCGCTTGGGACATAAAATTTGTTCAATACGCCGCCTTAGTTTGCCGGCAGCGTACAAATTTTTTACTCAAACATGAATCAGCTATCAAGAACCTATACGAATCGCTAGCTGGACAGCCGACGGCTTTATCAATTGAATATTCAGCCAGCGCTCCTCTGCAAACCTACGAACAATCCCTGCTTGACCGCCTATCCAAATCGCGCGAATATGAAACCAAAACCGGTTTCACCTCTGTCGGACCGCAGCGTGAAGATTTTACTATATTCCTTCATAACCAGCCCGCCGTAAAAGTCGCTTCCAGAGGCGAAATGCGCACTATTATGCTAGCTTTCAAATTATTAGAACTAGATTTGCAAACCAGCACAAACAACGTCAAACCGCTTATTTTACTGGACGACGTATTCTCAGAGCTCGACGCCACCCGCGAAAAACTGCTCCAAGAGACTATCCAAAACCATCAATTCATCGTCACCACCACCGACTCCCGCCGCCAGGCAGACGGCTGCTTGATTATTTATACGAAATAACACACCCTAACTTATAATACAGCTAAATAACCGTGTTAATTCGCGCTTGAAGCCGAAGCTGTGATGGCATCTGAATTTTCGACCAGCTCGCCCAACACAATTCGCACATTGTCTTCAATAATCTCATCGTAATCTGGTATGCGTTCTTTAATCCATTGGGTCACTTCATTGTCAGAAGCTCCGCTATCTTGCAGCCTCACCAAATTCTTTAGCTGGTCATCATCCAACGAATCAACAATTTCTTCGCCAATCCTCTCGTTAACCGTATCCTCAACATGTTGGATTAACGCCTCTATCTGATCGTCAGGAAGTTTAATCCCAATCGCATTCAGCTGGCTCTTTGTAATGATCGTCGCATTTATCGTAATATTGTCGTTATTCACATCATTGCCTTTCTATTTTTATATTTTGCTATCTATATTCATATATCCAATTTCACCGAGCAGCACGGACTAACTTTCTGCCAATACTTCTCATATAACCTGGGGCGTCGTCCAAAAATTGTCCAACTCTGTCTCTGGCAGAAATAGCAAGATCACCAGCTGCTTCGCGCCGTAAAGCCTTTCGGCGCTCCTTACGAAGCTTAGCCTGTCTCGCTATCTCCTCGGGACGCTGATTATTCTCTAAAAGCGCGAGCTCGTGTTCTGCTTGCAACTTCATGATAGTCGTACCTCTTTCTCTAAGGTCTTTCAGATCAGCTTTAATGTTCTCATAATTCTGATCAGCCAGTGACTTCCTTTCTTGAGCTTCAACAAGTCTTTTTCTAGACTCCTGATTTATATCTTTAAGGTACTCGTCTTTTGCCCGCTGAAGATCAGCGTTGGCCGACTCTTTTTCCGCCCTAGCCTCGCTCACTGTGTTCTGTTTTTCTTTATATAGCTTCTGTACATCGCCAAGCTCCTTGCGCGACTCGCTCAATATACCTGTTTCTGTCTTACGCACATGTTTTACATCTCTTCTTTGATGTCTGCCAATAGCATCTCCGCGGTCCAAGCTATCACTCTCAGCCTTTCTATCAGATCTACGCCCATCAATCTCTACGCGCCGCTTCTCGCGATCCATAATTCGCTGCTTACGAGCCATAGCCCGCTTAGCTTTTCTTTCTTCCGACCGCTTCTCTTTATCAGCAGCGAACTGGCGTCCTTTAGCTACAGTTTCTGCACCCCAACCAACAGTAGCGTATACGCCTTTCATGGTTCTGGTCATCAGTTTATTTAGACCGCCCTTGGCTTTTTCCCTTAAACCGCTAAGAGCCTCTTGGCCCTTTTCTTTCAAGTTACCGATTATTTCTCTTCCTCTAGCCTCATGCGCACCCTGTTTATTCTCTAATAGCTCAGCTGCAAAGTTTTCGGAGAAATCTGGGCCAAACGGATCTGGTCTTTCAGCAGGTTCCCGCGGACTAGGAGTAATATCATCAAACGGGCCTGGCGATTCTCCCATGCTTGCCCAAGGGTTGTCACTCCCTTCCACCCAAGCGTTTTCCTCAGGCGAAGAACCTTGACCACCGCGCGTTCCCATTGTTTCTGCTGTCATTTTTGCCGTCTTTTCTTTTTTATTTTATTTATTTCTATACTCTCGTATACTAGCACAGATTTGCTTTTTTGTCAACTAACCATATTGGTTATATTAGTCATAAAACCTAAGCAAAATACCTGCCATCAGGCAGGTATTTTATCCTAATCATTACTTACTTTTTTGATTCGCCATCACCCCAATTGCTTTTCACCGTGTCAATCGCTTCCTGTACTTGGTTGACTGCTTCCTCGCCGGAATAAAAAACATCCAAACCTTTACCCACGCCGTTGTTCCGACTTATATATATTGTCGAACTCGGATCGCCGCTGCACTCTTTTCCTGGATCGCACTTAAACTCTTCAATGCGCCCGTTTTTATCGTAATCATCAGTATAATACATTTCACTAGCCCAAACCTCAGGAGATTTTACAAATTCTATAGCTTTCCTATAGTCAACCTCACCATTATCCCCTTTGACACCATCCGATGCCGAACTGCTTTCCGAGCTAAAAGTAGCACATACATATGAATCAGTAGGATATCCTTCACTCTTTTTATCTTCCAGTATACATAGCCTGACACTCGTTCCTTCATCACTATAGTCAGTGACTTCACCAACGCCAGGTATTGTCTCTTCACCGACTGGAATACCCCTATTTACACTAATATGAAGTGAACTGAGCGAGTTTCCATCGTTAGCCATAATAAAATCTCCCTTACGACTGTCGTCTTCCTGATGAGAAGCGTTATCCACTATATATTCAGCCCTATCCAAAACAGCCTCGCGCACTACATCTGTCGCTTTAGACATCTGCTCATCACTCATCGCGGGCTTATGTGCTTCATGCCAGATACCGCCAGCCGCCAGTAAGCTCAGAACTAGCGCGCCTGCTTTCTTTACAAAACCAGGTAATTTTTTACCAGATTGTTCAGGTGTTACCCCCCCTGGTGCTTTTTCAGATTTACTCATATTTTTACTATATCCTTTCTGTCTATAAACAATTAATAATAGTAAACTAGTGTCGATTATACTCCATATTTGCTAATTTGTCAAGTCTCGTGCGCTTACCAACAAATGAAAATAAAATAAACACGGAGGGTTCTTAAACCCTCCGTATAAATCCCAGCAAAGATTAGCGCCAGTATCACTCGCTCACGCCCAGCTCGATTCGCCTGAACTGACGCACCACGATGTTCTCGCCGAGTTTAGCAATCGCTTCCTTAACATGCTGCTCAACTGTCTTAGAATCGTCCAAGATGTACGCCTGGCTCATCAATACCTGTTCGACAAAGTGCTTTTTCAATTGACCTTCAACGATTTTTTCGCGCATTTCTTCAGGCTTGCTTGCCAATGCCTCGCTGGCCATTAGCTCTGTCCTAACCCGCTCCATTTCCTCAGCCGGAATATCCGCCTCAGAAACATACTTCGGACTCATGGCTGCAATTTGCATAGCAATTTCGTGCGCCAACGTCTTAAAATCATCCAGCCGCGCCACGAAGTCGGTCTCACAGTTCACTTCAACCACCACGCCGATTCGACCCGAGTGCACATAGCCCTCAATCAAGCCTTCGCGCGCCTCGCGGTCGCCCTTTTTCTCTGCCTTGGTCAAGCCTTTCTTGCGCATCGCCTCCAGCGCCTTGTCAAAATCGCCATCAGTTTCGACTAGCGCCTTCTTTGCGTCAGTCAAGCCCACACCAGTTAATTCGCGCAGTTTTTTAATATCGTCAACAGAAACGTTCATCCTATTTATCTCCCTTTTTTACTGACTTGTCTTCCTTTTTTGCTGCGCCAGCTCCCTCGGCTACTGCTTTAGTAAAGTAGCTTAATAGCAATTGGATACTCTTAATTGCATCGTCATTGCCCGGGATAACATAATTGATACCGGTTGGATTGACATTAGTATCAACCACGGCAAACACTGGTACACCCAGAGACTCTGCCTCGCGCACTGCGTTCGCATCAGTCAGCGCGTCAACCACGACCACTGCGCCCGGCTTGCCCATCAAATTCTTGATGCCACCGTATTTGAAATTCAGGTTATCAATTTCCTCCTGAAAACGCTGCACTTCCAGCTTGTTGTAGCGCTTTTCCAGGTCACCTGATGCCATACGCTTCTCAAGGTTCTTCAGCTTCTTGATCTGCTGAGCAATCGTCGCGCCGTTGGTCAGCATACCGCCAATCCAGCGTTCAACCACGTACGGCTGATTGACACTCTCGGCCGCTTGGCGCACCACGTCCTTGGCTTGCTTTTTCGTACCGACGAATAGCACCTTTTTACCGCTAGCGGCGATTTTTGTCAGCTCCGGCAGTGCCTTCTCCAGCGCCTCAGCCGTCTTTGCCAAATCAATGATATGACTATCCTGGCGTTTTGAATGAATATACGGCGCCATCTTTGGGTGCCAGCGGCTAGTTTTGTGCCCAAAATGGACACCAGCTTCAAACAAAGCTTTCATGTCTACTGCTACAGACATTAGGTTACTCCTTTTCCTCGCCCGCCGCTTTTGGAGCTGCGACGGACTGTGTCGTTAATAATTAGTTACCTAACTATTGTAACACACTGGGGAATAGAGTCCAAAAACTTGTCCTAACTCGCCACATTGCGCACAAATACAGCTGCCAGCTATATAGCCGTAGAACTCTCTTCACGAGACGCTATGAACTTCCCTAGCTCTTGACTAAGGTTTAACGCCCTTTCCCCAAAAGGATGAAGTTCTACAACAACTATGTCATCACCGCTTGTCTGGGCAATTTCAAAATAGTTAATTTTGTCGCCAGTCACAAAAGCTCCCTGTATACAATTCACACCCCACTCCAAATCCCTTGCAGTCGAACTTGGCGCTGATTCACCAGGTGGATTTGCCGACAGCTTAAATAGCATGACAGAGCCGGCCTTCTTCCCTCTTGGCTCGCCAGATGTATGCGCATCAAAAGCCGTAACTGACGTATTTAATTCTACTGGCATGCCGTAATAAGAGCCAAGGACACATTTTGAGGTCTAAATAACTTTGCTTTTACACTATCACCACCGCAAATCCCCGAAAGGCCTACCCCAAAGGTATTATCAAGTCCTTTACTAAGACTTGTTAACGCACGACCCATATTAACTTCCTCAGTGTTATCGAGTTGTTTCAGTATTTCAGTAATTGTCTGCGCTTCTTCTTTCTCCCCAGGTCGTCGAACCTCTTTCGCCATTAGTTCCCACAAGTTATGTCCACTCAAAATAGAAGGCTGCTCACTACTCATAATTTATAACTCCACTCTCTTATACTACCACTGAATGTGTACGATTATAAATTTTATATTTATCTTTTCAATAGCAGCAATTAACTGTATTTCTATTGAGCTCTGTCTGGATATTGCCAATGAACGTTAGATTTTCGCGCATTACTACGCCGCAACCGCATCCTCGCGCGATTTGAGGAATTTATCGAGTTCGCCCTGCAGTCCTACCGCTTCTTTGCTTGACGGGTCAAATTCGATAATGGCCGGATACATATAACCTTCCTTTTTTAGAGCAAGTTGAAAATATGTAATAGCATCATCTTTCACAACTGCGCCGTAGACATCATTTTTATCACGATTAGATCCTGCCACCGTTGAAGGCGGAAAAGTCTCGCCAGCCGAATCTTCCGACATATTAAACAATATTACTGAACCTTCCCGTTTTCTGGCAGTCCCGCTTTGATGAACGCCGCTTTCATAAGCGTCAAAAGCCGCGATAGGAACGGTCGTTTCTATTGGCGCAATCTGAGAGTCGCCGTCAGAACATTGGCGCGGACTGAACAGCTTTGCCCGAACAATATTGGTATAAGACGTACTTTTTAATGTCAAATGAAATTGAAGATTCAGCGCAACATGAAGACCGTCCATCCGGCTATTACTGCGTACATAAAGATCTTCAACGCTGTCAGGCGATTCTAATACCGCATTAAGTTTTTCAATTCTTTCCTGACATTCCGTTTCGCCGTGTTCGGCTGATTCTCCTGAGTTATCCGCACCAAATATATCAGATTCATAACGTCCAATAAACGACGACCGAATACCTTTTTCCATAAAAAATAATAGACTCCCAGTTTTTTTCTTGCTATTAATCTGGACTATACGCTTTTCACTCTGTTTCGTCAAGCATTTTGACATATTGTATGGATTTTGCAACAATTTGCAATCCGCCTGCTTTCCTGCTAAAATACTAGGGTTATGAAAAGCAGTATTCACCCACAGAACTATCGCCCGGTCGTATTTAGCGACGATCAAGCGGGCTTCGCGTTCTTGACACAGTCAACAGCGCAAACCACGGATACCATCGTTTGGGAAGATGGCAAGACTTATCCACTCGTCAAGGTGCACATCTCCAGCGCTTCGCACCCATTCTTCACCGGTGAGGAGAAGATTATCGACACCGAAGGCCGCGTTGACCGATTCAAAGCACGCCAGGAGGCAGCCGCTAAACGCCGCGCCGAGTTGGCTAATAAGGCGAAAAAGCGAAACGCAGCCGCCGCAGCCAAAGCTCAGCAAACCGCCGCTAGCGGAGACGACACCAAATCAACGAAATCGTCTAAAAAGACTAAGAAATAGGGCAATAAAAAAACTAGACTCCATCAACCACACAACATAACACCGCTGCTATCTGTCAGCGGTGTTATGTTTGCAGAATATTTTAGAGTAGTTGAATCTGGCTCTATAGCTTGACCGAATTAATTATCACTCATAGCTTTCTGACATACATAAGCACCAGTATTGC
This sequence comes from uncultured Candidatus Saccharibacteria bacterium, assembly GCA_963515045.1. Lineage (GTDB taxonomy): Bacteria > Patescibacteriota > Saccharimonadia > Saccharimonadales > Saccharimonadaceae > Nanosynbacter. Next base: position 29,135 of record CAUPWH010000004.1, on the reverse strand, counting down.
ACACAGCAACCCTCCTTCGAGCAGCAGTCTCCTGACCATTTCTCTGACCAATCCATCTTTTCTGCTCTTCTGTCCAGCCATAAACATCAACACTTTTGCCAGCTCTTTCAAAAACAAGCTGTATCATTTCACCTACAATAGGCTCTAAACCCAACTGCTGTAAACTATGTGAATAGTGGTCCATAAAAATTTTCTGAATAGTATCATTTTGCTCAGCAGAAAGATATTGACCATTATGGCATGTTTTAACGGCTTCTCGCAAGCAGGCTTGGTTAGTCTCATCAATCTCTACACCCAATTCTTGCAAATGACATATCGTACGATTAATATACTTTTCTGCTTGCTGCGGTTTCCTCGCTTCATGTTGTGTTGATATTTCAACTAGCGGTCTATCAAGAGCACCTTCTGGCAACATGAGCCCTGAAATACGACCTGAGTCTATATAGTCTGGAATCCTTAATTCATCCATAAAACCTCCATGAACACCTCTCAATAGTCCAGAGTATACAACTGCAAGACTAATACCGTCATTGAGCGTATAAGTATAAAATGAATTAGCTTCTCTATTAGCTAACCAAGCTCTTGCAGGTGAAGTAGAAAAACATACACAATAATCCTGATCCTCAGAAGGTATCAAACCCTCTCCAAGCATAGACTCAAGCCCAGCAAAGTCATACCCGCGAACAGCATGCCACAAAACTTTAGGATCATTTATTATCTCTTGCGATGGCTTTTGTTGTAATGGCTCGCGTTCGTTAGATAGTTTTTCTGTCATATTTTTAATTATAACACAAATGTTTATAATATGCAAATTTACCATACTAGTCCACCACCAATCCGCCCCGCCTTTGCAGTCAAAAATCAGGTTTCACATGTTACATAAAACATAACAAAGACCCGCTATTACCTATTACCTATTACCTATTACCTATTACCTATTACCTATTACCGTAGAAGTTTATCAATATGCTATAATTTTATTACTATGGCAAAGATTTCCCTTGATTTGGATGCTTTGAAAGCCGAGCGCGCTAGCCTAGGCGATTTTTTAGCGCGTCCTGACGCTTACGGCTCGCCGGATTTTACCGTAAAAAATAAGCGGTTTTCAGAGCTGGAGACGCTTATTACCAAGGGCCAAGAGCGAATAGCGCTGGAACAGAACCTGGTCGAGGCGAAGGAATTAGCGAATGACGGCGGCGAATTGGCAGAATTAGCAAAAGCTGAAATCACTGAGACTGAAGCGCGTCTGTCAGAGCTGGAAGAAGAATTATTTATCCTACTGACACCAAAAGACCCGAACGACGAGAAAAATATCATCATAGAAATCCGCGCCGGTGCTGGCGGCGACGAGGCATCATTGTTCGCGGCGGAGCTGTACCGCATGTATCTACGCTGGTGCGAAGCCAATGGCTATAAAACTGAGCTTGTCAGCGAATCCGCCAACGATTCTGGCGGTTATAAAGAAGTTATTTTCATGGTCAAAGGCGACGCGCCATACGCCAAATTGAAATTTGAAGGCGGCGTCCACCGTGTCCAGCGCGTGCCGGTCACCGAAAGCCAAGGCCGCGTCCACACCTCTACCGTCACCGTAGCGGTGCTGCCAGAAGCTGAAGAGACTGACATCGAAATCAACCCGAATGATCTGCGCGTCGATATTTACCGCAGCTCTGGTCACGGCGGTCAGAGTGTCAACACCACCGACTCAGCAGTGCGCATCACTCACCTGCCGACTGGCATCATCGTCACTAACCAAGACGAGAAATCGCAGATCAAGAACCGTGAAAAAGCCATGAGCGTGCTGCGTTCGCGGCTGTTGCAAATGAAAATTGACGAGGAAAATGCTAAATTAAGCGCTGAACGGCGCTCATTAGTCGGCACTGGCGACCGCTCCGAAAAAATCCGCACCTACAACTTCCCGCAAGACCGCATCACCGACCACCGCATTCACTACAGCCGCAGCAATATCCCCGCGGCGATGAACGGGGATATTGACGATTTGATTGAGCAATTACAGCGGTATGAGCGGGAGTTGAAGGCAAAGAACGCCGGAAGCTAAGCTTCAGACGATTCAAGAGTTAGCTTACTCTTTTAACTCGCTATATCTTTTTCAGGAATCGCTGATACCATTTTTCCTTTTTCTCTTCTAGCCGCAGTGCGTCAAGCTCTGCATAGAAAAGACTTAGTCCACGTTCACCCTTGAACGCTAATGCAACCACGGCAGTACTAGCATCAAACAACCGCTCAACACGGCGTCTCTCTGCCTTCTCAATCTCATCAGGACTCTCTTCTTTGGAGGGTCGATCAAAAATATTTGAGCGGTGTATATGTGCAACACGTAATGCACAAGCCTCTGGAACATCTGGCGCCACATAATACTGTGTGCCAGACCGATTAGCAGCCTGAGCAACACGAAGCATATCATCCACGTGAACATTCATCGCTAGCGCTTTATTATTACGAATAAGGCCAGCCCAAACTTTATAATCATACGGTATCTCATCTACCGCTTCTCTCACCCCTTTTGTTTCATCTGTCATAACACATCTCCCATTTTTACTTATTAGAGTTATAAACAATTCACATAATACTCTCTCTTAATTTGTCAAACAGTTTTACAGTTTTTATATTATTTTGCAAGAAGCAAGCCTAAGACTCGGATAATTCAGGATTAGCCTGTCTTAGACCGTCGTATGCCCGCCAAAAATCATCCAGACCTTTTCCTTCTTTACAAGCCAAGGCAACTACCGCCCCGCCAGCTTCCAGTAGTTTTTTAGCGCGACACTCCTCTTCCTCTCGCATACGTCGAATATCAAGATGTTCTGGCTTAATTGGGCTACTGTGCGGCGACGCATACATAACTATACGCCGCCTGTTTTCAGCCGCTAGAGTGCCAGCCTCCTTAACACTTTGTGCTACATAATATTGCGTATCAGTTTCGGCGGCAGCCTGCTCAGCCAAAGAAAGGTCGCCTGCGCTAAATTTTGACGCTATCGCTCTGTTATCACTGACAAGGATAGCCCAGTCTGCACAGCTCTGCGGCAGCCCATACAACTCTCCTATAGATCCTCTAGTTACTATTGTCTCACCTGAAGTTTTCATACTAAACCCCAATCTCTCATTTTAAGTTACTCTGTTTTATATTTCCCCTCTAAACAACTAAGCCTCGTCCTCAGGGTTTTTAGACGATTCAGAATCAACAGAGTCGGGATTAGATTGTTTTTCTTTTGCTTTTTTTAACCCGTTATACCTTTGCCAAAAATCACTCAAACCCGTTTTTTCATCTTTATAAGCTAAGGCGATTGCTGCACCGCCAGCTTCAAGTATATTTTCGGCACGGCGTTGTTCTGATTCCTCTATATATTCAAGATAAAGGTCTGGGAAATATCCTTCGCTCTTGGTAAGACGACGTCGTAATCTTGCGACCAGCAACTTACGAGTTCCATCAACACCCGATGCCACACGACATCGCGTACCAGTTTCATTGGCAGCTTGCACAACAAGGGGTATTTCACTTTCGTCAAACAATTCTGCTACTGCTTTATGGCTGAAACCTACAAGAGAAGCCCAGCTATCAATATCTCTACCTACTCTTGTTGTAGCACTTCCGTCTTTCACTGTCTCTATTCCTTGTTTTCCCATCTTAAATCTCGCTTCCTTGCCCACTATAATTTTATCAATGTTTCATATGTTACTCTCTATCTCTGAATTTGTCAAACAGTTTTACAATTTTTATCTTATTTTGCAAGAAATGAACTTCCCGTCCCGCCACAATTTGATGCCAAGCGCAGCGGGATTATATAAAACAAGCAGATATTACCATTAGCCATACTCTGGCAATCAATGCCAGTCATAATGCCCATTTTCAATATCATAATATCGTTTACTGAACGCTCCCAATCCAATACCACGTATAGAGCCAGGCACTATAGCCATCACCGCACCGCCATTCTTAATGGCTGTATCCGCATAGCCCATAAATCTATCAGTCTCTTCATCAATCGCTTCTAGTATATATTTACTTCTTACAGGCACTGCACTTCTGGCTGATTTTGCATACCCGCAACAAAATCTTTCAGCTTCTTTTTTAGCAAGCATTTTAACTTCCTCCGGATCTGCTGTCGTATAACACGATAGGCCAAGTCGTCTGGCGGCTTTCTGCATCGCCCGCACCTTATGGTCGTCCCCCCCTGTCTGAACCGATGTCCAAGGGTGAGATAAAAACGGCGCTATCTCATTCTCAGACTCAGTGCTTATGCGCCTAACAAACGCGTAGGGCAGCCACTCGCTTTTTTTTCAGCCTCGCGAGCGCGCTCTTCGCATGGATTATGATAGTATCCTTTCAAATGAATTCCTAATAACGCCGCAGCTGAAACGTTATTTGAAGCCAAAACAGAAATTGCAACCTCCTTTAGCTCCTCAGAATTAAAATACATACTGCATACATAAGCAAGAGCGCCCAGAGTATTGAGTGCAGCAGCCTGAATACGCAAATCTTTTCTATGTATTGAAGCCCCTAGCCTATACAGCAAATCCGCCCTCTGTAAATCAATCTTTCCATCTATCGCATCCTTGACATGGCATAGTTCATGCCGCAAAGTAGCGTCAGGATCAATACAATAACCAGTCTTTACGACAACATCAAACCCTTGGCTATCAGTTTTATTGATCGCTGCATGGCCTAGCTCTCTACTTCTCAAATACAAAGAACTTTCAGCGCCAGTAACAACTATTGACAAATCGCCCCAGCGATCTCTGGGGATACCAGCATACTTAAGATACTCTTTTAAGCTTTTTTCAGCAACATCAATAGTCTCGCCAGGCGCCAACTCAGCGCCTAATTTACGATCAAACTGAATCCTCGGAAAGTCTCCCTATTCTCCCCGCATAAACTCATTGCAAGCTGGGTTATCCGTTATGTGCAAACCTTCTGTGTAACTGCTCATAAAGCATTAAATCGCGCCAATCGCTTCCGCACCCTCCAGTAGCTGCGCCAATTTATCAATTTCACCCGGACCGACTGGCTGGTCGTTTACTCCCAGCTGTTTTTCTAGCTGTTGATTCTTTGAAGCATTTTTAGTACGAGCTATAAAACCCTTTAGAGCTTCTTCATCAATCGTATCTGAATTGTGTATATCAGCTAATATTAGATCAATCTCCCCTGGTTCACTTGCGTCTTGGTCGTAGCGCAGCACCTCATCCTGACTCTCCATATGATATCGATGTTTAGTATGATTCTTATCATCAGTTAAAAATATTAACTTGCACATAGAACCATCGTCATAAAAATGCGACTCGACACTGATAGATATTTTCTCGTTATCATCTAACGGTATCTTTAACTGAAGCACCGCCACTTTCATATCTGTATGATCATTTATCTCTGTATGATCAGCAAACCGAAGTAGTAAATCGTCCACTAGCGCCGACATCTTATATGCCGCCTCCATTTTCTCAGCATCTGTTAAACTCTCTTCTTGATTTCCAAACGGTTTGATGAAATCAAGGTTGCCTGACGGCTCTTTCATTGGCTATCTCTTTATACTCATTATGAAATTTATTATCAATAGTGTATAATGTAGCATATAATGCAGGAAAAGTCAACCATATCGTTTTGGCTAAAGAATGCCGCCAAATCTCTGAAGAATGCCGGTATTCCCTCGGCGCGGCTGGACGCGGAGTTAATATTAGCCAATACTCTGCGGAAAAATAGGACATACCTCCATGCCCACCTGGACGAGGAGATTGATTCGCGCAGAATTGACATCGCTAATGCGCGGCTGGATCTGCGGCTGGATCGCGTGCCGATGGCCTATATTCTGGGTTATAAAGAATTTTACGGGCGCAAATTTACCGTTTCTCCCGCAGTATTAGTTCCCCGCCCCGAGTCGGAGGATATGATTTCACTATTTCTGGACGCGACAGCCGGCGAAATTGAACAGAAAGTATTGATCGACGTCGGGACTGGTTCGGGCTGCCTGGGGATTACAGCAGCGTTGGAGCGGACAAATATTTCCGTTATTTTATCAGACATCAGCAAAGATGCGCTTCGAATTGCCGAAAAAAATGCCGATGATCACCGCGCCCGCGTAAAAATCCAGCAGCAATCGCTGCTGAACGGACAACTGGAGCCGGTGGATTATATTTTCGCCAATCTACCGTACGTTGACAAGGACTGGGAGGTATCGCCAGAGCTTCAGTACGAACCGAGAATCGCCCTTTTCGCCGAGGATGGCGGACTAAAATTGATCCTTGAGCTTATTCGCCAAGCACCGCGCTGTTTAACTCCAAACGGACAATTGTTTATTGAGGCCGACCCGATACAGCACGAGCGAATAATACAAGCAGCCGCTCGGCAAAATTTTAAGCTAGCGGCGATTCAGCGTTATATTATCGTTTTACGATTTATAGGCAGCCAGTGTTAAATCCACTGTAATATTTTTCCCGGCACGCACCAAAGTAACTTCAATCTTTTCGCCAGGCAGGTACTCGGAAACTAGCGTTGACAATCCGCCGTCCTCGCCAACGTTTTTATTATTAATCTTAGTGATAACATCGCCTTCTTTAATGCCGGCTGCATCCGCCGGACCGCCAGTTTCTACCACACCGCCCGAGTGCCCGCCGATGTAAGCACCGGATTTGACTGGCAAATTATATTCAGCCCGCACTTCCGGCGTAACCGCGACATAACGGACGCCAATGTAGGCTTTTTGCACGCCTTTACCTTGCAAGACGCTTTTTGACATGCCCTTGGCGGCGTTGATCGGGATAGCGAACCCCATACTCTGCGCGTCGGAAACAGTCGCCGTGTTTATACCGATAACCTGGCCGGACAAGTTAATCAGCGGACCGCCAGAATTACCCAAATTCACAGCAGCATCAGTTTGCAGCAAGTCAGTTAGCTCCTCGACTTTAGTTTTTCTATCATCAGACGAGGCCGATACTGGCCGACCTTTGCCAGAGATAATACCGCTAGTCACGCTGTTTTGGTAACGTCCCAGTGAGTTGCCGATAGCTATGACCTTTTGCCCCACTTTTACCGTACTGGAGTTACCTAATTCTGCCGCTGGCAGATTTTTAGCGTCCTTTATTTTTAAGAACGCGATGTCGTTTAGCGGGTCGCTGCCGACAATAGAAACACCAGCATATTGGCTGCCATCGCTGGTGATAATACGCACGCTGTCAGCGTCATCGACGACGTGATTATTCGTCAATATATAGCCGTCAGGGCTGATGATGATACCCGTTCCCGCTCCCTGCTGAGTCCTGGTTAAGTAGCTGCCCTGAGTGGTTATTATCGAAACCACGCTTGGCGACACCTTCGCTACGATCTTTGAGGTGTCGATTTCCTCATCAGTCAGCCGCAGATTGCCGTCAGGAACATTCGTTTGCGAAACGTTTTGCCTGTTGTTCAACTTATAAACAACCCAACCTGCAAATACGCCGTTGCTAATGATTAATATCGCTGCCAACACCGCACCAATAGTCCAGAAAACTATCTTTTTATTATTTGATTTCACCCTGTTGCCTGCCGTAATATTGTTATCCATATTTAGATTACCTATATAACCACCGAATTAAAGGCTAATAACATAACCAGAGTTGTCGCCACCGCCAGAAAAACCGGTCCTACTATCTCTGAAAATATGATTTTTTTATGCTTTTTCCACGACTGATAAACTTTGCCGCCGCAAAACGAAATAAGTAAAAGAACTATCGTTATTTGCGGGATACCGCCAGCCAGCGTCCTCAGGTAGCTGAAATTCCAATAATACGCCAGCCAGCCCAGCTCCGCGAAAACCAGCCCCCAAACAAAGCTAAGCAGCGTAGTTTGCTCCTCGTCATAGCTATGCAGAAAATGCCGCGCCGCGCCGTAACCGAGCAAAAACATCAGAAAAACTACCGCCGAGACTGGCCAATCGTAGGATACTGCCATCAGCGATATCGTACCGACAAGAATAGCGCACCCCGCCTGCAAGGCTATCTGCCAGCGTTTAGAGAGCGGTTTGATAACAATAAGCCAAATAGCGTAAAGAACCGCCAGTACAGTCTGGATAGTAAAACCGATGTTTGGCAGATACATTAAACCGACAATGCCAACGCCGACTGCTACATCAACCAGATTTGCTTGAATATTTGCCCACCAAAACCGCGGACGCACAGCAATCACCCGCCATTTGCTAAGAATAACCAGCGCCAGCGCCGGGTACGGCGACTGAATTGTCCTGGCAATCGCCAGCAAAACCGCCGCCAAACCTAAGTTCAAGATGTGGTAAACGATTTCGCTCCAAAATGTTCGCCGCTTTACTGTTTTCAACAAATCCATACGTCTCCCTTATTATATCAATTAAGATCCAGGTCCCACAACTACGATAAATTGCGCATCAACATTCAAATTGTAGCCCGGAGACTCAGTAGTCGCTGGCGTACCGTAAACTTCTTCCAATTTCGACTTGGTTGCAGGCTTTTCTTTGCCCGACGGGAGCTGGTAAACTGTATTTTTACTGGCTTTAGCGCCGCCAGGAACATTGCCAACATGAACCACCTTCAATCCTAGTTCAGACAGTTTATCAGCCTGTTTCTGAGCAGCCCCAGGCACGCCGCTGCCGTTAAGCACCGCTATTTTAGCTTTTTCTTTAAGTAACGGCGTACCGTAAATCTCGCCCTTTAAGAATGATTGGATCTCGCTGTAATTATCTACTCCTGCCGACGGCTTGACGATACTCATGCCGCCAACCGAGCCTGTCGTCATCAGCATATTGTCTTTTTCGACAAAACTCAATTTATGGACGCTTGGCTCTTTAATTTCTGCTGCCAATTTCATAACCGTTTGAATTTCTTTGGTACTGATATTAGTTCTCAGATTTTTACCCATGGCTTCCATCAGCGACGAGACCTTGCTAAAGTCAGTTAGCGTCCCTGTAGAGCCAGCCTTGCTCTTCAATGCCATTAAGACCAGCTGCTGGTTTTTTTCGCGGTCAAAATTAGACTGCTCCAGACCGTAAGTCGGAGGCGTATGTCCGCGAGCCTGCGAAAACGCCATAGCCTGGTCGCCGTTCATCTCATTCGGGCCGTTCGGGAATGCCAAATAATGCCCGCGCGGGCAAAGACTGCGGTTCTGGCGGCATTTGTCGTCAAAAGTGGCGTCCAGCACGCCTCGCGGGTCGCGGCTAGCGACATTAACTGTTACGCCGCCGACAGCATTGACCGCATCGCGAATAACCACGGTATTTACGTGGACCGCGTATTGAATATCCATGTTAAAGATTTTACCGACGAACTGCCGCGTTTCGTCCATCCGCTGCTTTTCCGCCTCCTCGCCGCTGCCATCTGCCGAACAAATAAAATATTCGTTTATTTTACCTGCATAGCCAGAATTACACGCCCTGCCAAACTGTACATACAAATCGCGAGGGATACTGTAGATATAAACGTCTTTTTTCGTCTGGTTGACGCTTAACACCATCATGGAATCTGTTAAGTTCGCCCCGTCGCGTCCCGCCATATCGTCGGTCGAACCTAAAATCAGCACGTTACTGCGTCCATAAGCATCTTCTTTTAATTTTTGCTGCGAAAACAGATTAAGCAAATTGCCATCGCCGAATACTCGATGCATAGTCTGCCATAACCGAAACGCTACGTAACCTGCTATAACTAAAACAATCACCCCTACGACAGCCGAGATGATTTTTACCTTTAACTTCTTTTTCCGCTTGTTTTTACGCTCCTGCCGATGAGACGGCTTGGCATTCTCATCAATTGCCCGCAACGATTCGTCAATATTCTGTTTCAGGCTGGCAGCTGGCTGAATTCCATTTCTATGGCTAATATCCGCAGCGGGCTTGATAGCGCGTCGTCCGCTGCGCATTTCATCAATTCCCTGCTGGACGCCGCGAACATGACCGATCGCCGCCCGCGTACCAGCAGCATCCGCCCCCAGCGAAGACCGCTGAGGACGTTTTGGTACAAAACCGTCCATAGACTGTTTGCGTGGATTCATATCTATTGATTATAGCACACAAAACGCTTATAATTGAACCGATGGATGCAACTTTTATGGATCGTCATCCGCGGCTAAGCGACGGGTTGAGTTTGGTTATTTTCGTTATCGGCGTGGCTATCGGTACGGTTTTGTTAAACGCGTTCGTATTTCAAACATTCAATGTTGAAGGCGCAAGCATGGAAACCACGATGTACACCGGCGACAGGCTGATCGTTAATCGTTTGCCAGTCACCATGTCAAAGCTGCAGAATAAAAACTACACACCTAAACGCGGCCAAATTATCGTGTTTAAGAATCCGAATTACAACGCTTCTCTGGGTAAGGACGAATATATCGTCAAGCGAGTTATCGCCTTTGCCGGCGAGCGCGTAACCGTCAAGAACGGCACGACAACAGTTTATAACAAGGAAAGTCCAAACGGCTTTAATCCTGACTCCACTGTTAATAAAAACGAACCTGGACAGCCGACTTCCGGCAATGTTGATACTGTAGTACCAAAGGGAACGATTTTCGTCATGGGCGACCACCGACAAGGCAATTATTCATGCGACTCGCGCAATTGCATGGGGTCAATCCCGCTTTATGATATAGTCGGACCAGTTGGTTTACGGATATTCCCGTTCACTAAAATCCGCGGATTTTAACTATTTTCCAGTAGCTGGCGGATTCTATCAAACTCAGCCTCATTCTTAAACGCGATACTAATTTGCCCAGCACCCTTGTTATTAGTGCGAATTTTTACGCCTGTGCCAAAATGATTAGATAAGCTTTCAATCGCCTCGGCATGCGGCGAATCGGCAGGCTTTTTCTCCTCGACTGGATTATCCTGCGTTTGTTTCCACAATGCCACCGCCTGCTCGACACGGCGAGCCGACCAGCCGCCGGCGATTGTTTTTTTCATGATTGATTCCGCTACGCTCTCTGGCAAACCGATAAGCGGACGCGCCTGCCCCTCCGACAGCTCGCCGTCAAATATCGCCTGTCTGACGGATTTTGGCAATCGTAAAAGCCGCAGCGTATTACTAACGGCGCTAACGGATTTACCGCCCAGGCGCTTGCCGATTTCCTCCAAAGTCATATTAAACTGATCGCGCAGTTTCAAGTACGCCGTAGCTGTTTCTAAAACATTCAAATCGTGCCTTTGTAAGTTTTCAATCAGCGAAATCTCTAACCGATTCTGGCCGCTCATACTGCGCACGATACACGGCAATTCCGCCAGCCCAGCCTTCTTAGCAGCCCGCCAGCGGCGCTCTCCAGCCACAATCAAATAATTACTGCCCTTTGGCGTTACTACAATTGGCTGCACAACGCCATGCTCTTTGATAGATTCAGCCAGCTCGCTCAATGCTGCCTCGTCAAAAAACCGCCGCGGCTGCCCTGGATCCGGGGAAATTTTCGTAATAGCAATATCTTTCAGGCGAGAAACCTTATCGTCCTGCTTGGCAGTCGGATCAAATGTCTCATCAATCAAATTCGTCGGAATTAGCGATTCAAATCCTCTGCCCAGACCCTTTTTCACTTGCTAGTCCTTTCTACGATTTCCTTAGCCAGCGCCTTGTAAGCTCGCGAACCTTTGGAAAAACGATCATACACCCCGACCGGCGCGCCATGGCTCGGCGCTTCTGCCAAGCGGATATTACGCGGAATAGTAGTCTTAAAAATCTTATCCGGAAAATACTTCTTTATCTCATCATAAACCTGGCTGGATAAAGTTGTCCGCGAATCCATCATCGTCGGCAGTACGCCGAGGAGCTTCAGCGACGGGTTTAATCCTTTACGAATCAGTTTCATACTCTCCAAAAGCTGCCCCAGACCCTCCAGCGCGTAGAACTCCGCTTGCACTGGCAGCAGCACATAATCCGCAGCAACCAGCCCGTTCACCGTCAATAAGCTTAAACTGGGCGGACTGTCAATGATAATAAAGTCATAATCAATTACGCCGTTAAGCGCCTCCCGCAAACGAGCAAAACGCCCGTCAGCCTGCGCCAATTCCACCTCGGTGTTTGCCAAATGCGATGTTGACGGCGCTAAATACAAATCTTTATACTCAGTCGGCAAAACAACCTTCGCCAGTCGAATTTGGCGCATAATGACCTCTGTCATCGTCGCCCCTAATTCCTGTTTATCGATACCCAAACCGCTGGTCGCATTACCCTGCGGATCAAAATCTATAATCAGCGTCCGCTTGCCCATTTTTGATAAAAAATACGCCACATTAATTGAAGTTGTGGTTTTTCCCACGCCGCCTTTCTGATTTGTCACCGCAATAACTCTTGCCATTCATTCCCCTTTTTACTTATTACAGTATAGCATGAGCAAGACGTAAATAACAGATATTAAAACCGCCTCGCTAGCGGAGGCGGCAATGCTGCATACAGAAAATTACTTAATTTTAATCGAGCTAATCTGAATTTTCGTGTATTTCTGGCGATGGCCAGTCTCTTTGTGAACGCGTTTTTTAGCTTTGTAGCGAATGACGCGGATTTTATCGCCTTTGACTTCCGCCTCAACGACTTTCGCTTTTACCACCGCGCCTTTTACGGTCGGCGTGCCAACTTTTGTTTTATCACCATCAATCACTAAAAGTGCGTCGAGAGTGAGTTCTTTTGTGCCTTCAGGGAGGAGATCCACCAAGAGGGACTCTTTTTCGCTGACAATATATTGCTTGCCAGAGATTTTTACGACTGCTTTCATTTCGTTCCTTAAAAATTAGTTTTCAATCTGTTCCATTGTACCAGAGGTACGATGGTAAATCAAGGGTTGCAGGCAGTTTATCGTTCATCCCTCACTTACGTAAACAAGACATTAAGGTCTTATTATTGTTGCATACTGCGACGCTTAATATAAAGCGCCCTCCTCACAGATTCAAACGGCGATGAAAACTTTGACTCTGTCATGCCGTCTCGCGGTTTAGACATACTTGGTCCTTCTACAAGAAATCTCTTTACCGGATATTGATGACCCATAGACCATCTTTCTCCAAACTTTATATCAGGCATTGTTGTACCCTTAGGTTTTTCTACCGCTGAACCCTTTTCGTTTTCCTTGCCTTCAAGTAGAATCAAACCGTCGCCAATAGCAAAAGATTCAACATCTCCCGTTTCTGAATCTTCAGTAACTAGTACATACGCCCGACCGTCGCCTTCATGCGTGTCGCTGATATATTTATTATGTACCTCAGGGTTAATTGAAAATGAGATACCATCACCGGTACGCTTATCAAAAACGATACCTGTAGCGCCGTCCTTAAAATATACGTACTCGCTAGGATTATTTACTCTTTCTGGCGGCATTGCCCTTTCTGGTTGCCCTGTAGAACGTTCGCTTACCATTTTTATAGTTCCTTTCTTTTACGGCGTTGCTAATAGTTCTCTATAATACTCTCTCTTGATTTGTCAAGTATTTTCAACATTTTCTGTGATTTTTACAATGGACTAATTTGCCTGCAGCCGAGCCATAGCGTTATTAGCGCGTAGCCAGCCGCTGGGCGAACCGCACTCCATATAGTCACCCTTGGCCTCGCCCACCGCGATGATACCGCCGCCCGCAATGTACGCATTGATAGCATCAGTCAGCTCAAATTCGCCGCGTTGCGGATTGGCAGGCAATGTCCGTGCCAGCTCGAAAATCTCTTTATTGAGAACGTAAAAGCTTGAATTGCTGAGATTACTCGGCGCGTCTTCCAGCTTCGGCTTTTCAATGATGCGAACAAAATTACCCTGCTGGTCGGTTTCGATAATGCCCGTCTGTGGAATAAGTGCCTCCTCAACAGGGTTACCCAGCAAACCAGCAGATAAACCGCGCGCCTCCACCAATTCCGCCAGATCAGCCGCATTTGAACCGCCATCACCGCGCCAAAAGAATTGATCGCCCATCACCACAAAAGCCGATTCGCCTGGCTCGATAAATTCGCTAGCCAACCCCACTGGGATGCTCGTGCCGTAACCGCCCGTACCAGGCTGGGTTAAAAAATGTATTCGCACATCGCGCAGCGGCGCTACTAAAGGTAATTTATCTTCTTTACCGGCACGCCGCAAATAATCGTTCAACTGGATATTTGACCGATAATAGCTCTGCACTTGAGTGCTTTGCTCGCCAACCACGAAATAAATATCCTTGACGCCCGCCCGAATTATATCCTGCACAATATAGTCAACCACCGGACGCGTCCCTACCGGCAACATACACTTTTCGATTGATTTGGTAATCGGCAACATCCGCGTACCCCAACCAGCAACTGGAATGATAGCTTTGGTAATCATATTCCCTCCTTACATCTTCAGTTCTTTATGCGATTTCTGTAAAATATCCATCATTTCCGCATAGCGCATCTCGCCCTCGGCAATACTGGAATAGAGATAAACAACATTATCTACCACCTCAATATTAACCTTAATATTCTGGTCGTACAGCCACGCCATGAAGCTGGGATTAAGCAGTTCGAAGCTGGTCACCTGATTCTCGTTAGTGGCATACACTTGATAGCGTTTATTAAAATCGCCCCACTCCATCTGGACTTTTTTATAACCCGGCGGCGCTTTGAATCGTTTTAACAAACGCGAATCCGGGCGTTCCACTAAAATACCGCCGTAAGATTTTGGCAAGTTAACCTGCCCGACGATATAATATTCCATATTATCTTCGCCAATCGGCTTATTATACGTATATAGCTGTACCAGCAGATTGCCCGTCCAAAAACCGATGATGTGATTGTTGATATCGGCAACCTGGAAGCCGCGCTTAAACAACTCGCCGCGAGTCGGCAGCAATAAATGCCCCCAATCGGGACTGAAATACATATTATATTGCGCGGCAAATTGCCGCATTGAAGCAATGAACTGTGCCGAATCTTCCGTCGCCTGATCGATACCGTCCAGAAGCCAGCCATTACCCGAACGTACGAAGTTCCACTGCTCGCCGAATTCCTCGGTGTCGCGATAAATCAGCGAACCGTTTTCAATCAATTTATCATCCGCTGACGCCACGAACCCGACGCTCACCCGGTCGTTTTGATCATTCTGATCATCGTAGGCTTGAGTAATTACCGCTTCGCTTATCGACACATTGCTCATCTGGTTGACTCGTCCCATCTGTTGTAAAGCATACAACACCAGGCCGATGTGCCGCACATAATTTGGCGTAGTATATTGCTGAATTGACGTCAAATCCAACCGCTCCCAATCATACTGGAATCGATTAAAAACTGTCGTGGCATAGGAAATAATCCCCTGTTCATTCCAAGCACCATCCTGCATGGCCGCTTGCTGGACAGTTTGCCTGGCTGCTTGGCTATTCTGGCGAAAACGCCCCAATTTGTCAGTAAGCGCTCCGGCCGCCGCACCGACAACTGCTGAAATAAGCGCAATAATAAACAATATTGGACCGCCTAATAGATACAATAAACTTACTAATAAGCCGGCAGTAAAACCGACTACTGCGCCAGCTGCTTTCGATTGGGTGCGTTTTTTAACCGGTTCAGCAGTTAACATGGCAACGATGCCTGGTATAACGAGGAGAATACCAGCGCCGCCTCCACCGCCAGAGCTTGATCCGCCGCCGCCCGCCCGCGCAAAAAACATGAGCTGATGAAAAATATCGTACATACAATATATTGTAGCGCGTTAAGGGCTAATCCGAAAGTTGCGCTGATTACTAAGTCCCAGTATTGCGCGCAATACCCAACCATCGCACATCACTAGAAAAGTACGATAAAACATTGCAGCGCACTAGCGCGACTTATACTGCCCATATTGCTGCAAAGGCAATTTCCGCTACAATATACACCTGCCGTGTCTGCAAATCTATATTTTACTACAAGTGAATAACAGGCTGCCGGTAGGGCGCATAATTGTCTTTTATTGACTTCCTAAGAGTAGCTCTATTCTCATTGATATACCACCCGAATTCTTCATATCTGTCATTTTCAGACAAGAATGATGATAAATTATCATTCAATTCTATATATGGCAGTAGTAGATTTTCTTGAATCTCCTGCCAAAAAAGATTGTCACTTGATGAGTCCAGGAGGCCGTTCTGTATAAAGGACGTAATTACCGTGGTAATATCCTTCATGCAATCATTTTGAAAGCGCGTTTGCCGCAAAGCATTTCCTTTGTCTGGATGGAAGTAGGCGTTTTCTAAATCAAATGTGACAAAATCGCCATCAGGTATAGTTGCGATATTCTTCAGCTGCATATCGCCATGATGCATTCCCATTGCATGCAGTCTCCCGATATACCGGCCAATTGAATTCATAACAGGAACAATATCCAACTTATATGAGGACTGGCCTGCGTAGTACTCAGACCATGGTATGGAGTTCATCGTACCAAGCGATGGAATTCGTAGAGTTACAACGCTTGCACCAATCACGCCAGGAACCGCTAGAGGCTCATCAAGCACCGTCTGGAGAGTCCTGAGACCGCGTTTAGCAGCTTTGTGTAGCATATTAATCTCTTTCTCTGCTTTTTCAGGATTGCCATATCGTTTAATCGCATATGACTGATAATTGCCTTGATCATCCCTCTGGGTGTCCAATGCAAAAAATACACCATGCCCGCTATCAGATGCACCTATCTCCCCAGCGCTGCTTAATTCAAGCCGCCGGCCGATCGCTTTGGCGAGAGCATCAATAGTAAGCGCTTTTTCTTCCCCTGTAGGTTTGTCAAGCTCAGGATTTACTATCTGCTTTTCATGACCGCTCATACAGCCCTATCTCTTTTCTATATCTCCAATTATTTGTTTGATCGCGGAGGCGCTGCCAGCATCTATGTCTTTTCGAGACAGAACCGACTCTAATATTTGGACAATAACTCGACTTGTCGTGTCTCTAATAGCGGTATCGCGCTGGAGATCCAATTCTTCAGCTGTTAATTCCGCTTTTCCTCGCTGCATTTGTGCAGTATTAACTACAAACTCCTCCGCATAAAATGGCGGGGTAAACTCTGCACTGCCCAGCGACCGGCTATTGCGATTAATCAAAATATTTTCCATGGAATTCAATCGGGGAACCTTGCCAGTCACTAATATCGTATCAGCGACTTGACAGGCAGCGATAAAAACTGAATGCGCGAAATCAGTATAGTCGCTCTGTGCTCGGCACGTTGCCAATACCCCATCCATCCGAATAACATCAAGACTCGGCGGGTACGAAACCTCTACCCCGCCATCGCATTGTCTTATTGATGCATCGCTCAAGTTTTTTTCTATCATTAGCCTGTGAAAATCAGGATCATATACACCAGACCGAATGTCACTCAATGGAACATATACTCTTCGCACGCCATCTTCTCCAACAACCTCTTCATACTCCTTAGTGAGGCGATGCTGAATACTAGGTTCACGCACAGCAGAAGATTCATTACGACCTACTGGATTTTTGTAATTACACATATGGTATATAGTAGCAAACTAAATGCTGTTTTGGAATAGATTCACTCACCAGACATGCTTAAATTCAGGAATATTTAGTTAATTATGCTTTCTCAAGTAGATTTCCACCAGTTTGCCGTCAACTTTAACGTCGTACTTTTTCATATCGCCAGCCGCCGCAGAGCCTAGCTTTACAGCCAGCGTCTCGGCCTTGATGGTATCGGCAAATATATCGACAGATTGGGTGATTTCTGAGTCGCTACTAGTGATGCCAAGCTCGATCCTATCATCCACCTGCAACCCAGCTTTCTTACGCGCACTCTGGACGTGGCGAATGATCTCGCGCATCAGGCCTTCGCGTTTGAGCTCGGGCGTCAATTGCTTGCTAATTTCGATCCAATTCTCTGGCTTGATCACGCCCTCGGTCACGTCATAGTCCGCCAGGTGTTCGTCTAGATTCTCAATCCAGCGAATTTCCTTAACATTTAGCTCCTCGGCCATGATCTGCTCGTAGTACTCAGCCAGCTTTGCACCCGCATATGCCGCATATTGCAGCGGCTGGCGAACCTTGATCGATGTTTGATGCTCATCCTGCTTCATCCGCAAACTAAGGCCGTTGTTGATCAATTCGCGTGTCCGAGCCATATCAGCCAGCACCTGCTCATTCACTGCACCCGCCGGCAGCCAATCTTTGAGGTGGATCGACTCGTCATCACCGGTTAGATTATGATACAACTCCTCGGCCAAAAACGGCGTAAATGGAGCCAAGATGTAGCTCAAGCGCACCAGCACATAATGCAGCGTGCGATAAGCATCGTTCTTGTCACCATCATCCTCAGACTTCCAAAAGCGGCGGCGGCTGCGGCGGACGTACCAGTTGGACGCATCATCCAGGAATGGCAAAATTGGACTCAGTGCATCAGGGATATTATAGGCATCCATCTGCTTCTCGACCTCCGCCACCAGCTCGTGCAAACGACTGATAATCCAAATATCGAGAGGGTTAGATAATTTATCAATATCGACGCTAATCTGGAACGAGTTCTCAGTTCCAGTGCGAGACAAGGATTCGGGAGTATCGGAGTGAGCCGTATTGGTGATACGGTGAACGAGAAACGCATCCGAAGACGCCGTATCGTACGGAAATGTGAACTCGTCAACTTCTGCATACATGGTGAAGAAATCATACATATTCCAAATCATGCTGAGCTTACGCGCCACGTCACCAACGTCTTTGTCGTGCAAAGCAAAGTCCTCACCGTTGAGCAGCGGGCTGCTCAGCAGCAAGAAACGCAAACTATCGGCACTAAACTTATCCATCAGTTCATTCGGGTTGGTAAAATTACCGAGCGACTTACTCATCTTGCGGCCGTCATTGCCCGCCACCACACCAGTGGTAATGACGTTGCTGTAAGCGTTTTTGTGCTGCGCACCCGCCTCACCAAAGGCGCCAATCTCCGCCAAAGCGGTGTTGACGGCATGTACATAGTAGAACCACGCTCGCACCTGACCGATGTACTCAACGATGAAATCCGCCGGGTAATTCTGCTCAAACTTGACCTGGTTTTCAAACGGATAATGCAGCTGTGCGAACGGCATGCTACCGCTCTCGAACCAGCAGTCCAGCACCTTATCAATGCGGGTAAACGTTTCACCGTCAATTTCAAATGTGATGTCATCCACCCACGGACGGTGGTAATCATCCAGCTCCACACCGCTCAGCTCCTTCAACTCTGCATACGAGCCAACCACCTTAACCGTACCACGGTCGCCCTTCCATACTGGCATCGCCGTCGCCCAGAAGCGGTCGCGGCTGAGATTCCAATCTGGTGCTTGCTCGATGTTCTTGGCAAAGCGGCCATGTTTCAAGTGAGCCGGGAACCAATTGATATGCTCGTTCTCATCCAGCATCAGCGGCTTCTGGCCCTGGATATCAAAGAACCACGATGGAATCGCCCGGTACATGATGCGCTGCTTGCTTCTAGGATTGAATGGATATTCGTGGCGAATGTACTCAATCTTCCACACCACACCCTTTTCTTTCAGGTCTTTGGCGATGAATTTATTATTTTCCCACACCTCCAGGCCTTTGTAATTGGTATCGGTGTAGTAGCCATTGTCATCAATTACATGGAAAGGTGCGATGCCATTGGCCTTACCAAGCTCAAAGTCATCCTCACCATAGGCCGGCGCAATGTGCACGATGCCCGTACCCGACTCGTGCGAGACAAAATCCGCTGCGTAAATGGTGTGGATCTTGTCATTTTCTGGCCAGGCCGAGCCGGTATCGAGTGGTTGGTAGGTTTTACCCACCAATTCGCTACCAGGGAATTTCCGCAATACGTCGTAGTCCAGCGGCTGGTGCTTTTCATCCTGTAGCGTGCGCTCCAGTGCTTCCTCGGCGATAATCAGTTTTTCGCCATCCACCAGCACCTCGCAGTACGTCATATCTGAGTTGACGGCCAGCATCAGGTTGGCCGGCAGTGTCCACGGCGTGGTCGTCCAGGCGAGGACAGATACAGAATCTCGAGCCTCAACAAATGCTTCAATCGCCTGCTGGGTCACACCCGTCACAAGATGGCTCAACAGCTCTTCTGGCGTGCCTGTGGCGAAGCCCGCACCCTCATGCAGTTTGAGTTTTTCAGTGTCAACGCCAGTAACAATATAGATGGAGCATGCAACATTTGTTCCATTTTCATGCTTGATGGTTTGCAGCAAAAGATTATTTGAATTTACTTCAAGCTCAAGCTCCTCCTGAAGCTCACGGCGCAACGTCTCAATTGGCGACTCACCCTCATGGCTCGTCCCGCCAAAGAGACTCACCATACCTGGATTCGTGATACCTGGCTTATCATCTCGCTGCTGTGCGATGAGTTTGCCATTCGTATCCACCAACAAAGCACCAACATAACTCCTCTCGCATTCGTCGAAGCCTACTGGCTTTTGAGTATCATCAACTATCTCACCATTCAGAAGCTGTTTTATACGATACTCAATCTCATCACGCGCCGTCCGATTTTTTTCAGCACTCTCGTTACGTGGATCAGCCACATTCCACCAAATAACATTATCCCCCCTGAGCCAGTCTGGTGTCTGAGACTTCTCTGCTAGATTAACGATCAAATCATAATCACCCAGCTTGTCGGCGGTAAGCAACTGCCGCTTATGCCCAGTAATGTCGATACCCACTTCTTGCATCGTCTCGCTGCTTTTAGCCGGCTTATGGCTCATGGCTTCGAAATCACTCAACGTTGGAGCTTCGTCCCATTTTTTCTCTGGGTTCAACCCAGCCGAGTCGGCATTTTGAGAGTGAGAATAGTGATTATAAAATCCCTGCGCCATCTGCGAACGCGCGGCATTTGCATTACATACAAACAAGACTTTTGAATGCTCATTTAATACTATTTTGCGACTCGCCTTACTATCTTTCAATTTAAACTTCACATACACACTCGGGTCGGTCACTGTCTGGTAGGCGTCGTTGTCCATGGTCACTTCAGCTTTGCTCACAGGAGTAGCAAACTTAGTGTCGTACATCAGCACCTTTTCGCCTTCGTAGATCTTGCCCGCTTCATACAACTGCTTAAAGGCCCACCAGACGCTCTCCATAAAATCCTTGTCCATGGTGCGGTAGGCGCCTTTGAAATCCACCCAGCGGCCGATACGGTCGATCACACCCTGCCACGTCCCGCTATTCGCTACCATGCTTTCGCGCGCCTTGGTAATGTATTTTTCCAGGCTGATAGTTGGCAAAGGATTGCCGTCCTTATCCAGCGGTGCTGGCTGGTCGCTACTCGTCACAATCTGCCGCCGATCCATAATATTCATCTGCTTTTCGACGAAATTCTCTGCCGGCAGCCCATGACAGTCCCAGCCCCAGCGACGCTCCACGCGCTTGCCCTTCATCGTCCAGTAGCGCGGCACCGCGTCCTTAACGATTGAGCTCAGTAGCGTACCATGATGCGGCACCCCAGTGATAAACGGCGGCCCGTCGTAAAAAACGTAGGCATTATCTGCCGACCGCTGCGCCACTGACTTTTCAAACGTCTGATCGTCCTTCCAACGCTGCACCCAATCTTTTTCGTATTCTGCCGCTCGGCGGCGTGTGCCGTGTTTGAATTTCATTATAATTCCTCCTTTTCCTTAAACTTCGCTGTAAACTTATCTAATGTATCAATTATCTTTTGGTAGTTTGCAAAAACTTTCCCCCTGTCAATTACTGGATACTGGCTAATAAGCTCTTCGGCCTTATAATTAAATTTCATAAAACCAAACTCCTTATTCAGAAATTGCATCAATTCTACGCGTTTATCAACAGTATCAATATAACCAAAATTAATCGACATTTGCCCATCCGAGTAAAGAGTGAAAAAGGAGTTTTTATTAAACCCAAAAAACCTTGGATTAACCGTAGCCCTGGTCGCACCAGTTCCAAATATAATCTTATCCGACTTATTAACCGCCCAGTCGTAAATTGCCAGAATCGCTCGCTGCTGATCGACCGACAACTCACCGACCTGCTCGCGAAAACTCTGATCATCCCATTTACCGCGTTTCTGCACATAAGCAGTTCGCGGGCTAACTTCCTTCCTTACCTCCGCGCCATACAATTTAGGAATAACTACTTCAAATTCATCGTGTTTGTAAAAATCAAGCTCCACGGCATAAATATCAAACTTGGAATTCTGATTAATATACGAAATCAAATCCTTGAGCCGAGCATCTAATTTGTCCATCAAAACTACAAATTTAATTGAACCATCTTCTAGGTTTGATTTAATATTATCAAAAGCTTCCACTGCATCCTCAATACCAAAAAAGCTACAAAACTTCTCTTTGAAATCTTGGTCAAAATATTTATAAGAATACTCATCTAACCGGTCAAAAAAGCCACTCAAATCCGCATGATGTTTCCAGAGTGCTGCACCATAGTCCATTACTTGCGCCAAAACCGTACGTTTATCGGGATTCTTGAAAAGTTTGGTTTCAATTACGTAAATATTACCATGTTCATCAAAACCAAGCGCATCAATCGGACCGCTGGCAGTTGAAAATTCGCGCGCCGCCACAAGCAGTCTAGCATCTTCCTCAATCTCATAGATTGGCACAATTTCGGGATTGCTTATTAGATACTCTTGCATTGAATCTTCCTGCGCGAACTTCGACTCATTCAAAATTTCTGCATTTTGATTATTTTTCCTAAAAACAATTGCCATGCTACTCCTTAATTAGCTTCCTCATCGCTTCCACTATATCCTCGTGAACAACTCCGTTGTTTACCAATGCTCCGCAAATATCCCGGTCGTACCGCTGCTCCCGGCCGAAAAGATCAGTCACCTTACCGCCAGCTTCCTCGACGATGACTTTCACCGCCGCAATGTCAACATTTTTACCTTTTGTACCAACAAAAACCGACGCAACAAACTCGCCATGCGCCACCAGTGCCGCAGCGTGCGTTGTACTGCCAACCGTCGTTACATACACATCTTTTTCATAAGCAAGATCATGAACGACTTGCATCACATCCCATGGAGCGCTCGGCCACCAATCAATATTCATCTCCACACGATCATCAAGACTATTCTGGCTCACATGAATTGGCCGACTGTTCAAATAGGCACCTTGACCACGCACTGCCCAATATAAACGCTCGCTAAACGGCGCATAAATCACACCAACCTCTGGCTGACCATCAATCACTAGCGCCAGAGAAAACACCGACACAGGCAATCCTATGGCGAACGAAGCAGTTCCGTCAATTGGATCGCAAACCCAAACATATTTTGAGCCATGGCACTGGCTCGCCTCTTCGCCATCAATATCATGGTCAGGGTATTTTTCCATGACTTTATTGATAACAAGTTGGTTAATCCCCTCATCAGCAACAGTCACAATTGTATTGTTTGCTTTAAGATGAGAGTCTGGCTTCTTACCAAAATATTTTCGCATAATATCGCCCGCCTCCAGCGCCACGCTTTTGGCAAAATCCAGCCATTCTTGATGCTGATTAGTCATGATTTGCCTCTGTTTGCAACGATTTTGTCATTAACCGTAGCTTATATACCTGCGGATTAGGCTTGCCGAAGAGAAAATCATACGTATCGCTACCGCCAACCTGCTGATATCTGTAACCTAGTTTTTCGTATAGTCTTTTCGCTGGCTCATTTGAGATTTCAACACCCAGTCCAATCATAGGAAAACCTTGGCGACGGGCTTCATTTTCTGCTGCCGCAATAAGCATAGTCGCCAAGCCCCGACGTCGATAATCCTCATCAATTTCCAGCGCATTGATTTGCGGCAAACCTGGAAAATCCTTTTCAATGATAGAGGTCTCATTACCCCAATCATGCCGCAAGGTCACTCTGCCGACATAGCGTCCATCTGCCTCTACTGCCAACACTACTGCCTTTTTCTGTTTAATTAGATCGCGCAGTTCCACCTCATAATCATCAGAGATATACATCTCTTTTTTAAGACGATCGAATAAGCTACTGTCAGGCGATACCATCTCAATCATCGGCGTAGACTTCTTGGGTAAGCATTCACCGCTAGTATTTTTGACTAGTTCTTGCTCGCTAATGGACATTGATATAGTTTCCTTCCAAAATAAAATCACCCCTCTTGACCTCGAGAATCCGCTGGAGGTGTTTCAAACGGACGGTACCATCTCGATTCCAAAAGAAGTGATTCTTTTAGCTCTTTCTTATGCTATTTACGCAAGCTCACGGCGGGGTCTAATCTCAGCTGATTCAAAATCACGCCGATTTCTTCCCGCAGGCTTCGCGGTTGATAGCCGCTCATTTCGCCGCGCCGCCACAACAGCCAGCACACGCGAAAACGCCCTATTCACATTCTACTACATAAAATTAAAATACGCTATATCTAGCGTAAGCACACTAGATATAGCGTTACCCCTAGCCAATCCAAACTAAATCATTTTACTTCCAAACCGCCCAAAACGCACTCGCCGCGCAGATAGATTGTCTTTTTAGCGGAAGATTTGGATACTGTTTTGTCCTCGCTGCCGCCCAAAATGCCGTGAACTTCGTTTTTAACGATCACGTCGTCAGGCATATTGATGTTGACGCCGCCGCAAAACGTAAAGATGTCGATGACTGCACCGTCCTTAATTTTCGCTTGGCGCAAATCCAAATCTACGCCGCCAAATATCGCCGTTACCGAACCGCCAGTATAATCGCCTTTCACCCGCGACTCTTCACCGTAAAAAATTGCAATTTTTTCATTGTCGCTACTGTCCCTGGTTGATTTTTCATATTTCTTGCGATTTCCAGATCCAATACTAAACACAACCATCAGACCAACAGCAATCAGCACCACCGGCCAAAATATCTTCCAAATACTAATGTCAATCACGCCGTAAGAATTCAGACCAATCGACAAACCAGTAGCCACCAATAGCAAACCCCACGCTCGCGTTAGCATCTTCTGGGAGCTGATTATCGTCGTTAGTCCCGCCAAAACCAGACCAACCGCCCAAACCGTTCCCCAAAACACGTGCCAGCTATCAAACTTGATAATCTCGAGATTCTTTAGCAACAGAACCCCGCCGAACGCCGCAATAGTAACGCCAAAGAAAGCCCTAACGAGAAAATTTTTCTTCATACCCCCATTATGACATATCAATCGCAGCTAGTAAATTATCGCTTCCGGCGCTTTTTCACGAGGACAATCACCCGCCAAACCGCCGCAATAACTACGGCAATCGCTCCAATAATAATCGCCCAAGCACCAGGTGTCGGCCAGAAAAATAACTCTATTGGTTCAACCTTTTTCGTCGTTAAATCAGCCGAATTTTTACTAACACCCCATTCGCCAGCCTTTTTATTGTAAGCAATTGAAAGCTCAGCGCGGTACTTACCGCCCCAGAACGGCTGTAAATTACTCTCGTAGCGGAACTGGCGGACTTGCTTGGCAATTGCCGCATACTCGCCGCCGTTTTGATAAACAACGTTGCCTAGCATATCCCTGACTGCTAATTTGACGTCAACGTCAGCCGAAACGTTGCCAGAATTTTTAATAGCAATGTTATATAGCTGCTTGCCGTTATTATCGACGGCGAATTTGTCAATTGTCACATCACGGTGAATATTGCCAGGAATAGTAATCGCCATACGCACCGCTTGGCGCGTTTGCAGCTGGATGCCGCCTTTCTTAGCAGCGGCTGGATCGGCTTTGCGCTGGATCACCAAACAGGCGTTATGCTCGCCGACGTCAGCCTTATCAGGCACGGTAACTGCGAAATCAACGTTCGTCGATGCGCCGGGCGCCAAAGCCACCTCGCTTTTCGCTAATTTTACCCAATTGCCAGCATCTTTCTTTTCCTCGACTTGCTGCTTACATGTCATATCGCCAGTCGCTGTGACCGTGCCATCGACGGCATACACTTCGATGTTTGCTTGTTCGGTCAAGCCATTAGTAATCGTCAATTGATCGGATTTACTAGCGCCGCGATTCAATTGATAAATAAAAATCGACTGCGTCCGCGGATTGTTTGGATCAGGATTCGCTGGGCGGCTGCCAATTCCTGCTGCCAGAACCGACGACGGCAATAAAACACCTGCCGCGACCACCATTACCGCTAGCCTGCGCCAGCATGAAGCTACACCCCGTATTCTCCTCATTAAAATCATACGTTTATTATAGCAAGCCAAGACGCTCATGGCTATACCAACCACCCGGCTAATCCTCCCAAAAACTAAACAATCCGTATAAATGAAAATCAGACGCCCGAAAGAACGCCCAATTTTCATTGATATAACTGCGCCAGATCTTAGATAGCGGCCACAGTTTGAGTCATCGGCAAAGTATAAGTACCTGCTGCCTGTCCAGCTGGAATAGCCTGGCTCAAGCCGACACCGGTCACATAACCGCGCCAAACATCATCAGAACCAGCCGCCGCGCTAATCAGCGTTACTGGAGAAGTACCGGAAAATGCTGCTTGCGAACCCAGCGTGATACCCGTGGAAGCACCAATCATTGATGTCAGCGTTCCAGCAGCTGGATTAACCGTCAACTGGCCAGTCGTAGCATTACCGTTGTACTGATATGTATTGCTACCGCTCGTCCACTTTCCCGTACCAGGAGTTGTGGCATTCAATGTCAGCGTCCAGCCATTATTAGCGCCGCCAGGGTTATCGACGGCAATGCGCTTATCATTAGCGCCAAATGTACCAGTCGTCGTCTGGGCAGAAGTCGACGCCGTAGTCGCGTTCATGGCAAATGTTGGATTTGTTACTACGCTATCGCCAGTATCGCGAATGTCGGTGCTGAGCACGCCAGCGTTAATCGTCTGGCTCAATTCTGACGTCGCCGTAGTCGCCGCATACACCGCCGTACCCGCCAAACCGACTACACCAGCTACACCGACTGCCAAAGCTACGTTTGTTATTAGTTTTTTCATATCGTATCCTTTCTTTTACGTTATTTTCGTTGCTTCGTTGTTCATTATAGTGCTACTACCTACCCTCCTTCGCACCTCCGAACATCCGCTAATTTCCTACGGTTCATGACTGCCTCCTCGTCTGTTACGTATCAGCAGTATGAACGCAATAATAATTATTCCCAGCGCCGCTATCACCATAAACCACATGTTTGCGCCAGTATTAGCCAAATCTTTACCAGATTTTATACCTGTAGCGGCTGCCGAAACAGCTGGAATCGCTGGTGATGATGGAATTACTGGCGGCGTCGACGGCAAGATTCGCGGCGGAATAGTGATTGTAAAAGGTACCGCGTGATTAATTTGCAAAGCCGAGCCGTAAGCCCGTGTCGAGGAAGTAATCTCGCCAAGGTAAGTTTTGCCGCGTTCTATCACCAGCGTCGTATCGCCAGGATGTGTATTCGGCCAATTCGACAAATCAAGCACCCAAGCATTGCCATTAACCGTCAATTCCGGATCAACTCCCAGGACAAACACCCTGCCAGCAAATTCAATCGCCAACTGATGCGCGCCAGTCACCGGATCAATAACCGTATGTACCGCATCATACACGCCATAAATCACTGGGTAGCCGTTATCTTTAATTACCGAATGGTCGTATTTTGGAGCGAAAACGTCGCACTCCACATCATTCACTTGACCAACCGCTCTGCTGTATACTGTATGCGAACAATCTATTTCACGAATTAACTGTGAAAAAGTTGAATCCGCTGAAGTTGTCGCCAGAGCAGCTTTGCTATTAAAAACCACGCCAATTATCGCTGTTAAAAATACAACAACTACTGCACCAACTCCCATTATATTTTTCATCCTCATCATTGCGCTACCACCGTTACTGTTACTGGCAATATATACGTGCCTGGCTTCTGATACGCCGGAACAGTCTGCTTCAAGGAAATATTCTGCAATTTAAACAGGCAGGTCAAACCACTGCTGCTCGAGGCGGTCGCTAGCGTAATAGCGTTAGCCGACGCCGTACCAGCCACAAACGCACCGCCCGCACCATAAGACAAGCCAGCCGTCGTACAGGCCTGCCCCAGCGGCGTCGAACCGGACGCCGTAAACGCGCTTGACGATAGGTCAACCGATAGCTGTCCTTGACTAGCATTACTATTATTAAAGTCATAATTTGCGGTACCGCCAGTCTGTATCCATTTAGCAGTTGAACCGCCAGTTGCCGCCAATGAAACACTCCAGCCCGTCGTCGATAAGCTATTTGCCACCTCAAGCTGCTGCGACGAGTTATTAGACAACTTAGCAGTCGTGGTACTTGCCGTTCTACTGGTCATTGCCGCCGAAAATACAGTAGTCGGGTTAGTTAATGTGGCATTAGTAGCGTCTGCAAATCGAATGTCCAGCGAGCCGTCAGCAGTCTTAAACTCCGGATAATACGAATAAGTGTCGATACTCGTCCCCGGCGCTGCTGCCGTATCGGCCACCAAGCGAACACAATAATTCGTATTGCGCTCCAGTCCATTATCAGTCAGCGCCAAATCCCACAGGCCCGTCTCGCCGGCATTAATCTCGCGATTGTTCGTGAACGTCAGCTGCGCAGCGCTACTCGGGCGGACTATTGATTGATAGCTGTGACCAACACTAGTTGGCGGCAAACCTGGATTATTAGCCATTGCCGCAATCGCCGTCCCGTTATTCGGACCGGCTGCCGAGTACGCCAAAGCTGAGCCATTAGTCACATCTTGCCAACCCGCCGCCACTGCCTGGCACGTTGCCGCAGTTTTTTTGGCGTATTGAGTGCGAAGTTTCATGGTATTAGCAGGGATGGTGGTGTTTTCTTTGGGAG
Organism: uncultured Candidatus Saccharibacteria bacterium; assembly: GCA_963515045.1. Taxonomy (GTDB): domain Bacteria; phylum Patescibacteriota; class Saccharimonadia; order Saccharimonadales; family Saccharimonadaceae; genus Nanosynbacter. The sequence goes on along the minus strand of CAUPWH010000004.1, from coordinate 503 downwards.
CGTAGACGCTAACGGGAACGCTGGAGTTATTAGTTGAATTGTCGCCAAGCTGTAGACGATGGTTATATCCCCAACAATACGCCTTGTTGTCAGAGGAGATGGCGCAGGTATGAAGTCCGCCAGCTGATATCTGCTTGATGGTTTTTCCGGCCAGTACGCCAGTAGTGCTGACAGCGACGGGAACTTTAGAATCAGCGGTTGAACCATTACCAAGCCTACCGCCTGTACCCCCTCCCCAACAATATGCTTTATCATCGGAAGCGATGGCGCAGGTATGCGATAAGCCAGCTGATATCTGCTTGATGGTTTTTCCGGCCAGTACGCCAGTAGTGCTGACGGCGACGGGAACGCTAGAGTTGGTAGTCGAGTTGTTACCGAGCTGTCTAAAGCTATTATATCCCCAACAATATGCTTTATTGTCGGAAGCGATAACACATGTATGCGATCCGCCAGCTGATATCTGCTTGATGGTTTTTCCGGCCAGTACGCCAGTAGTGCTGACG
>CAUPWH010000003.1:0-62809 GCA_963515045.1 uncultured Candidatus Saccharibacteria bacterium | reverse complement strand
GCTGCAGGCTTGGCAGGTTTGGTCTCTGCTTTAGCCTTGGTCTCTGGTTTTTTCGCAGGCGCTTTCTTTGGCTTCTCGGTACCGGTTACTTCAACCAAAATGTTTGAAGTCTTTTTCTGGAATGGCAAGGAACGACCGCGTGACGCTGGTTTAAAGCGGCTCAGGCGTGTACCAGTGGTAACGCTCAAGGTGGTAATCACCAAGCTTTTAGCGTCCAAACCGTGGTTGTTGATAGCGTTTGCCTTGGCGCTGTCGATTGCCTTTTTTACTGGCAAGGCAGCGCGTTTTGGCACGTGTTCCAAGATAACCAATGCATCAGCGACGGTGCGACCACGTACTAGGGCAGCCACCAAGCTAACCTTGCGTGGTGTTTGGTCAACACCTTTGGCGTAAGCGCGAACAGTATAAGTTGTATCAGCCATGATTACTTCTTATCCTTTCCGCCGTGCTTACGGAACTTACGAGTTGGGCTAAACTCACCGAGTTTGTGGCCAACCATATTTTCAGTAATCAGCACTGGCACGTGCATCTTACCATTGTAGACGGCGATGGTTCGACCGACCATTTCTGGGGTGATGGTCGAAGCGCGCGCCCACGTTTTGATAACGGTTCGATCGTCAAGGCTGAGAGCAGCGACTTTTTTCGCAAGCTTCACATCGACGAATGGACCTTTCTTTAATGAACGACTCATCGTGATTTACCTCTTCCTCTTCGCGTCGTGACGCGTGCGTACGATTAATTTATTTGAGCCTTTGCGGCGGCGAGTTCGATAACCCAGCGTCAATTGACCCCATGGCGTACGTGGTGCTTTACCAGTACCGTGGCGACCACCGTCACCACCACCATGTGGGTGATCTGCAGCGTTCATGACGACACCGCGAACCGTTGGGCGAATGCCCTTGCGGCGGCGGCGACCAGCTGAACCGATCTTCACGTTCTGGTGCTGGATGTTACCGACTGTACCGATGGCAGCGGTTGCTTCCAAGCGAACTTTGCGAACTTCACCAGATGGCAACTTGATGGTTGCGTAATTGCCTTCTTTGGCCATTAACTGAGCTTTGGCACCAGCGGCGCGAACCATTTGCGCACCTTTGCCAGCAGTCAGTTCAATAGCATAAATCATCGTACCAACAGGGATAGCAGACAGCGGCAGGCGGTTTGAAGCCTCAATTGGCGCTTCCTCGCCAGTCTGGATCGTCTTGCCCTTGACCATCGAGGTGTCGGCCAATACGTAGTGGTACAAATTGTACTGATCTTTCACCCGAGCGATACGTGCTGAGCGGTTTGGATCGTACTCAATTTCTTCAACCGTCAGCGTCAGACCAGCCGGCAAATTGTGGTTCACCAAACGGTAGTGACGGCGAACGCCACCGCCGCGATGACGCACGGTGATGCGGCCTTGGTTGTTGCGGCCGGCATTTTGCTTTTTGGCTTTGGTCAGACTTTTGAGCGGTTTTTTTGTCGTGATATCCGACAAATCCTGACTCGTCATGCCGCGACGAGCAGGAGTGGTTGGATTGTAAGCTTTCACTGGCATTACTTGGTCTCCTCCATCTGCTGCTCTACTGCGTCAAACACATCGAGCTTATCGCCATCTTTCAGCGTCACGTAAGCCTTCTTCCAGTCCTTGCGCGTAGTCGTGCCAGGATAGCGGTTCTTGCCTCGTGAGAAACGCACAGCTTTGCCGTCTTGTACCAAGGTTTTCACCTTCAGGACGGTAACGTCAAATTGCGCTTCAACTGCTGCTTTGATCTCGTTTTTATTCAGGTTGAGCGGAACGCGGAACACGTACACGCTGTTGGCGCTCTGTGCGTATGCTTTCTCGCTAATGCGCGGGATAATTGTCATCTGTTTCATATTACGCTTCCTCCTTACTCAGCCACTCAGTAATTACTGGCAGAGCTTTCGGGGTCATGACAATAGTATCCGCATTCAGAATGTGGTAGACGCTGAGATAGCTCGCACGGATTACCAATACGTTCTGAATGTTGTTTGTCGCACGCATCAATTCTGGCGTCTTTTCGTCGACGACGATCAGCACGCGGCGCTCAAACTTGTTGTCAGCCAAGAAGGTTGCGACCTCTTTGGTCTTGCCAGTCGTCTTGATGTCTTTGACGACGATCTTCTTCGCTTCATTGGCTACCGTCAAGGCTTGGCGAATTGCCACTTTCTTGGCGGTTTTAGACAATTTTTTGGTGTAGTTTTCGTTGCCGCGTGGGCCAAAGACCACACCACCACCGCGCCAGATTGGGTTACGGCTTGAGCCGAAACGCGCTTTACCAGTGCCCTTTTGCTTCCATGGCTTTTTACCACCACCGGAAACTTCACCGCGCTGCTTGGTGGTTGCGCTTGCCAGGCGGGCGTTTGCCAGATAGCTGTCATATGCCAATTTCAACAGTTCGTGATTTGGCACTTCAACAGCAAAAATGTCTTTAGGAAGTTTGGTTGATTCAGCCATTACTTGTTACCTCCTAAAATAATCAGCCCTTTTCGTGGCCCAGGGACAGCGCCCTTCACCCCGATCAGATTGGTCTCTGGATCAACATATGCCACTTCCAGGTTCTTGACGGTAACACGCTCATGACCCATGTGGCCAGCCATCGTCTTACCCTTGAACACTTTTTGTGGATACATCGAGCCAATTGAACCTGGCTTACGAGTATTACCTTTACCACCGTGCGTCTTGCGGTGACGCTTAAAGTTGTGGCGTTTAATGGTTCCAGCGAAACCTTTACCTTTGCTGGTTCCGGTCGCATCGACAGAATCGCCGACTTCGAACGCGGAAACGTTGATTTCATCGCCAACTTTGATACCCTCAGGGATCTCGTCGACGCGGAATTCCCGAATATGTTTCGGGGTCACTTGGGCTGGCTTAACGTGTCCAGCCACGGCCTTGCTCAGGTTCTTACCCTCTCCATAAGCGACCTGTACCGCATTGTAACCGTCGGTTTCGACAGTCTTCACCTGAGTCACGGTGACAGGGCCGGCTTGGATCAGCGTCACCGGAATGGCTTTGCCGTCTTCAGCCAAGAGCTGGGTCATACCAAGTTTGGTACCGAGAAGTGTTTTCACTTTTCCTCACTCCCACTTAAATACTCCTGATGACGTGCGGTTTCTGGGTTCTGAGTGAGGCGTTCACGACAAACACTTCAACTATAGCCAGACCTGCTCATTCATCAAGGAGAACAGTTGATATTACGCGTAATAGAAATTACTCTTCTATTATAGCACGCCGGACGTTACGCTGTCAACGAAACTAAGGTTGATCTTCTGGGGAATCTGACTTTAGATAGACAGTTGCTAAATCTGCGCCAATAGCATATGGTTTGTTCATCCTTGTCATATGAGCGCCGACTAGTATTGCTGCTTCTGTTGAATCTGCCTCATATTTTTCCGATAAATAATCAAGCACATTCAAGCCGCTTGGATAGCATAAATCCGGGAAAGCTTGGTGTAATTCTGCAATAGTTCCTTTGATAAGCTCAGTTTTTTCTCTAGATTGAGCAAAGCTCGCCGAGGTTGCTAGTGTATAGCCGTCCTGCTGCAGTGATTCTGCATAAGCTTCAAACTGCTGAATAGCTCCTTTTATATCACCTCTAAACATTCTCTCGTCAGCAGCAGCTTTCTCTTGCTTCTTTCTGTCCGCTCGTCTTACTCTAATTGCATACTTGGCGTTATCAAGCATCTGTTCTAGTTGTTCTTCCTGCTCCTCTTCCGTTAGATCAAAGAACCTATTGCTTTTTCGAACTTTTCTGTTGTATGTATCTTTACCTCCAAACACAATAGAACCTTTGATATTTTCTTCATTAAGATTAAGAGCTTCTAATATAGCAATTCTAGCTAAAGCCGAACTTCCCGGCTGAAGGAACTCATAAAGAGGACTGTCTTCGGGTAAGCGGTCATTAAGCACCTCATCGCTTATAACAGAATCTGACACTCTGCATAATCCTGTATACTCCTTTATCGTACTTTCTGCATTTTCTGGAGATATTTTTCCTGATTTGACTTCCTTGTCTACCAGTTTTTTCGCCAATTGCCTTTTCCAATCCTCGACAGCCGCCCCTGCCAATAAACGCGAAGTAGCCCGCGTAGCTTCATACCCAGGATCTGCCCGCAATTCGTCCGCTTCATCAAAAATAGCCAGCGCCTCCCGCGCTTGCGGATTGAGCTGATCTCTTGGCGGAAGTATAGGCCAGACGTCCGGACGAGACTCTTCAAAATAGGCTCTAACCTCCGGATCTGGTGTAGACCACGGTTCAATTGCGATGAGTTCCGGATAAACCCTAACACCTGCTAATGGATTTGATAAAGATGGGGGGGTAGATTCAATATTTTTCATGTTTTAGACTGTAACTAAAAATGGTTAAAATGTCAAATATACGTTACGGCATCCGCTTTTTCCAAGGTTTCTTTTAACCATCTCAATTGCAAGTATCAATCAAATCATCACGCCGACTGGCGTAAACGACGTTAAGATTGCCATTAAAATCAGCGTGACGTACCAAATTTTTCGGTTAAATTGGTATTTTTCGATTTTTAAGACTAAGAGCAGCGCAATCAGCAAGCCCGCCGGCACAGCCTGTACGGAAAAGATACCTATTTCAAATGGATTTTTCAGCCTAATCCACAAAGCGCTAAGGACTACGAATATTACCAGTTTGGTAAAAAATGCGCTATCATTTTCGTAGATCTTCTCCCGTCCCTTGCGGTTAAACAGCTCGCTGGATTTTGAACGGTTGCGTGCGTAGGTGTGCGGTCTTTTTTGTTTTGCCATAAGCTTGATGAAATTATAGCATAAAAAATCCGCCCCCTTCAAGAGGCGGAAGTTTCTGACGTAGTAAAATTACATACGAATTTCAGCGTCAACGCCAGCTGGCAAGTTCAAGTTCTGCAAACTGTCGATAGTCTTCGGTGTGGCGTTAGTAATGTCGATCAAACGCTTGTGGACGCGGCGCTCATAAGTCTCGCCGCCTGTTTTGTAAACGTGCGGACTTTTTACCACCGTGTAGGTGCTGCGGCGAGTTGGCAGCGGCACTGGGCCAGCAACGTTCGCGCCAGTACGAATTGCCGTATCGATAATTTGTTTTGCCGACTGGTCGATAACCTTATGGTCGTACGCCTTCAAACGAATGCGGATTTTAATTCCTGTATCTTGAGCCATAGCTCCTCCTTTGTACGGCCTCGTAACCTCTGCTCGCATCGCGGATATTATTTCCTAACGGCTGGCCGAGTTCTCGGGGCAAATTTAATAATACTTGATAATTATACCACGATGTCTGGTGTATGACTAGTCCAGAATCACTGGATTTGCCGCAACCCATTGACGCCACTGAGCAGCGTCTTCGATAGGCGGTCGATAACCCACAGCTTCACCCAACTGGCTTGCCGCCAAAATACAAGCTGCGATGTAATCAGCATTAGCTTCACGATCAGACTGGACATATGCTTGATACTGCTCAGGTGTATAGTCCATCGGTAGCGGCACGATAGTATTGTCTATTTCGCCGAAAGTCCGCATCACCCTATCGTCAAGCTGGATTATGTGGCCCAACTCATGGCAAAATGCCACCAACCCAACAACACGGCGACCAGTCCTTTCATTTTCAAGGTACTCGCGCGGTATACCTAGTCGAGACGACATCCGTGCTATAAGATTCGGACTGGCAAGCGTTTCTTGCATACCAATAGCAATCATCGGAACTTTTTCGCCATCCTGCTCGCCTTCGCCACCCCTGAAATCGCCGCTATCTTCTTTAATAACAACTCGCATTTCCTCCAGTGTGCGAGCCGGAAACAGATTCAAAGCGGTTTGATACATATCAGCGATCAGCGGGCTGACATACTCTCCAAGCGCTTTAGTCATTGACTCTCGCTTCTCTCTGCGTGATACATGCGGCAACTTTTCCATAGCTATTCAAATATACTATAGATAATATATTTTGTCAAACAACAGCACTTGTACGGATTTTGCTACAAACTGCGGATTATCTCAGATATGACTTCGGCTGAATGACGTAGCGCTGCTTGTTCGCGCTCGGTCAAAGGATATCCAGCCAGAATCTTCACGCCGTCTGACGAAATGGTAGAAGGCAAGCCCAGCACGACATTGTCCAAACCATATTCACCCTCAGCCAGCGAACAAACCGGATACACAGTGTGAGCTGAATGGCGCAACGCCGAGACAATCTTAGAAATAACGAAGCCGATGGCAAAATATGTCGATTTTTTCGTGTCAATCACGCGATAGGCGCGGTCGCGGATTTTTTGCTCAATATTATCTACTAATTCATCAGTAAAACCTGGATACTTCCTGATTGGCACTTCGCCGACTTGCGCCGTCTCAATGGTTGAAAACGAAGAGTCGCCGTGCTCGCCGAGAATGTAGGCGTCAACCGCCTTACTGTCAACATTCAGCGCGTCTGCTAGGTACGACTTCAACCGCGAGGTGTCCAGCGTCGTACCTGTACCAAATACTCTGGTTTTCGGCAATCCCGATTCTTTCAACGCCACATAGGTTAACACGTCAACCGGGTTGCTGACGATAACCAGATACGGTTTAGCGCCGCCCGCCATAATGTTTTTTACGATATCACGCATAATGTTGGCATTGACGCCTATTAATTCCAGCCGCGTCTGTCCTGGCATTTGCGGCGAGCCAGCAGTGATTACCACGATGTCGTCAGTAGCGATATCGCTATAATCACCGGCGCGCACCTCAACATTACGGTCAAGTCCCATGGCATCGTTAATATCTGCTGCCTGGCCCCAAACCAAATCCGCATTACGGTCAATCAGCACGATCTCCTCAACCACACTGCGCAGCGCACACGCATACGCCGCCGTTGCACCAACCATTCCGCCGCCGCCAACAATCACCAATTTTTGTTTATTCACCAAAATCTCCTTTTGATTTTTATAATATTCGCTAATTTATTTTGGCATAAGCTGTAATGAATTGTCAAGATTTTTACTTTTTTACAAATAGTGTATAATCTGGGGTAACTAGACCGAGGTGGTCTAGAGAACATCATAATTGTCCGACAGCGGACGAAGGGAGTAATATTATGGCAAGCGGTGAACATCTTTCACGAGGAGGTAACTTCTTAAAAGAATTTAGAAGAGGTCCGTTAGCTAGGGTGGCTGGCGCAATGGCGATAGTTGCATCAGCTGCCGGCTTGGCAACTGGGTGCGAAAGCACTGCTGCTGGCGGAGGCTCGGGTTCGCGATCTGTCAATAATGTTATTGAACAATCGACGACTGGTAGTCCGAATGATGGCTGGGTCGGAAACTGCTCCCTTGATGAAGATGGAATGGGGCGTTGCAGTGTAGCTGTTTGCGATGGAAATACGCTTGTTAGTTTTGAAAGCGGTTATACAGCTAGATACAGCAAAAGTGATACTGATAAAAAACTCATCAATAGCGAGCTTATTGATGATTCTTTTACCCAGAGTAGCGAGATACCAAATTCTAATGAATGCCTAAACCCAACATACGGATTTAAAGTAACGAGAGAAGCTAATCTGCTAGATGAAAGTCAGTTAGTATTAAGTGACTTAACCTGGGTCGATGATAGGTTCGTTATTAAAAAGCAAGACTATAAGGAAGAAGATTTCTCTACTTCTTATATAATTTACCCCGAAAGCCGAGTAAACTAAAACCCGCCTAAAAACAGCATCGACCATAACTACATTTTGGCTGTTCGCAAAGTAATAAACTTACCTCCCCATTAAAAATCCCCCGGTACAATCCGGGGGATTTCATTAGGTTTGCGGCGCGAGATTACTTATCAATCTTCGTCACAACACCAGCACCAACGGTGCGGCCGCCTTCGCGGATAGCAAAGTTCAAACCTTGCTCCATAGCGATTGGGGCGAGCAACTTAACCTTAAAGGTTACAGTGTCACCTGGCATGACCATTTCCTTGTCAGCTGGCAACTCAACCTCACCAGTCACATCAGTGGTGCGGAAGTAGAACTGCGGCTTGTAGCCCTTGGAGAATGGAGTGTGGCGACCGCCTTCTTCCTTCTTCAAGATGTAAACCTCAGCTTCAAACTCTGTGTGCGGCGTAATAGTGCCTGGCTTACACAGAACCTGACCGCGCTCGATGTCAGTACGCTCAATACCACGCAGCAAGACACCAGCGTTGTCGCCTGCCTGGCCTTGGTCAAGAGATTTCTTGAAGGCCTCAATACCAGTTACCACCGATTTCTGAGTTGGCTTCAAACCAACGATTTCAACTTCGTCGTTCAATTTAACGACGCCCTGCTCGATACGACCAGTTGCCACAGTACCGCGGCCCTTGATCGAGAAGACATCCTCAATTGGCATCAAGAATGGCTTATCCAGGTCACGCTTCGGCTCTGGGATGTATTCGTCCATAGCCTCGACTAGTTCCATGATGGAATCTTCGTACTTCTCATCGCCTTCCAATGCCTTAAGAGCCGAGCCCTTGATAATTGGAGCGTTCTCGTCAAAGCCGTTCTTAGCAAGCAGCTCGCGAACCTCTTCTTCAATCAGCTCGACCATGTCTGCGTCGGCCATGTCCATCTTGTTAAGGAAGACAACGATCTTTGGCACGCCAACCTGCTTTGCTAGCAGCACGTGCTCGCGGGTTTGCGGCATTGGGCCGTCGGTTGCAGCAATCACCAAGATTGCGCCGTCAACCTGGGCAGCACCAGTGATCATATTCTTGACGTAGTCAGCGTGGCCTGGCATGTCAACATGCGCATAGTGGCGCTTTGGCGACTCGTATTCTTGGTGCGAAGCAGCGATCGTAATACCGCGCTGGCGCTCTTCCGGAGCATTGTCAATCTGATTGTACGCAACGGGTTTGTTAACTGCGCTTGGGAGGCGCTTTGCCAACACTGCGGTAATTGCAGCAGTCAGCGTCGTCTTACCGTGGTCAACGTGGCCCATTGTACCCACGTTAACGTGCGGTTTGCTTCGGTCAAATGCATCTGCCATTTGTAGAAGTTCTCCTTTATTTAATTATATTTTCACGCGGGTACAGTCCATTAAACAGACCTCACGGCGTATGCGTTTAATTATAGCGAATAACCGAATAATTGTAAATAACGGTTAGGTAATTTAGTTATAAAAATCGTTTTATATTAAGAGTTGGTTTCTCTAGTAAAAGGACATCCGCCCCTTAACGTTATCGGATCACCATTGCCTAATGCATAGAGTTCCGCCTGTTTCTCTTCTCCTCCTTCTCTGTAAGTCACACACGATACAAAACTTTCAGGCCGAGTACTAGTCTCGCCGCCTATCTTAAACTCAGTCCACCCGCTACTGCTGTCAGGACGAGATCCTGTGCAAGCTGGATCATTAGCAGAAACAAGGTTCTCACTAGTTACAGGTATAGGAGATACTGTTTGATCTGGCGAATTGAAACGAAGCAAATCATCTCCCATGCAAGCTGTCAAAGTTCTATCAACCACGGCAAAACCGATGCTTGGGTCAGTGTTGGTGTCCGCTGTAGCTTCAACTTTTTCCCATTTGCCATTGTCATTATCGTAGCTCACACCCGGCGCTGCCTCATCGCCATTACCTACGCCAGTAGAAACCTCGCTGCCGCTATTTGCGCCAGTTGCGTTTGTCGTTTTGCAGGCAGAAAGAGACAATGCTAATATTCCAGCTGCTCCAGCTGCAACTCCCCGTCTTAATAGTGAATTTTCTGGCGTACCAAAATATCTTTCTCTACTACCCATATTGTTCCTCCTATTCCGTCCGCTTCGGACTTGTTAATACTACGAACCAAACACCTCTGTTTAGTTAGGTAAATTGTATTATTTTATATATCAGAAGTAAAGCATTATGGGCTAATTTTATGATTTTGCATAATATTTATGAAGAAATGCCTCGCGAAACTCATAGAACGTTCCGTCCTCTAGGCTGGCACGAATATCATCAACTAGTTTGACGATAAATCGTTCATTGTGGATCGATAGCAACGTGCCAGCCAGAGATTCGCGGGCATGGAGCAAATGACAGAGATAGGCGGCAGCGTAGTGGCGGCACGTATAGCAATCACAATTTTCCATAATCGGCTCAAACAGTTCGCGGTATTTCTGGCCGCGGACATTAACCCGGCCAAATGGCGTATAGGCCGCACCGTTTCTAGCCACGCGCGTCGGGCTGACACAGTCAAAGGTGTCAATTCCCTGCTCAATCGCCGCAAAAATATCATCAGGTTCGGAAATACCGAGCAAATGCCGCGGCTTATTCTCGGGCAAGATTTGATTGACCCACTGAATTGTCTGCGCCATGGTTTCCTTTTCCAGCGCGCCGCCGATGCCGTAGCCATCAAAATCCATTGCGCCTAAAAACGCAGCCGTTTGTTTGCGTAAATCTTCATAGTTTGCGCCTTGCAGCACACCAAATAATGCCTGATACGGCTTGTCGGGACGAGCTTCACGCAGACGCTTAACTTCCGCCAAGCTCCGCTCCGCCCACGCATGCGTCCGCGCCAACGCCTCCACCTGATAATCATATGGATCAATCAGCGAGGTTAGCTCGTCAAAAGCAAAGGTAATATCCGCGCCAATGCCCGCCTGAATTTGCATAGATAGTTCCGGCGTAAATTTATGGTACGAGCCGTCTAGGTGCGATTTGAACATCACGCCGTTTTCGTCCACCCAAGCGTGGCGAGACGATTTTTTAGCGATGGCGATTTCCTCATCAACATCGGTACTCATAGCCAATACTTTCTTAAAGCCCGAGCCCAGACTCAGCACCTGAAAGCCACCGCTATCAGTGAACGTCGGCCCGCCCCAGTGCATAAACTTACCCAAATAACCAGCCTTCTCGATCAGTTCATGACCCGGCTGCAAATACAGATGATAGGCGTTCGCCAGCACCGCCTGCGCGCCGACATCCACCACCATCTCAGGCACCATGGCTTTGACATTAGCCTTAGTGCCGACCACGATAAACGCCGGCGTTTTGATATCACCATGCGGCGTGTGAATAATGCCAGTGCGCGCCAGTGTCTTATCCAGCCGCGAAGTGATTTCAAAAGAAAATGGTTTTTGCTGCATAATCTGTCTGATTATATCATGAAATGTCCTGAGGATTGCCTCGCGATAGATTACCTAGTAGACAAATAAACCAAAGAACTCATAAAAAAACTTAGGTTTTTAAAATGACCCAAGCCAATAATTAAAAGTCTGTTTCGTCGCCAAATCTAATAATCCCTATTCCGCGTTGATATGCCTCAATAGCCTCTTCAGTAAGCCTATTAATCACAACATGCCTGCCCTCAGGCATCTTTTCTAGTACAATGTGAGTCTCCCCATATTGATCAATAACACCGCGCAGATAGCTAGCCGCCCCTGATAGCGACGAAATCTCCACTGTTCCAACTCCAGAACCCTCCAGTAGCTGAGCAATTTCTTCATTCTCAAGCAAGAACTCTCTCACCTCGCCAAATATACGCACAGGACCTGTAATTGTAGAAGTGTTAGGGTCGCCCGTAACATAATCAGCGATCTGCAGCATCATGCCCATATTATCAGAACCATTTCTACGAGGAACTAATGTGCGTCCAGATAAAAATTGCAAAACATCCCCGACATAAAAACTTTTCGTTTTGTCATCTACCGTACGCGGCTCCCACGACTCTTCTTTTCCAAGTATTTGCTCTACGCGAAGATATTCCTGTTCATTTTGCCAAGTACCATCATTAACATACTCAATTATTTCAGCCAGCGTCTCTAAGGTATCATCTGACAGCGGATCTTCATATTCTGGAACCGGTTCACCATCAATATAATCTACAACAGTCCGCTTAAACTCATAACCGCCTGTTTCCGTCTTAAAGCCATGAATTCTCACTCCGCCGCTACTACAATCTACGTCAAGTATTACATTAGGAGAAGGTTCATCCGGTACCGTATCAACACCTTCCATCATATACCGCCCGATAGATACTTTTAATGCCGTCGTCTTTCTTTCTGTGTCATCGCCGCTATTCGACTCCCCCCCCTGCAAGTCGCCAAGAATTCTCGCACTTTTTGCGCCATATCTGCAGTAGCTGGAACATAAGGACTCTCCCAAGCGATAGGCAACGACTCCCAGTCTTCTCCATGATAATCACGATTTGGATCTCGCATTTCATTATAGACAATTGCAGCACTATCGACCTCATCTGGGTGTAACGGAGCTACCGTCTCACCAGGAGACACGCCTAAAGTCTTAGCAAGATCGTACACGCTAAGCATAACTTTTTCGTCACAACTAAGATTTCTTTCGATACTATTAATTTCGTTATACGGGGGTAATTCTTTAGACATAATTTTCATAATAATATAATTTTTCTATTTTTACAAGTTTATTTGTATATTTCATATACGAGAGACAAACCCTCTTCTGCGATAAATCACCGTCAAACTACAGTTCAATTTACTCGCCGCACCACAAATCCATATATGTATCGTTTATTGCAACATGGCGAACTTCAAGCATAATCATTGCCCTATGCGGTATACTATAACCATGAGCAAGAAAACGCTAGTTGAGCTTGACCCGTGGCTGGCGCCGCATGAACGCACCATCCAGTCACGTGAGGCGTATGTTTCGTCGACATTCGAAAAGGTTTTGGGCGGCAAATCGCCGGCAGATTTCGCCTTGGGGTTTTTACATTTTGGCCTGCATCAGACGGCGGCAGGCTGGACGTTTCGCGAGTGGGCGCCGAATGCTACGCGCATAGTAATGGTTGGCGATTTTTCTGATTGGCGGGAGCGCGAGGAATTTAGTTTACAGCACGGTGAACATGGCGAATGGAGTGTTGATTTGCCAGAGAACGCGCTGCGCCACAGGCAGAAATATAAGCTGCGCGTCTATTGGCCGAACGGCGACGGTTGGCGCTTGCCATCATACGCCACCTACGTCGTTCAGGATGATGATTCGGTGGATTTTTCGGCCGTCGTGTGGCAGCCTGATGAGCCGTATCAGTGGCAGCATGATATTCCGCCTGCGCCAAACGTGCCGCTGATTTACGAGACGCATGTTGGTATGAGTAGCGAGGAGGAAAAGGTCTCTAGCTTTAATGAATTTACCGCGGGCGTCCTGCCACGCATCAAACAAGCCGGCTACAATACCATCCAGCTGATGGCCATCGCCGAGCACCCGTACTACGGCAGCTTCGGCTATCATGTCAGTAACTTTTTCGCGGTGTCATCGCGCTTTGGCACGCCCGATGATTTTAAGCGGTTGGTTGACACGGCGCACGGACTGGGGTTACGCGTTATCATTGACATTGTTCATGCTCACGCTGCCAAAAATGAAGTCGAAGGCCTTGGTAATTTCGTGGGTGATCCGACGCAATATTTCAAAGCTCACGATCATCCAGCATGGGATTCGCGGTTGTTTGATTATGGCAAACCGGAAGTACTGCACTTTCTGGCCAGCAATTGCCGCTGGTGGCTGGACGAGTACCATGTTGATGGCTTTCGATTTGACGGCGTGACCAGCATGCTGTATCACGACCACGGGTTGGGCAAAAGCTTCACCAGTTATGATGATTATTTTGCTGACGATGTTGATAAGGACGCCCTGGTCTATCTCAGGCTGGCAAATGACGTCATTCATGCCGTTCGCCCCGACGCCACGACTATTGCCGAAGAAATGAGCGGGCTACCGGGCTTGGCGGCACCGACTGAATATGGCGGCCTGGGCTTTGATTATCGACTGGCGATGGGCGCGCCCGACCTCTGGGTCAAGACATTGAAAGAAAAACGCGATGAAGATTGGGACTTGGGCGAGCTGTTACATACGCTGAGTTCGCACCGCCCAGAGGAAAAAGTTATCAGCTACGCCGAGAGCCATGACCAAGCCTTGGTTGGCGACAAGACGCTGATTTTTCGACTGATTGATAAAGAAATGTATTGGCATATGGATAAAGCCGACCCCGATTTGACCGTGGAGCGCGGTGTAGCACTGCATAAGCTGATTCGACTGCTGACAGCTGGGCTGCATGGCGGCGGCTACCTGAACTTTATGGGTAATGAATTTGGGCATCCCGAGTGGATAGATTTTCCGCGTCAGGGCAATCATTGGTCATTCAAACATGCCCGCCGACAGTGGAGTTTACGGGACAATGGTTTTCTCAAGTATCAATGGCTGGGCGAATTTGACGCGGCGCTAATGAAAATCATCCAAGCAGTTGACGACCCGGGCATTCACTATCTGACCATTCGCCAACACGACCATGTGGTTAGTTTCATACGCGGCGATCTGCTATTTATCATGAATTTTTCACCTGACCAGTCGTGGACGGATTATGGCGTGCCGGCAGCAGCTGGGTCGTACGGTGTAATTTTGGACAGCGACAACCAGCAGTTTGGCGGACAAAATCGCATCGACGATTCAACGCGGTATTTTACCTCGCCCCAGGAAAATGGACATCAGCTGCAGGTGTATTTGCCGGCCAGAACCGGGATTGTTTTACAAAAAATTGACTAGAAAGGCGCGATGAGCTAATAAAAATCTTAACCAAGCACATGCTGCTGCAGCCAGCAATACATCGCCACCGTGGCTGCCGCGCCGACATTGATGGAGCGGGTTGAGCCGAATTGTTCAATCGCCACAATCTCATCCGCCGCTTGTGCCATTTCCTCGGAAATTCCCGGTCTTTCTTGCCCAAATACCAGCACTGCGCGCTTCGGTAAAGTCGTCTCTGACATATTAACGCTGCCCGGGATATTATCAATCGCAATGATTGTCCTGCCTTCAGCCCGCATCAGCTCGACAAACTCCGCCGCCGAGCCAACATAATGCACATGCAAATATTTATCCGTCATCATGGCGCCGCGCTTGTTCCATTGCCGCCTGCCAATGACATAAATCTGCCGCACGCCAAACGCATTAGCACTCCTGACAATCGTCCCCATATTAAAATCCCGCTCGGTGTTCTCCAGCGCAATCACCAAGCCATGATCTTTGGCATCCAGCTCCTTTACGATCTCTGCCTCGCTCCGGCCTTTGAACTTGTCGATTACATTTCGCGTATCTTGCATCTCTGTTATTGTAGCAAACACCAGGAAAAAGAGGTAGAAGATCTTATCATCATGAGAAATGCGGCTCACACTCAAGCTTCCACACTATCTCACAACAAACGACACCTCGATCACATCGCCGATGGTGATCTGCTCTTTCTGGCGGACTTTCGCGGGCAGCGCCAGGAACTGCGAACCATCGCCCATCGGCAGTAGTGATGTCTGCCATGATGAGCCGCCAACCGTGGCTTCTACTGCCACCAAACCTCTCTCTGCAAGTGGCTTGAGCTCATCGGTGTATTCCTGAGGCGCGGCAACGTAATGCCAGCCACCAGCTTGTGGAAATAAGCGCACCTCGGATTTAAATGTGTATGGTTTTGCCATGGCTATTTTACCCCCTCTGCTGTGTTAACTACTGCGAACGTTTCATAGTCCTATCTTTTGTCTTTCCAATTCCACCATTTTTATCCATATCAACTTACTCCGAACAAACAGCAAGCTCATTGCCCGCCGGGTCTTGAAAGTGAAAGCGTTTACCGCCAGGAAAATCAAATATCTCTTTGGTGATTGAAGCGCCGGCTGTCTTCACCTTGTCGTAGACCGCCTGAATGTCAGTAACATAGATCACTGGAAGCGGAGCCGTTGCTGGATCCTCGGCATTGATACCACTACCCACACCGCTGTCGTTTGTGTCCGCATAGTCATCACCCCATTGTTAATATGACCAACCAAATACCTCGGTAAAGAAGTCTTTTACTGCGTTCAACTCATTCACGCTCTTTGCCGGAAACTCTATGTAGTCGATGTGATTATTCGCCTTACTCATGTGGGTATTATATCATTTTCTTTGCTGGACACCCTGGTTAAAAGTTCATTAAGCATACAACACTGTACTATGGATAGGCGCGATTGTTTGTGTGATTATCTCAATGCGTTACTCCCGCTAGCAAGGCCCTGACGTCTCATTCCCAATCGACGCGCATGACACCCACCTTTTGTCCGGTTATAAGCGCCTCGTACTGTATACGCTCACGACTGACGATGCCAGCAGCAAAGCCAAATGTACTATGTTTGCTTTGGTTATCGCTTCGCTCCAACCCTTAAATTTGTCGATACATTTCGCGTATCGTGCATGAGATTCATTATAATCGCCAAGATAACGCGCTGCAACAATAAACACCATCTTAGCCGAGCAGTACGCCAAACCCTTGCCGCATTCTTCCCTCCACGCTAAAAATTTGCTATCATAAGCTTAATACCTCATGAAAAAACACAAAACCATTAAACTCATCTTGTTGTCGTTTGTCAGCGGCTTCGCTACATTAACTTATTTGACATATATACGCGATTTAGTAAAAGAGGAAGACTTGACCCGAACTTCATCAGGTTCTACATCTTGGATGGTACCCAGACAATGGCGAAAATACAACGAAGAATCAAAAAGAGAGTCAGATGACAACATAACTGGCACAATCTATGGCGACAGCTTATTGAAAGATAACAAATCATCGACTGTGTTGATAGTTAGGCAAAGAAATCAACAAACAGCGCTAACTAACGCTCTGCCAGAATATTACGAAAACTTACGTAAGTCTTCTTTAAATGAGTTTGATTCAAACCAACTCCGCAGCTCGCTTGCTTCCGCCAGTAGTGTCGACTGCAAACAGACTCCAAAAATCAACAAATCTATTGATAGATTTGATACAAACGGCGTTGTAGGATTATTTTCTGTCGACGCTAGTTGTCCGACACGATATTCATTATTCACCATAAAAATCCGCCTTGTCGTCGGCAGAAACGATGGTATTGTCCGCTCAATATATTTATCCTCATACGAGTTTACCTGGAAAAAGAACAAGGCGGTATTCGACAAAATACTTGATAGTATTTCTGCCAGCGGAAGTTACGCGATGGAGACTACCATAGCACAAAATTGAAAAAGCCGCCATTTCAAGCGACAATTCCGAAAAAATCCGTATTTTGGTGCGGATGAAAGGACTTGAACCTTCACGCCATTGCTGGCACTAGCACCTGAAGCTAGCGCGTCTACCAATTCCGCCACATCCGCGTACTGCTTATTATAATCCAAAAGAAATCCAACATCAAGCTTGATTACGAATTTTACACCACGCGTTCATCTCTGCCGCCAAATCTTTCATAGGCGTCTCCGCCTTAACGCCCGGGCAGAAAATTCCCATCGGGTCAAAAATCTTTTTCACCTTGGCATACAGCTGTTTTTCGTCGCTTGGCATATGCTTGTACATAAAACTCGACTTCAGCCGGCCATCGCCGCCAAACGCCGCAAACGAACCCTCATGTTTATCAACAAGCTGCGCCACCTCCGCAAACAATTGCAAAATTTTCTGGCGCTCGCTGACTTTTTTACTATCAAACTTCGGATATAAGACCGTATAATTATTGCTAAAATCGACAAACATAGGCAACGCATAGCCGTACGTCGACTCCAGAGCTTTCAAATCCTCCGCGAAACCAGCGATCTGCTGATCTGCCAGCCAAATTCCGGAAAAGGCCCTTGGCGCAGTCATATGCGGCTCGCTCGGCGCTTCCATCAAAGCCAAGCTGGAATGCAAACTAGCCAATCCTTGGACTTCCATGTCAATCAATGAAATATTTATGGCATCTATGGCGCTTAACTTCTTCATCATTTTCTTAGCGGCTTTCACCCGCGCACGGTCTGAGAATTCATCAAATATCGCGATGACAACCGCGCCCCTGAAACACTCCTTCGGCGCCCACTCAAGCCGCTTGCCCGCCAGATACGCCTGGCGTAAAATCCGCCCGTCGATCAATTCGACCGAGGCTGCTTTATTTTTCATCGCCAAACTTGCTGCCTCCTGAGCATCGGCAATATGCTTAAACGGCGCAGCGACCACCGAATACTCCGGATGAACAAAGTTTGCGCGTAAAATCGCCTCGCAAACAATGCCCAAACTTCCCTGGCTGCCCACAAATAACGGCGTTAGGTCAAACGACCCGTCCTTCTGTTTAACTTTGGCAATCGCGTTATAACCCGCCGTATCCGGCAAACTGGGATCAAGCTGAGAAATTAGCTCCGCATTATCGGCTATCAAGTTGTCAATTTCCCGGTAAACCTCGCCCTCAAATGTCGACAAGCCCTTTTTCTTATTCAGTTCGCGCTTGGAAATCCGCCCGGTTTGAATAGCGTCGCCATTGCTTAAGACGACCTCCAACTGCTGAACTGTGTCAGCGAAAAAGCCGTGCGCGCCTGTCATCGTGCCGGCCGGAGAAGTGTTTATCGCGCCGCCAATCGTACCGTCTTCGTCGGTGTAAGAAACGTTTGGTAAACCTAATCCTTTGTGCGTCGTCAGCGCCGCATTTGCCGCCGAAACAGCGAGGCCGGCTTGAACATGAATTAGCCGCTGCTTCGGATCGCTGCCCACCACTCGGTTCATGTGTGTTTTCAAATCAATTGCGATACCTTTATTGATCGCCGCTCCCGTCGCGTCTGTAGCGCTACCTCTGGCGAAAACTGGCAGCACGTGGCCTTTTTCCGCCAACTGCGAGCAAAAGCGCAGCACCTTGCGAATATCATTCATGTCAGCCGCCCGCACCACCATATCCGGCCGCCGCGCCAGAATACTGCCGTCTGTCTCGGCTTGGCGTAAAACAGAATCATGAGTAATGACTTCACCCGCCAAATGCTCATTCAGATATGTCGCAATTTTATTCATCAATCCTCCTTGGTATATTGATTTAATTTTAGCATAAGCGCGCTCAGTTGATAAGTACATTTTGCTTTGATATAATTTGGAAGTGCGCGGATGTGCGCTTAACAATTAGTTATGCGGATGTGGTGATTGCGTGGGTAACGTAAGTCATTAGTAGACACAGAGCGTGTCCTTAACAATTGAGTATGCGGATGTGGTGGAATTGGTAGACACGCATGCCTTAGGAGCATGTGCCTCACGGCGTGAAGGTTCAAGTCCTTTCATCCGCACCATAATTGATTTTACGGCTTTTTAAATAAGTGTAGAAAAGGGCTCTTTCCAGATAAAGGAATGGGCTCTTTTGTTATTTATATATAGATTCAAACACAATTTTCGCAGTATCACATCTTTTTCTACAAGCAAACCCGCTGTTATCTTGTCGTAAGCAGAATTGGCTAGATTCAAAACTCTTCTTTAGTAAGTTTAATCTTGCTCGATTTAGCGAGCTTGTCGGTGATTTGCTGTATATGGATAAGACTTTCGACGAGACGCTGGCTAGGCATGGATTTGTTAATACAGATATACTCAACCAGCAGACTAAACGGGTGTAACTTTGCTAATTAGTGCTTTATAGCACTTACAGCTTCATCAAAACCCATCTCGCCCTTTTCTAATTTTTTTATAGTGTCTTTTATGTCAGTAGCAAGCTTCAGTCCTTCTATTTTTAGGCTATTTTTTATACCAAGTTTCCCAAGTAGGTCATTTATTTCGTTAATTATATGCTCACGCAGTAGTGCCTGTGAGTAGGTGGCTTGTAGCCTATTTACTATATAGTAGTACTCCGTAGTACCCTTAATCTGGCTTAGGCTACGTATACTGCCCCAGCGAGATGTGGTTTGCTCGACTGCGATTTCCTTGGCGTGATTGTGAACCATAAAGTCGTATCTAGCAGACTGACCTAAATCTCCGTCTTTATGTGTAAATTTTGGCATAGGTTCAGACAGTGCATTGAGCTTTTTTAGCATTTTGCGATGCTCATGAGGCGTACCGAGTTTACGGGGAAGTTTAATGTGCCATATCCTATCGGATGGTATGGTGTAAAATATCTTCTCTCCACGCTTCCAGTTTCTTAAGGGAACTATTTGTATGTAACGACCAAACACCCTGATGACTTTGCCCCATGGTAAAAATTCAAGCTTCTTATTCTTTATCCCAGTTTTATTTTTGACGTCTTCGTAAACTATTTCTAAATATACTTCACCAAATGTAACTATGTAGCGAGACAGCGTTTCTATTGCCTCTCTAAGCGTTTCGTCTAATAATATCCCGTCGTGATGACCTATACTCAGAAACTTAGCAAGCTCTCTACTTAGGGTTTGGTTATTTCTAGATAAGCTTGCAGCGTATGGATACTTTCCGCCTACACGATAGGGCATTATACCCGTATGAATATCCCTAACGAACATAAAGGCATAATGCAGTAATTCCGGGCTTGAATGCTCACGGTTAGGGAAGTATGCTCTCGAAAGCCTACTCATTATCATCTCCTCGTCCGTTTATGTGCGTTATCTTGCTGTCATCAATGCCAAAATCTAGCTGAGTGTTAGTCTGAGCGGTAATTAAATACTTGACTGTGAACACGTCGATAGCATCAACAGACATATACGGCATACTATCACTCCAAGGTGCGATATTGCGTATAAGCTTACTTTTGTGTTCTACTGGCGGATGAGAAAATACATCCGACGACTGCTGCCTTGGGATATTATTTAATAGATTGATCAGATCTATTGCCCATCTACTGCGTAGACTATCACGGGGCGTGATTACACCCCTAGGGGTCTGATGATAACTAGATATCACGGCAAACGACTCTAGTTGCACTGGCGTTCTTGTCAAAATAGCGTCCCACGCTTCCCTACACTCGTTCCATATCTCTGGCTTATCGTGATACTCAGCAAATATGTAAGCATATCCACTGATGCTATACAAGTCAAGCACAGGCTCCGACATCCAAGTTAGTGCTGATGATGTTTCCCAATCCAAAACTTGAGGTATTAGGCTTTGGAATATGCCCAAGATACCCAAGAAATAAGGTCGGAACAGACTTTTAAATTTATCGCTATCGCCAGCGACGAGAGCCTCGTAGCAGGCTTCCCCGGTATAATGTACAGCACTGCCAAAAAAGTCTGGCATATCGTGGTCTGGCTTGGACGTGTCCCACAGGTATGGTATTAGGTCAGCCTGACCTTTTATTGCCATATCTCTAAACTTAGCAACTCTTTTATGCTCTTTACTCCAGTCCCATTTTGCATGTTTGATGAAGTTGGTTTTGTGGCCTTTTAGCAAAGCTTCGGATACCTCTCTCAGGCGTTCTATGTGACTATCTAACTTCCAAGCTTGTTCAATTGCCCTGGTGTATATGGTCGCTGACTGTTTGTACTTTTTTGCATCGGACAGTGCTTTACCAGTTTCTTTGTACCAAGTCTCGATAAGTTCCATAAGCGATTGCCATTGGTTGTACAGTGCTATATCTAAGTCGTGTAAAGCCAGTTCTGCTACGTACCAATTTTGGGTCTTGTGTGGTGCGTGAGCTTGCTTCTCAAAAACCGCCCCGTCCCGTATCTTTTCTAGTTCTTTGATTGTGCTGGGTGGTAATGAAAACGCATAGGGAGATTCTTCTTCACGCCACTTTGTACGCAATAGCTTATCACGTAGTTCATCGACATTTAGGTCATTGACTGCTCTTGAGAAACCAATTTCAATCAAGAGGGGAAGACTGGCTAGTAACTCGGTTGTAGCTATTGAATGTATTTCTTGTACGTCATCGCCTAGGCTTTTGCCGTTAGTCAGTCTACCAAGAATATCTTTGGAGAGTCTAGCGTGCCATTTCTTCCCGTCGTCCACAATCCAGTTGCTTCCAAATCCATTAAAAAAGTCCTGTAAGTTAATCACTTTGGGGTATAGTGTCTGAAAATCGCCAGCCTTTATGTCAGTCTCAAAGGCCTTAAATATCACATCCAGCAAGGAATCTTCAAGCCAGGTCGTATCGGGTATTTCACTTGGGACTAGCGGCGTATCGGTTCGTGCGGCCATTTCTAGCTCTGTACTTCTAGATAAGTACCATTGTTTGTGTTGTAGTTTTCTGCCATACCAGCCACTGTTCGTCGGTATTAAATGCTTCTCGTCGTAATACACGCTTGTTAGAGCTAGTAGGTTTTTGAGGAGACGAGGGTGCGACTCTCCTTGTAATTCAGGCTTTTTGCCGGATATTTTCGCTAGAGTGGTTAATGTCGTGACGACCTTGAGTGCTTGTTTACGATAATGCGCTTGAAAACTGGTGTTTTGCCACTGGTAGCCACGAGCAGTTGCACAGCTAATCCACTTCATTAGCTCTGTTGATAGGGTCCCGAAAAAGAGTGTAGGGTCGGACAGAAAGAACATGCGCGCGCCTAGACTCACAAAAGCAAAGATAGCCAAGCAGGACAGTACTGGCAATACAAAAATGACTAAGTGTAATGGTGCTATCTCCATAGCACTAAATGCCAACAGAATAACCGATAATGCCGTAAGAAACGCTAAAAGTTTAACGTACTTATTGCCGAGCCTGTCTTTTAGTATCAACTCTCGTATATCTCCAGACACAGACGAGTACGCATTGGATATAACCGTACTTACGGCAGTAAAGTAAAGACCCAAGAACACACCCATAACACCAGCTATCGTAGTAAGCATTGCCACGTAAGCATCTTCATTCATGGGGTGCATTAGGATTTTACCAATAATACTATTGCCAACCCAGCTTATATTAGTAAAAAATGATAGATTTTCCTCAAAGACATATAAGACAAGACTAAAAACTATCGCAAATATAATTGGCAAAACAACACCTCTAGACAAGGCTCTCCAGTACAAGGCTTCTGCAGCTGTATTGCTCAGTTTATCTCTGAGCTGAAAGCTAATACGTAGTCGCCTAAAGTTAAGCCAGCCAAACCAGTAACGCACACGCCAAAATAGCCTAGTAAACCCTAGGCGTGCAAGTACGTAAGTAAAGTTACCCTTATGTACCATATTTACTATAATTATAATCCTAATTACATTTATTCGGTAATAATAAGTGGTCACTGTACTTGAACTAGATTTGTATAACAATTGTATCAAGCTGTAATTTTACCTCATGCGATAATTCAGGTAGGTAGTGCGTTTACATCGTTTGCAGATTAAAAGGTTTGTTTCTAGGGAGTAGGTATTTACGTTATGTCAACGGCCTAAGCAATATTTGTTCTTCTAACAAATCTAACGATAACCCAACAATCTACTGTTATACTTTAGTTCAAACCCTAAACTAGTAATAATAAAACTAGTGCGTGTAATCCTGTTGTAACCCCTGAAGTTGTAGTTGCTAGTGACTAGCCTTTGGTAAGCTAAAAATGCTCTCTAATTTGTTGTTAAAGAGATAGTCTGTTATAATGTTTAACGGTTCAAACATGCTTGCATATGTTGCACCAAATCACGAAAATATTTATTTAATTCGCCTACCTGGGCGAATTTTATATTATCCAACATTTGCACAAACTGCTTTCGCTAACTATAATATTACCATATGCGTATAAATAAAATATTGATTGCAGCTGTCGTTTTGGTAGTTTTTGTCGGAGGAGCGGCTTGTTATTTTTATCGCGATAAGTTCAGCGAGCCGCCAAAACAAACCGCTATCAAGCCTAAGCATAATAAGCCTTTCAGTCCGGATATCGTTATGACTGTTGGCGATAAGAAATTTGACGTGAAGCTGGCGGATAATGAAACGACGCGAGCCCTCTTCACCCAGCTTCCTTTCACGGTGAAAATGGAAGACTATTTGGCAAATGAAAAATTTGCCGCCTCGCCGGAAGATTTGCCAGCAAATCACACGAATCCCAAACGAGTCGAGACAGGCGACATTATGCTATACGGCGTACGAACGATTGTCTTGTTTTATAAATCAATTGACACTCCATATAAGTACGTTCGCATCGGCAAAGTTACCAATCCCGAGCAGCTAGAAGAGGTGCTCGGTGCGAATGTCAAAAAGGTTGACGTCACTTTTAGCATGCGGTAGTTTCAGCTTCGCTCTACTAGACCTTTGCTTGATTAAAAAACTTTTCACGCTTTTATAGCACAAATCAGCGCAGTATAATTTTCTTTTTTCGCCGTTTTGGTATAAAATAATTCTGAGCGGTTTTACTGAGGAAAATCGCGTCTAGTACGGGAAATTAGCTCAGTTGGCTAGAGCGCACGATTCACATTCGTGAGGTCACAGGTTCGAGCCCTGTATTTCCCACCATTTTGATTCAATTCACGGGGATATAGCTCAGCTGATAGAGCGCAGCATTCGCATTGCTGAGGCCGAGGGTTTGAGTCCCTCTATCTCCACCAAGCTATGGCCGAACTGAGCGAGAAACTTGAAATAATTGACAGAAAAACATACGAGACCCCTCTAATGATAGAGAGGGGTTTAATTCGTAGGAGACAGCTTCCAGTAACCATTGAAGCGCGTCAAATTAAACCTGTCAAACATGCTATCGAGCGCGCAGCAACACTTGGAGCAATTAGTCTTATTTCTATCACTGATGGCGCCATAAAATACGACCTGACCCTGCAACGAGGCGGCAACCATGGGGATTTGTTGCTGACCCAAGAATGCGAGCAGATTCGCCGTGCTGACGGAAAGTTAATAGTAAATATTATCACTAGAGGATGGAGCTGCGGCAAATTCAGTTCCGTCGTCTACGCTTGGTATGATAGAGGCAGCATTAAGGAACGAATACGGCCTGACGCGCCGCGGCGCATGACGCCGAAGACGCTGCTCGTTGGGTGCTATGCGCTGCGTGAACTAATACAGGCAGTACAAAGCACGAACAAGCTACCAGACAATCTGGCGCTAACAAACAACGATATTAAGCGGTCAGAGGTATTAGAACATTCCGGCATCTACATTGAGAGGTCCCTACTAAAAAGTTTGCTCAGCTTGTTAAATCTGTTTATGGCTAGCATTAGGCAGCGTAACTGATATTAATACATATAGCCTCTACGCTTGACAGAATAACAAAATAGTACCCAAATTTCGAAAGAAAATCAATTAAATTTTGATTTGTATTGTTATGGTTAAAGTCTTATAATTTGCTTTAGATTATAACTAAAAATCAAGTTTAGAAATTAAATTAGGAGTTTACTTGATATGAATCTAAATACGACAAGTCCTTTTCGATTTCTGAAGATGAGAGAAATTTATGATATCTTAGATGGTGATACAAAATTTGAAGAATATACATTTAGCGATAACGGGAAGACCGCAGAAGCTTCTATGCCGTATCTATCGGGGTCAGCTTTGTGCAGTATATCTACTAAGTTTGGACTACCTGTAACATATCACTGGAAGAACGGGACTAATCTTAGTAGATGGCAATACTTAGAAAATCTATTTGAATATTGTATAAAAGAAGACAAATGCGACAAATTATTAGCTTATCTATTCAATAAGAGCCAATTCTCTAGTATTCTGTCTGGACACACGCCGAAGGCAACAATTGACGCTTATCAGCATTTTGTTAAATTGATTCTTAATAAAATCAATGGCTTATTATCACTCAGTAACAATGAGCTTGTAATCAATAACGACCGTTTCGTCATTAGAAAGATTGGTGATAATGTAGCGATATCTGCACCAACAGTCAAAAAGATTGATCGTGAATATATACAAAACCTCTCTGATCGTGCTTTGAATGATATTATACAGTCTAACTATGATAGTGCTATCACGAAATCTAGAACCTTATTAGAAGAGGTTTTTCATTACGCAATAGAAAAGAAAAGCGAAAATTCTTCTACCTCTGGTGAAATTAGAAACTTATACAATCAAGTTAAAGATTTGTATAGTATGCACGGCAATGGAAATATTGATCGGCGTATAAATACCTTATTGTCAGGACTGGAAAAAATAGTAACAGCAATAACCGAGATGCGCAACATGAATAGCGACGCACATGGCGTTGGTGCAGCTCGTGTCAGAATATACGAACACCACGCTAGACTATTTGTAAATAGCGCTGTAGCAATGGCAGAGTTTATTTTATCTGTTGTAGATAGATCCCAATCTTAAGTCCTTGACAAAACCCCACCGCCCTGCTAAGATTTTCAGAGGTCAATACGTTGCTTTTGTAGTGGTTGAATTTCGCTAGATCTACCAGCAAAAGCGTAATGTTGTAAATATAAAACACCCTAGTTGCACCGAAAAAGCGCAACTTTTTTGTTGCCAAAAAATCATTAATCAAAGGAGGAAATATGCCCCGCACTAAGCGAGAAGGAATATTTTATGGCGTCGTGATGGCGTTTACTATGTCAATTTTTATGAATTTGCTGAATACGTTTTTGCACGCTGGCGTGTCGATGCAATCGCTGGGAAGAGCGCTGATACTACAGCCGGTGATTCTTACCATTGTTATGATTGTTGAGAGTTTGATCGTGTCGAATCTGGCGCAAAAAACTATGAAGCGTTTTGTCCGCGCGAAGGACAGCGCGGAGGCTCATACGCTGGCGCGAACGGTGTGCATGGTGACAGGTATGTCGTTGGCGATGAGCTTGATCGGGCTTGTCTTGGCTGGTACGCCGCTAACCGAGTTGCCGCTGCGCTTTGCCTCAGCTTGGCCGATTAATTTCTGCGCGGCGTTTTGGTGGCAAATACTGGTTGCTAGCCCGATTGCCAGAACGGCATTGAAAATAGCGCGAGCATACCGGTCGGAGAGTGTTTTAATTTCAGAATAATTCCGACAGATATTGCAATAATAAATAGAATTTGCTAAAAATATAGTCCACTATGCTAAACGAGAAATCTCCAGATATATATGTCGGATTGTTTAATATACAAGGTAGCGGCTCTTTTATAGTTCCTATAGGTGTAGCTTATTGCTACCCGAATAGTAGTGCTATTAACATCGCCATTGCCAAAGAAGGTTCTCATAGGCAACTACATAACCTCTATATGTATGGGTCAATTGGCAACGACACTAGTCCGCTTAGCAAATCCGATGACATTACCGCTTGTGGTTGGCAGGAAAAACAATCCAAAAAACTACTTACCTATATTGCTTGTTTCACACCAGAAAAACCGCCAGATCTTGAACAAAAGAACTATGAAGACCTCATTACGACAAGTAGATTGGCGGTCCATGCCCTAGCAGTTATCTTATGTCACAGAATGTACGAACATCTACCCGATACAGGAACTATGCATCAGGCAAATATCCCCGACGAAATTCTTAACAGCGACCCGGATGCCACTATATATCCTGTAGTTTTTCGCGACAACCTGCATATCCTTGATACCTGCTAAATTCTTTACTAAATACTAATCTTCTCATCCCCGCCCATATGTGCTACAATTAATCACCAAAGGAAGGTCTGCGTTAACATCAGACCATATTTTTATGAAGGACGCTAGCAAGATTCGAAACATTGCCATTATTGCCCACGTCGATCACGGCAAGACGACCATGGTTGATGGGCTGCTCAAACAGTCGCGCACATTTCGCGACAATCAGGCCGAGATGAGCCAAGAATTGATCATGGATTCGGGCGATCAGGAGCACGAACGCGGTATCACCATCACCGCCAAACAGACTTCAATTTTTTACGGTGATTATAAAATCAACATCATCGACACGCCGGGACACGCTGACTTTTCGGGAGAGGTCGAGCGGACGCTGCAGATGGCGGATGGTGTGCTGCTGATCGTCGATGCGCAGGAAGGGCCGATGCCGCAGACGAAGTTTGTATTGAGCAAGGCACTGGAGCTGGGCTTGAAGCCGGTAGTGGTGATTAATAAAATTGATAAGCCAGCACGGCGAATTGCCGAGGTTGAAGATGAACTGAGCGATCTGTTTTTGGAGCTAGCGACTGATGATAGTCAGCTGCAATATCCGATTTATTACGCCGTTGGGCGCGATGGCAAGGCGTGGCGGGAGATTCCTGCTGACCCGAGCGAAGACGCTGACCTCACACCAATTTTTGAGGCGATTATCAACGATATCCCGGCGCCGAGCGTCACGGCTGACGGCGGTTTTCAGATGCTGGTGACCAGCCTGCAGTACGACACCTTCCAGGGCAAATACGCTATTGGGCGGATCGCTCGCGGGTCGGTTAAGCGCGGTCTGGCGGTTAGCTTGATGAAACAGGGCGAAGTATCAGGCTCAGCGCGAATTGAGAAAGTTTTTGGCTACCGCGGACTAAACCGCGAAGAGCTTGACGAAGCGTTTGCTGGCGACATCGTGGCGCTGGTTGGCGTGAGTGAAGCGCACATTGGCGATACGATTGCTGATAAAGAACACCCCGAAGCCTTGCCGGCGATTGCCATTGAAGCGCCGACGCTAAGCATGTATCTCGGCCCGAATACCAGCCCGATGAAAGGGCGCGAGGGCGAGTTTACCACCTCGCGGCAAATTGGCGACCGATTGCGGCGGGAGCTAGAAACCAACGTGGCGCTGCGCGTTGAAGAAAACGGCATCGGCTTTACGGTGTCTGGCCGCGGCGAATTGCATCTCAGCGTCTTGATCGAGACCATGCGGCGCGAGGGCTTTGAGTTCGAAGTTGGCCGCCCGCAAGTGGTGACCATCACCGAGGACGGCGTCGAAAAAGAGCCAATTGAAGAATTACAAATCGAAATTAGCAGCGAGTTCATCGGCGCAATCAGCCAAGAATTGGGTGCGCGCCACGCCGAAATGAAGTCGCAAGAAATCACCGCCAGCGGCGCTACCCGCATCACCTATGTACTGCCGACCAGGGCGCTGATCGGCCTGCGCAACGTGCTATTGACCGCCACCAAAGGCACGGTGATTATGAATTCCCTGCCGCATGGCTATCAACCGCTAGGCGGCAAATTGCCAAAGACTCGCGGCGGTGTACTCATTGCTTTTGAGGCTGGCACCACCACACCGTATGCTCTGCAGGCGGCCGAAGCGCGCGGCGAACTCTTAGTCGGACCTGGCACTGAGGTTTACGCCGGGATGATCGTCGGTATTTATAACCGCCAAGAAGACATTGAAATCAACGTCTGTAAAGCTAAGCACCTGACCAACATGCGCTCCAAGTCATCGGACGGCACAGTGCAATTGACGCCATTTACGCAGTTCAGCTTGGAGCAATGCATCGACTTCATCGAGGACGACGAGCTGTTGGAGGTGACGCCAAAGTCCTTGCGCCTGCGTAAACGCTACCTCGATGCCAATGAGCGAAAGCGTGCTAGTAAAAAGTAAGTTTTAATTTTAATATAAAATATAAATAGGAGGGGGTAATTATGGCAAAGAAATGGCGCGACGTTAACGGATTTTATCAAATCTATCCGCGATCGTTTAAGGATTCTAATGGCGATGGCGTCGGCGACTTGCGCGGCGTGATCGATAAGCTTGATTATATTAAGGGCGGCGACAATTCGCTTGGCATCAATGCAATTTGGTTTTCGCCGTTTTATCCGTCGCCGCAAGCTGATATGGGCTACGATGTGGCGGACTACTGTGATATTGATCCGATTTTCGGCTCGCTTGATGACTTCAAAGAGTTGGTCGAGAAAGCGCACGCTCGCGATATTAAAGTGATGGTCGATTTCGTACCTAATCATACCAGCAACCAGCATCCGTGGTTTGTTGAATCGCAAAGCTCTAAGGACAACGATAAGAATGATTTTTATGTTTGGCGCGACGCTAAACCTGACGGCTCAGAACCGAACAGCTGGCTGAGTACTTTCGGCGGCAGCGCTTGGCAATGGCATGAGGGACGCCAGCAATATTATCTGCACACGTTTTTGAAAGAGCAGCCGGATCTAAATTGGGACAATCCGGCGGTACGCTTCGAGATGAAAAAGGTGCTGCGTTTTTGGCTTGATTTGGGCGTTGATGGTTTTCGCGCAGACGCGGTGCGCTGGATTAGTAAAGATCCGGAACTGCGCGACGACCCAGTTGCTAAACATTACAAAGGCAAGAAACCACCCGCGAAATTCGACGATTTGCAGCACAAATATAGCCGCTTCTGGGATAACCTTTTCCCGTATTTGCGGGAACTGACAGACATAGTTGCCTCGTATCCGAATCGAATTATGGTTTTTGAAGATTATCCGGATGAAAACTATAGTACTAGCGAACAATATCTAGGCTTTTACGGCGTCAATCCAAAGGTATCAATGCCATTCAACTTCGAAGGCTTAAATGCTAAGTTCAATGCCAAATCGATAAGCACAATTGTCAACGAATTCCAAGGCATGATCAATCCTGATATGCACACGCCAGTCTATTGCTTCAGCAATCATGACCAATCACGCATTATTACGCGTTTTGGCGGCGAGGAGCAAGCTCGGTTGATTGCGCTGATGCAGCTAACGCTGCCAGGATTGCCGGTAGTCTATTACGGCGATGAGATTGGCATGAGCAATGGACCGATTCGCTTTGAAGAGATCCAGGATAAGTCGGTCTTTAGCCACGGCAATGACGAATCTGTCGGGCGCGACCCAGAGCGTACGCCGATGCAATGGACAGCCAGTCGAAATGCCGGATTTAGCGCAGCTAAACCATGGCTGCCAGTAAATCCAAATTGCCAGAATGTTAATGTCGAGCTAGAACTAAACGAGCCGGACTCATTCTTATCACTATACCGCCGCCTGCTAATGTTACGCAGCCGCTACGAAATCCTGCGTACTGGCGAATACGAACCGCTCAGCGATTTGGGCAAGAATATTTTTGCGTACGCACGGTGGATTGGTGAAAAGCAGCATGTCTTTATAGCGCTGAATTTTAACAACGCTAAGCACCGCGTTACTCTGCCCCATGCCGGTAGCGTTTTATGCGCCACGCACCCGATTGACTATCCAGATATTAGCGAGGATGGATCGGTTGAACTGCGGCCGTACGAAGGCGTGCTGGTTGAGTGTAGTAAACACCGGCTATCAGCTAAATAAACGAAAAGACCGCCCCGAGTAAAAGGCGGTCTTTTTTTATAATTTAATACTTCTATTTGACCAGGGTTTCTTTGACGCGCTTCGACAAAACGAAATATAAAGCCATCAAACTATGAACCGCGACAGAGAGAGTGATAAAGCTCAACAATGTAAACACCGTTACTCTCTCTCCTGTACTGTCAACTCCGCCAGCAGCGAACAGAACTATCATATTCACAATTGAATACACAGCCGAAACGCCGATCGTGATCCACGATAATATCTTGGCAACTCTCTTCTCCATCGATAATAATACAAGAGAGGCGATATATCCGCCAGCTAGTATTGGCGTAAATATCATAGAAACAACGTTTGACGGCAACGACAAGTTCATCATTGCGACAAAGAACATCGCTATATCACTTAAAGCAACAATTCCGAACCAAACGATGAAAAACATCAGCCAGCCGCCAACACCCTTCAGCGATTGCTGCATCATCACATACTGCATAGGTTGCTGAGGTTGAGGATATTGACCTGGCATCGGCTGCGGAGCCATCTGCGGCTGCATTTGAGGCTGCGGCTGCATCGGTGCTTGCATCATTGGTTGCGGCTGCTGCATATATGGCTGCTGTGGTTGAGCGTACTGATTATACGGCTGAGACTGTTGCGACATTACTGGCGGCACTGGCGCGCCCTGCATTGGCTGCTGAACAGCAGGCTGAACTGCTTCTGGCTGCGGCGCTTGCATCGGCTGAGTAGCCTCGGGCTGCGGCACTGGCTGAGCGGCATTGGAAGCATTGTTGTCTTTAGAACTGGAATTAGCGTTTTTCTTAGTTGCCATAATATTTGATTCTCCGTAACGGTTATAATTTATTATATTTGTTATTGTATCACACGATTAAGCACGCCTGCTATTCTTTTCCTGAACTAATAAATAAGTTTATAGACAGCAACACTACAGGAACCCCGACGGCAAGACCAAACGCAACAGTATCAGCCACCCCGAAACCCTCTGCATGTGACATTCCATACGATAGCGCAGAGTTTATCGTAGCAAGTACCATTAAAATCAGCAGCAGCGCGCCAACAGCTATGCGGATTATTTTTCTGACTCGCGGCTTCAACACGCTGGCTGCGCTAAAGTAGGTAATAAGCAAAACCGCCAACGAGGCAAACGCTGTGAGTGCTGCGATTGAATATGCCACTGTTATGGCAGTTCCAACAATTTCTTGGCTGAACCCTACCACAGAGAGTATGCCCAACATAATACCAGCAAAGATTGCCAGCGCCATAGGCATCATACTAGCTCGGGACGCTTGTTGAGGAACGTTATAATCACCATAGCCGTCAGGATACGAGACGGTATTCTGCGGATACTGCTGCGGTACGGACGAATAAAGCGCTTGACCTTGCGGCTGCGAATATTGAGACTGCGGCTGATTAGGACGCTGTAAATCTATCGGTAGACCACCCGAAGGAACTGCATAATGCGCTGACTTTTCATTCTGATACTTAAAGATACTAGTACACCAAACAATTCCTAAAATCATTACACTAAAAGGTATAGGCGAAATAAAGAATGCTACATCGCCGAAACCGACGACAGCATAGAAATTCAAGTAAAGCCATAACGTAACAAAAGAAGCTATCGATATAAAAAGCGTGCAAATTGCGGCAACCTTGGCTATATTCTTATCCCTATTTGATAAATAAGTTATCCACAGGCCAATGGACCCTATTATCAATATCCCCAACACAACTGACATAAACACCTTTACTGATTGGATGAAAAAATAGCTCGATACGTCAGTAAATTTTTCTATGGAAGTATTCATACTTAAAAGTTGAGCAGCAAAACCCACTGAGAAGAATAAGCCGATTCCATAAGCAACAGACTGTCCAATGACTGTTCCCTTTTTCGAATAATTAAAAACAACGTACTGAGCGGTCTGATTCTGAAAAGTTTGCGACGGCTGAGGCTGTTCGCCTTGAACTGGAGGCTGATTGTGTTGTTTGTTTTGGCTTGGCCGAGCGCTACCTTGCTGCTGGTTAGATTTGCGCTGCTCGGATTTCTTTGCATTCTTGCTACTCATACATTTAATGTACCATACTATTTATGGTTATGGCGGCGAAAGCGATATTTTCATTCGCTTTTCAGTAAAATTCCTAACGTGCTAGAATAAACCTATGTTCACAGAGCGCACTAAAAATCCGTTGTCACTTTGTCTATTACTGTATTTTACATGTTTCGCTGTGCGAATGTGGGAATTTTTAGCTTTGCGTATCGATCAATCAGCACTCAGTGAGAATATAGTGCATAAAATTTTCGGCATAGTGATAATTTTCGTTTGCCTGAAATATTTGCACGCTCATTGGCGCGACATTGGCTTTGCACGCAAAAATTGGCTGAAAAATATCGGCCTGGGGCTTGCCTTGGGGCTTTGCTTTTATACGGTTACGCTGCTGATCGAATTCGGATTTCTGTATTTTTCCGGCGCTAAACCTAACATTTTAATGAAAGCTGGCGGGTTTTCGCTCGCTAGTACCGAACAATTCGTCGGCGTGGGAATTGGGTCAATTATTATCTTTAATATATTCAATGTCTGGATGGAAGAAGGCCTGTTTCGCGGATTGTTCGAGAAATTACTGCACCAAAAATATAAATTTGCGGCAACGATTTTCATAAGCGCCCTGCTGTTCGGACTCTGGCATGTAGCAATGCCGATTCGATCGTTCCTTGACGGCGAGTTTTCGCTGGTTCAGACGGCAATTTTTAGCGTTGGCTATATTTTGTTCGCTTTCATGTTTGGATTAAAAATGAGCTGGCTATATAAAATGACAGGAAGTTTGTGGCTTGGCGCAGCAGATCACTTTTTCAATAATGCGATAATTAATATTGTGCATGTCGTCTCAAACCAAGGAAATGATAGCTTGCAAATTGCGCGAATATTCTTAGCGCAAACTTTGTCGTTTGTTTTTGTGTGGATTTTATGGCGAAAATCCAATAAAAAGTCTATCAGCGGTTAGAAGATTCTTCCCTGACTTCTTCCGGTAAGAATCCTTTTTCGTGCTGGAAGCCAGCTTGCCATTTGTAATCTTTGGCGTAACCTAGGTCTTTCATTAGTTTAGTTGGCGCATTGCGAAGATGTAGCGGCACCGGCGAGTTCGGGTACTTGTGCGCCAGAGCAAAAGCCTCATTCATCAAATCAGTAGTCTCGCGCGACTTCTGGCTGCGCGCCAGAGCGATAGCGCAGTGGAATAAATTATACTTGGCTTCAGGCAGCCCAACGCGCTCCACCGCCTCAAAAGTGGCAACCGCCAAGCTCAGCGCACCGTTACCCGCCAGCCCGATATCTTCTGACGCAAAGACCACCATCCGCCGAGCAATGAACTTCGGGTCTTCGCCAGCCTCAATCATGCGCGCCAAATAGTATGCCGCGGCCACCGCATCACTACCACGCAGCGACTTGATAAACGCCGAGATAACATCATAATGCGCATCGCCCTTTTTGCCATAGCCCGGCAAACGGCGCTGAGCCGCTGCCTTGACAACCTCTGGCGTGACTTTTTCACCAAAGCTCAGCGCCAATTCCAAATTGCCCAGCGCCACCCGCGCGTCGCCGTCCGCCAATTCCGCCAAATAGTCTAGAGCTTTGGACGACACCCGCTTGGTTTGTTTCAAAACTTTCAGCGCTCGCTTCAATACCAGTATAATTTCATCTTTGGTCAGTTGGTGCAGCACCAGCACCCGCGTCCGGCTAAGCAGCGGCGTGATCACCTCAAAGCTCGGGTTCTCAGTGGTCGCGCCAATCAAAGTAATCAGCCCGCTCTCAACGTGCGGCAAAAACGCATCCTGCTGCGCCTTATTAAAGCGATGAATTTCATCGACAAACAAAATCGTCCGTAGCCCTAAATTCCAGTCCTGCCGAGCATGTTCAATTACCTTTTCGACGTCTTTTTTGCCGCTGGTCACGGCCGATAACTCAACAAATTCGGCGTTGACTTCACGGGCGATAATCCGCGCCAAGGTGGTCTTGCCTGTCCCTGGCGGCCCCCACAAAATCAAGCTAACCGGCTCGCCGCGCCGAGCAATCTGTCGCAACAATTCGCCCTCGCCCAGCAGGTGGCTTTGTCCAATCACCTCATCCAAGGTTTGCGGCCGCATCTGTTCCGCCAGTGGTACTCGTCCCATGTTTCTATTATACGCGCCAGGCGGGAAAATCTCACGCGGAAGATTCAGAAATCTCACACGGAAGATTCAGAAATCATACGTGGAAGATTTGAAAATCATAGGCGTAAGATTTGGAAATGTTACGCGTAAGATTAGCTAGACCTTGCGCCTGACTAGCGATTTTACCCTATTTCCCTCTTATACATCACCCTGGCGACGAGATATGCGATACCCAGCGGAATGATAAACAGCATATAAATTCCGATAGTAATTAGCATGTCGGCAAGCGGCAAACCAAAGAGCGAAGGGTGAGTCACCTCGTATAGAGGACCTGTATCCCCAGGACTAGAAGTACCGATAAACCCGATTGTTGTATGCATAATGAGCAGAATTATATTAGTAACACATATAATACCACTTATATCGCGAATCCATTTTATACGTGTAGATCGCACATCGCTACTAACGCTAAAGTACAATACCAGTACTATCAAAATATTGCCAATAACGACAGCGCCGTACGGTTTGCGATCTAGGTTGGTGATGACCGCTATAATAATAGCAACTATCAAGCCAATTCCCGACATGGTAGCTGTTCTGCCAGAATGAAAGGTTAAGCCAGGGTAACCTTGATGAAGCGGTACAGGATTCTCAGCAGAATTATCCGGCCCAGAATAACCAGGCGCCGCGGAATTCGGCGGTAAGGCTGCGGGCGGCTGAATAGCGGAATTTGGCTGATTATTGTTAACTATTGGTGGCGCGGGGTTCGGCGGTATCTGCGCTGAGCTGGTTGACGGTGACAAAGGTTGATTGGGTGCTGCTGATTGTTGATTTGCAATTTCTGGCGGCTGGCTAGGCAGCGGCTGGGCCGTCGGCGTTGACTGCATCGCTGGCGGCTGTTGATTCGTGTTTTGCTGGTCATTGTTCATATGGTTATTATACCGCACACTCCAGTATTAATAGACTTTACGATAGGAATATTAAAGGCTAGCTAATGTTTGATTGAAATTTCCAGTGCGCCCTTACTCCTCCAACTAGCTGCGATTTTGTCCCCTTTCTTTCTTATACATAGCTCTAGCGACGAGATAGGCTGCCCCAAAAATAGTTATTATTAGCAAATAAACAAAAGAGGCTTCTATTACTTCATTAATAGGCAAAGTTCGCAACGGCGGATGCGACAAGTAATACAGAGGCCTTGTGGACCCGGGACTAGAGCGTACGATATTCCCTACAGATATAGCTCTGATAAACACAACTATATCACCAAAGAACATAGAGAGACTCACATCGCGCATTAATTTCACACGACCAATCCGCGTGCTTTTCATCGCGAATAATACAATGCCAGAAAATGGTATGTATATATTAACAAGCACGAAAACTCCATAATGCTTGCTAAGTAACCCAGTTGCGCTTCCTATAACAATGAGCAGAAACAGCCCAAGAATCATAATGGCAAAACTTCTCGCTATATGAACATTAAGGTCATGCTCGTTAGTATAGACTAAGTCCCGCTCTACCGCATCATCGTGCTGATTATAGGTCTGATTGACCTGCAATTGTTGCTTTGTCGTTGGCGGCTGTTGATTAGACGTTGACTGCATCGCTGGCGGCTGCTGATTCGTGTTTTGCTGGTCGTTGTTCATATGGTTATTATACATAACATCCATGACGTTATCCGGCTATTCATCAAGCTTTAGCTGCACGAAAACGGCTAGTCCTGATAAAACCACCAGCATCCAACCAGCGGCAAACACATTCTGATTTGATATTATTCCAAAAATAAATATTAACGGCATAAGGATAATACGCCCCACGGCAGTTATCACCGAGCCAGAGCCAACTCGATATCTAGATGGCAGCTGATGTTGTATTTGTGCAATAAAATGGAATAAAAGTGCACCCGAGACTACCGCAATCAGCACCTGAGCGATGATAGTTATCCATAAGTCAGCACTTAATGAAAGCACAACTGAAGCCAGCCCC
Source organism: uncultured Candidatus Saccharibacteria bacterium (assembly GCA_963515045.1). Lineage (GTDB taxonomy): Bacteria > Patescibacteriota > Saccharimonadia > Saccharimonadales > Saccharimonadaceae > Nanosynbacter. The sequence goes on along the minus strand of CAUPWH010000003.1, from coordinate 26,008 downwards.
AACAAAATTGATAAAGCTATATTCACCTTTTTTGAACCGAGATACTTAACCAGCGAACCACCCAAGCCGCCCAAGCCTTCTATAGACGACCCAGCAATCCCAAAAACTATAGCTGGAGCCGACAGTGCAATGTACCACAATTGATAAGCCTCTCGATTTATTTTCTGCACACAAAATACCACCATAGTCACGACCATCAGCCAAATCAAACTCTTACTCTTGAATACACACTTAAAGGTATTTTTAGCATGCTTGATAAGTTTCTCATCAGCTACTTCGCGACTAATTTTTGCGTCCTTGTATAGCAGGTGGCAAATCACAGATATAGCGATCGGAATAGTTGTTAAATTAAATGTCAACAACAGCGAATGACCACCGATCCAGCCGCCTAAAAAATTACTGATAATTAAGGCTACTCCGCCCAAAGCCTCATACAAACCCAATGCTCGATTAAAGTTTCTAGCATGCCCCTGCTCCTCTAGCAAAGCATCATAGATCATAGCCGTACCAGTACCACTCGAAAACGCATCATGAAAGCCCCAAATTACAACGGCCTCAGAGTACATAAAAATACTGTCACTAGCACCAGCCATCAAGCTACTAATCCCAAGAAATAAGCCAGAAAGTACCATCGAACCTTTACGGCTCCAGCGATCAGCAATAATCCCCGATGGAATCTCGGTCAAGATACACGATATCAACAGAACGATTGTAATTAAACTAATGCCAAAATTGTCAATACCGATACTTCTTATGAACAATTTTTCAGTTGAATACCAAAGCACAAAGCTTAAGAAGAACTTGCCAGAATACAGCGGAAGCAGCCTCTTCATGACAGCTCTTTTCATGATATGTCTAGTATAACTCTTTTACGAAGATTTGACACTGATTCTTATGTTGGCAATTACAGAATATGCTAAAATAACATCAGGAATAGGAGGTATTTATGGAAATAATGATAGTAATTTTAGTCATCGTGGCTATTTATGTGCTGAGCGGCATTAAGGTAGTTAACCAATACCAGCGCGGCGTGGTGTTGACGCTGGGTAAATTTACTGGCGTACGCGAGCCAGGCCTAAGGGTGGTGGTACCGATTTTTCAGACGATGATGATGGTCGACGTGCGTTCAACGCCGATTGACGTACCGAAACAAGAAGTCATCACCAAAGACAACGTCACTGTCGGTGTTGACGCAGTGGTCTACTTCCGAGTGATTAACGCGCCAAAGGCGGTACTGGAGACGACCAACTACATTTACGCCACCAGCCAATTTGCCCAAGCTGCCCTGCGCGACGTCACCGGTAACGTTGATATGGATGATCTCTTGGCTAAGCGTGAGGAGATTTCACAGCAGATTAAAGAAATTGTCGATGCCGAGACCGACAAATGGGGTATCGATGTTGAGAATGTCAAGATTCAGAATATCGAACTTCCGGGTGATATGAAGCGCGCCATGGCCAAGCAAGCCGAAGCCGAGCGCGAACGCCGCGCTAACATCATCAACGCCGACGGCGAAAAAGCTGCCGCTGAAACACTGGCGCAGGCGGCGGAGATCCTGGCGAAAACCCAAGGGGCGATTAACCTACGCACTCTGAACACCCTGGAGAGAATCTCCACTGAGCCAAGTCAAAAGACGATGATGTTGTTCCCGATTGAACTGATCGATGCCATTCGCGGCGGTAAAAAATAGAAAATTACCTAGTTTAACCTTAGTTTTAAGAACCTGGACTTGAAATATATTCAAGGACGTGTTAGTATATTCTAAGTAATGTCTAAAACTCACGAGCTACCTGCAATATCACTGCCTTCAAAGATGGAATATGTTATAGATCCCGAAAAAGTACTATCAAATAAATATAACTATTCTGAGTTTAATTGGAATCCTGACATCCACGAGCAAAGAGCTTTAGCGCGCGTTAGAGAGATGTTCCTTAATATTGAACTGTCACATGCTACTGCTAGCGACCCTAAACTCCTCCAAGCAGAGGGTATAATTCCTCCAAGCGATTTGACAGACAGGCAGGATTGGAGATCGCAAACTAGCAGACTAGACAAATCGCTTGGACTAGATAACTACACTTTTCTTCACTGGGGTGCATTCCATCCAACTCAAAATGGGCGCTATATATTTCCTGTAGAGACTCGTGATATACTCCTGTCGCCAGAAACAATCGTCACTCCGTACGACATCTACTCTACGATGTGTACTTATATGATGAATACTGACGACATCCGCGCGATAGACGAAAAAGGGCAAAAACGTCTTAAAGAATATCTGAAAACAATAGTACCGGGCAAGGATTGGGTTGACATAATTGCCAGACGTGCCCTGCGGCGCATGCAGTGCGCTGATGATAAATCTGTTTTCAAAGTAAGAAGTCACTCTGATTTAGGTGAGATAAAACATCTTGGCGCTATATCACCAGCGTCACTACACGAGCCTATAGATATACACGATCAGCAGACTATGTATTCAAAGTGGTTATCGCTACTTGAAAATAATGGCTTGGCAGTGCCATATATTACAAATATGTTAGAGTTTGGTTCAACCGAAGATAAAACCGCATTACAAGCAAGTCTTGATAAATCACGAAAGCTGTGGCGCAAGATACTAGATATAGCCCAGAAAAGCTAAGTCATCATAAATAAAAGCAGTAAAAAAGTAAGGAACAACCATGAGCGAACAAAACCGTACCGAAGAATTTAGTGTTAACGGCGATCAAGTTGTCGAAAAGGTTAAACAACTTATCAAAGAAGGCAATGTCCGCCGCATTATCATCAAGAACGAAAAAGGCGAAAGCATCATGGAATTCCCAGTCACTGCCGGCGTGGTCGGTGTACTGCTGCTGCCAACACTCGCAGCACTCGGCGCGGCGGTAGCACTGATGGCGCAGTGTACAATCGCGGTAGAGCGGCGGGACTAAAATCATACACTCGATGGGTATAGGCTAGCTTGCTACAGCCTGAGACAGACGAGTATCCGCCGCAATTGCATTCTCCCGCGCTTTCAGGCATAATCATAACCAGTATGTACTATATCAATAGGATTGAGCTGGGGCGGACTTTGGCGGGGCGCGTGAGCGATTTGAAGGGCCAGGAAGCGGTCGTTATCGCTCTGAAAGAAGATGCGCTGACAGCTTGTATTGGTTTGGCGAGCGAGATTAATGCTTGGGTGTTTCCTTTGCTTAGCAAGCGAATCATTATACCTGGCGATCCGCGGGTAGTCGGGTTGATTGACCCGGCAGGCATGTTTACGTGGAACCCTGATCTGGAAAAACCGCAGCGCGACGGCATTGAGCTAGAATCCCGCTCGGTACTGGAAGATATGAAGCGCCAGGCCTTTTCTGAATTGAACCGCATTCTCGATCAATACGGGACATTTTCTAAGGAAGGGCTCAATGGAAGAGTGTTGCTGCTGACCGGCGACATCGTCGAGGATCGGATAGAGATTGCGATGGCTCTGGAATACTTGAAGAGCGTGCGCTACAGGGCCTTATATGGGCTGGGCGGCAACGTTGATAGTACGGCGGCAGATTATTTTCACCTGCAAACTGACAAAGACATCGCCCTGGATGTCATGACTCATATGTTTCCGGCAGAACACTATTTTGAGCAAAAGGATAGCTACACTCCGGAAGAATGCCGCTTGTTAGTAACGAATATTTCGCAATATTGGACATAGAAAGGAATAATTATTATGAATCCAAATCCGTTTATATCAGCAGATCAAGAACCAGCGCCAGCTCAGCCGGATTCGCTGGCGAGCAATAATACGCCCGCGGTTGCGCCAGAGGTGCAATCTCAGCTGGCAAATCAGCCTCAGTTATCGACCGAGCCAGCAGTTCAGCCTCAGCCTGCAGCTACACCAACACAATTCCAGCCTGCCGCCCAGCCAGCGGCACAGTTTCAGCCCGCGTCTGCTCCGATTAGCGACGACGAGCTAGCTGCAGCTAACCAAAATATCCAGACTGTTTTCGACGCCTTCTCGTCGCGGGTGGTCGGACAAGAGAACTTGCGGACGGCTTTGATGGTGAGCTTGATGACTGGCGGGCATATTCTGCTAGAAAGCGTACCAGGACTCGCCAAGACGACAGCCGTGCAGACGCTAGCCGCCAGCGTGCAAGGTTCGTTCAAGCGCATTCAATGTACGCCAGACTTGCTACCAAGCGACATCATCGGTACGCAGATTTACGATTATAACAAGGGCGAATTCCGCACCGAGCTAGGCCCAGTTCACGCCAATTTCGTACTACTGGACGAAATTAACCGATCCAGCGCCAAAACCCAAAGCGCCATGCTGGAGGCGATGCAGGAAAAGCAGACCAGCATCGGCGGACAACGCTACGATCTACCGAAGCCTTTCATCGTGCTAGCTACCCAGAACCCGATTGAACAGGAAGGAACTTACGAGCTGCCAGAGGCGCAGCTAGATCGCTTTTTGTTAAAAGAAGTTTTATCTTACCCTGCTCCGGACGAGGAATTAGAGATTTTGAAACGCATAGAATCGGGCACGTTAAGCGAGGCGCCGAATAATAGCAACACGCCAAATATAGAGCTGGCGGCAGTCGAGACGCTGCAAAACTTGGCGCAAAAAGTATACATTGACGACGCTATTAAGAATTATATCGTGAAAATTGTCTCGGCAACGCGCGATCCAGCCTCAATCATACCAAGCGAAACAGCGCGCTACGTCCAATACGGCGCCAGCCCGCGCGCCAGCATCGCTTTCCAACAAGTCGCCAAAGCCCTAGCCCTCATCAACGGCCGCAACTATGTTATTCCAGAGGATGTCAAACAATTGCGCCACAGCGTATTGCGCCACCGCATTATCCTCAATTTTGAAGCCATCGCCGACCAAGTTCATCCAGAAGTTATCATTGATTCGATATTTAACGCTGTTCCTGTGCCGTAATATGCCAAGTCTCTTCGCCAAAGTCAAAGCCAAGATGGATCTCTACGCCCATGAAAAGGTGCGGAGTTTGCTAGACGGTCAATACGGCTCGGTATTTAAGGGGCGCAGTCTTGATTTTGATGACTTGCGCGAATACATTCCTGGCGACGACATAAAAGATATCGACTGGAAAGCGACTGCCCGCAGCAGCGGTATTCGAATCCGGCGCTACCAAGCAATCCGCAAGCATAATATTTTACTAGTAGTCGACACTGGCCGCCACATGGCAGCGACCAGTAAAAGCGGCAGCAATAAGCGCGACATCAGTATCATGGCTGCCGGAGTCTTAGGCTACATCGTATTACGGCACGGCGATTTGATCGGACTGGTATCCGGCGACGCCAAAAATAACACCTATATTCCTTTCAAAAGCGATGACCGGCATATCGAGCAGCTACTGCGGCACATTGAAAAGAGTACTCAGCTAGCAGCAGCGCCGAGCAATATTGTGAATCAGCTTGAATATATTGCACGCAATTTACGGCGCAAGATGATGCTGGTGGTGGTCGCCAACGACGACAAACTAACCAGTGAGCACCAGCATATTATCCGGCGGTTGCGCGCCCAGCACGAGATATTATGGATCACAATCAATGATATTTCAGGACTTGACGGAAACCGCAGTTTTTATGATATCGACGATTTGACCGAACTACCTTATTTTATCCGCAAACAAATGAAACTGCAGGCTGATTTCGACCGCGAGCAGCAATCATACTACCGCGAATATTCCACAGCCCTGGAGCGTTTGGGCGTCATCAGCGAGCGAATTTCCGGAGAAGAGGACGTCGTCGGCAGTTTCTTTTCACTGCTAGAAAGGCAAAAGCATGCACGCTGGCACTGAGCTCCGCGAATGGGTAGATTATGACCCGCTGTGGCTGGTTATCGGCTTCTTGCTTTTAGGCGCGATTGTTTTATGGTACGGATTTGTGTTTTATTCTACTCGCCGCCGCTCCCACCGCAGCCTGGCTACACTCAAACCAAAACCGTACACGCCGCCAGATCTGACTGATTTGAAGCAGAAATACCAACGGCTAATCGACGAAGTTGAACAAAATCACACTGCCGGAAAGCTATCCTCGCGTAAAGCCCACCAGAAATTAAGCCATATTCTTCGCATGTTCGTCGTCGAGATAAACGGCCACCGCGTTGACACGTTGACACTGCGAGATTTAGAAAATACTCGTTATAAAACATTGGCAGCCGCCATCAAGCAATTCTATATTCCTGAATTTACCGCAGTTGAGCAAGGCAGCGTTGCCGAGGCGGCGACACTAGCCAGAAGGACGGTAGCGGCATGGAATTAGTTTTCTGGCAATTATCGCTGGCGTTAATTATAGTTATCGCCCTGCTGTGGTTTGCTGCGCCAATTATACTTCGCCGATACAACCGATCGAAACGCCATGACGCGCCTAGACAAAAACTCCCTATCGCTAATACATCGCGGCTGCGTGCTTTCCCGCTCTATATTCAGCAGGTCAAGCGGTATAAAAAACTATTAGCGGTTGTACTGGGACTGCATGCGCTCCTGCTGGTTATGATGATTATTCTCACTGGCCGCCCGTCATCGGTGACTGTCGTTTCTCCCGAGGTGAAAAATCGCGACATCGTGCTATGCCTTGACGTGTCGCGGTCGATGTATGAATATGACGTAGAGATTATTAAAACTTACCGCACATTGGCGCGAAAATTTGACGGCGAACGGCTCGGTTTAGTACTGTTTGACCGCTCGCCAGCAGTGATATTTCCTTTGACAGACGACGCCAGCCTCATCGATAGCAAGCTAGCGCTAATTGAAAAGGCGCTGACGCCACCCGGAACGCTGGAATATTTCGATATTTTATCTGGTACGGTAGTCTCGAACGGACAAGGCTCGTCGCTGATCGGCGATGGACTAGCAAGTTGCATCGGCCGCTTCGACAAGTTGGACAGCAAACGCTCCCGGAGCATCATTTTAGGAACCGACAATCAACTAGCTGGCACGCCGATAATTTCCCTGCCCGAGGCAGCAGAGCTGGCCAAGCGAAAGGATATCCGCGTATACGGCATTTACCCGAATAGTAATAAAAATCGCGAGGCCGAAGCGGCAGAATTGAAGCGAACCATGTTGGCAACCAGCGGCGATTACTATGCACTGCACGACAAAAACACAATTCCAAACATTGTCCAAAAAATCGCCGCCCAAGACGCCTCCCGCTTCAAAGGCACGCCGCGCGTTACTCGCACTGATCAGCCGCAATTGTTGCTATACGGCATGCTTATTATCATAATTTCCCTCATTATTATCGATTGGAGGCTTCGCATATGATAGTGCAACCGATTTTGCCGTGGTATCTGTTGCTGATAATTCTGGTAGTTGCTGCAATTTTTACAGGTTGGAGAATTTTTTCCAAACCAATATCCAACCGGCGAGCGTGGCTGTGGCGGTTCTGTATTGTCTTGCTCATCATTACCGCTTGTTTTCGCCCAGCTGTTCCTGGCGAAGTGAAAGAATGGGGCGCACCGCTAGTCGATGTTTATGTTGTCATAGACACAACAATGAGCTCTGCTGCCGAGGATTATGACAACGGCCAGCCGCGAATCAACGGCATGCGCCGCGACGCCAAAGAAATTGCCAAAAAGCTGGTCGGCGCGCGATTTAGCTTAATAACTTTCAACAATAAAACTTTCGTTAATTCGCCGTTATCGACAGATGTCAGAATGTTTGAATCGGCAGTTGACACAGTAAATATCATCAGCGAAAGCTACGCCATGGGCAGCTCAATTGATGCGCCGATTGACACCATCGCCTCGGAAATTACTCGCACCAAGCATAAAAACCCCGAGCGCACCTCGCTGCTATTTTACCTGGGCGACGGCGAACAGACCAGCGATACCTCGCCAAAGTCATTCGCCAGCTTAAAGCCCCTGTTGGGCGGCGGCGCGATCATGGGCTACGGCACCGCTGCCGGCGGAAAAATGAAAACGCCAAGTTACAGCGACGGCTTTGACGGTTTTTACTTGCGCGGGCCAGATTTGAAATATGCCGTATCAAAAATCGACGAGACAAATCTTAAAAACATCGCCAGTCAAACAGGCCTACCGTACACACACCGGCAAACTCCAGATTCCATCGACGCTGTCGTCAAGAACGGTTCCGTCGACAAAGCTGTCAATAGCAGCCGCTCGTTCGACGGCTACAACGATATCTATTGGATAGCGATATTTGCGGCTGCTATTTTGCTGGCTTTTGAAATCAGAAACATCTATTTGCCTTTGCGTAAACTTCAAAATATAACGCCGTCGGAGGGGGAAAATCGTGAGTAAGAATCGTCCATTTGACCTGAAAAAACTAGATTTTGAAAAAATCCGCCAAGAAAAACGCCGGAAACTGCTCCGCTATTCGTTCCCTGCTTGCGTGGTAATTCTGCTGATTGCTATTAAATTAACGAGTTTTCCTCTGCTATCGCTAGCAGCGCACGCCGCCTATAAAGACGGCGACAATAGCCAGGCTTCCTTCCGCTTATCGCCAATTTATACCATGAATTTGTTTGAATCTTATAAAGTATTTTTTAACGACGGAAACGCTTTATTTAAGCAAGCCCGCTACGACTTGGCAGAAAAACAATTCCGCCAAGCCCTGCAAAAAGCGCCGAAAACGCGCGAATGTCCTGTCCGTATCAACCTGGCGTTATCAATCGAGGCGCAAGCAGACGCCCTTTCCAGCGAAAAACGCTACGACCAGGCAATCATCCGCTACGACGAAGCAAACGCCGTACTGCACGACGGCGAGGATAGTTGCGGCGTGCAATTTGCTAGCCAAACAGTCGACGCGAATAATGACGATGGCAAAACTGCGATTGTCATCGAGCAGCGAATCCGGCAAAAGTTGGCGCAAATAAAACAGCTCAGAAACGGCGACCAGGGCATTTCAGTCACCAACCCTAGCGATAAAGAAAAAGTTGACGCGGGCAGTACCGACGGCAAGCTCAAAGAATTAGACAAGCGATTCATCGACGCCTACAACGAACAGCGCAAATCCCAGGAAAGAAACCAGCACCTGGAAGATTACAAAGACGCCACGCCTGATCATACGAAGAGAAATTGGTGAGAAGATTGTTGAAATGAGCGGGTTTGTTTGCTATACTTACTATGTAATCGAAAGATTGGCTGTTGCATCGCACATCATAGGCAAGTTCGCAAAATTATGACGCTTTGCCGACAAGATACACAGCAAACATTATGCGGGTTTAGCTCAGTTGTTAGAGCGCTTCCTTGCCATGGAAGAGGCCAGGAGTTAGAGTCTCCTAACCCGCACCATGAAAGACTTTTCAAGCTCTGAAAGGTCTTTTTTGTTGAGCTAGATTTATACAACTACAGTATACCCTTTATATTAAAGCAGTCTCAGCTGAAATATGTAATTCACACGACGAAAAACACTTATTAGAAGGTGCTATAATTATTCTGTGAGGCAGTTTACGCAAAAACTTACAAATAACCCCTGGTTTAAGGGTGTATTTTATTCAATATTATTAGTTGTAATCTTTCTATTGTTTGGCTGGCTATTAAGCAATGATTGCTTAAATAAGCACGCATATTTAAGTAGTTTTGCTGTCCTAAGAGAGGACGGTACGGCTTTTTCATACATCGAGGTACTGTTTGCTATACAGATACCTCTTTTTATATTACTTCTTGAAAAAGTGTACGATGCGGGGTATATTCGTAGATTTTCTATGATCAATATTCTAAAATATCGTGAAATATTAGCTGTATACGTTACCTTAAGTCTATGCTTGATATTTTCCCCTCGCGCATCCTACTATTACTTTCCTACAGTTGGACTGACTATTGCAAGTGTGTATGCAATTTACATATCTATCAGAGGACTATTTGAAACATATACGCTTAGAGAGAAAGAGCAGAAATATATAAAAAGACTAATAAAAGAAGATATCAAAGCCATCCTGGAAGATCGTGAGAAATTAAATGAATTTTATAAAAAAATAGAAGGTAACCCACATATTGAATATAGCTTCTTTGATACAGAGGATGATAATACTTCAAACAAGCATTCGATCTATCCATCCGAAACTGGCGTCGTAAAATCAATCAACATAGACAAACTGAGTAAATTGATGGCCGATCAAAATCAAAAAAATATAATAAAACAAAACGATAATGACATCCTTGCAAATCCAAGCGAACAAAGACCTCATCTGATATTAAAAATTCGTCCAGGCGATAAGATAGAAGAGCAAGCCGAAATAGCTAAGCTGTTTTTGCCAAATTCACTAGAACCCAGTGCACCTTCTAAACGCATAGATAAAGACATTGCAAGTGTTGCAAAGTGCATTAAGATAGTCCCAGATCAATTAAATTCTACGCACAAAAAGACAGAAGAACTATTCAGGTCTATGAACCAGCAACTTCGACGCTCCATCAAAGAAGACAGTGAAGACAGTATATATAGTGCCCTGAATATCTACAACATATTGATTGACATCATCAAAGAATCAATACCAAGAAATAGCGGCGACTCTTTTAAGATAATACGAAATAACTTTAATTGGTCATATGATAGCGGTATCTCTAGTCATACACAAAAGATAACGGAAATTATGGATGATACTTTTTTGTACGTTCTACGCACAGAGAGTTGGAGTATCACAAAGGCTCTATCGTTAAACATGGAAACTAACCTTTGGAGCGAATTTAATAACTTTAGTATATTCACGACCATACTTGCAGAAAACTCTTTTAACAATGCCTTGTTGATATTAGTTTATTATGACGACACAATTCTACCTAATGCATCCTATAAAGATGTCGTAGCAGAATCGTTAACACTCAAACTTAAGCAACACACCAGATTGCTTATATATAAGTATAAAGATGCAGCTATTAATAACAAAGATCAGTCACCTAGCAAAGATCAATTATTTGAATGGTTTGACTTCCGCATAAGCAACACAGCTAAACTCTTAGTTGGTGCTTTCAAAAAATCAAAGTTAGTGATGTTTAATAGTATTTTATCAATCTTTAGTTACAGACGAACATGCAACGCGTATTCAGACACGCTTATATTACAGGCGCAATGCATGTTGTTTATGGTAGCCTCATACATATACAGCAAGTCAGATCTTACAGAAGACCAAAAAAAGATAAGAGGAGTTGTTAGTAGATATGTATCCGTTTTATCCGGAGAGGAGCTAACTGAAATACTTATTGAGTGTATAGACAATAACTATATTGACAAGTGGAATTGGAGTACATTAGATCTATCTGTAGATGACGAGATACGTAGTACACCTATACCAGATTTTAGTAAAAGTATAAAATCATTGTGGGTCGAACAAATGTTATTACTGGATTATATACCCAAAAATATTAGCGTCAGATCGTACAAAAATAACATAGAAAAAACGACAGCTTTCCTTGATTTAATAGGTGCTGAAAATTCCTACATTATTCAATATCTGCAGAAGAAAAATCAAAAAGACGAAAAGGTAGCAGAATTAACAAACTTGGTAAATAAATTCATTGAAAAACGAAAAGAATACGAGACAGAGAAGCTTATAAATACTAAACTTAACAAGGATATAGTTACAAAATTTAGCGAAGAGCTTCTAGATAACTATAATAAATCTACCTTGGCTTTTTCTGTATTTGAAAAAGTAGGCTGTCTAAAAAGAGAAAAAACTACAAAAGACATTAGAGGAATGCTTAGCTATGGCTGGAATCAGACGCAAGATAAATCTTGGTTCATAGAAGACAGAAACCTGATTATCAGTCAAGCTCAAGATTACGGAGAGGAGATAGCCGAGGCCGAAAATAGATATATAATTGAGTCTATGATATCAGATAAACAGCTTATTTCTACTGACAACTTTTCAAATTGGATTAAAAAATTAAGACAAAATAAAGAATCCTGGTTTATTATTAGCGTTGGAGTAAGCAACTGGTATATAACTTATGGTGAAAAAAATAATTTTAGTAAACATATTGACAAAAACAGCGTAAATGATGGAATATGGTTTGAGAAAATAGAACAAATAGCTCCTATATACTACATACGCGACGATAAACTACAAAAAGGATTATACGCTATAACTGCAAATCATGATCTGGGTGAATTATTAATCAAGACCCACGTAGACAAGCTAGTCAAAATATCAATTGACGCATATTCCCATAACGATAGATTACTTGAAGATACCCTTAGTTCACCACCTGATTGGCTAAAAGATAAAGGCGATAAACAGAAGCAAGCGTCATTTCTCAAAACTCAGGTTAGAGTCCTTATACAGCATTTATTTAAGTATACTCCAGCAAAAACACCAACTATATATTATTATCCCGTAGCAGACGAGGATAGCGACTAATATTTAGCACAGTAAGATTCCCTTTTTTTAGATTTTATAACAATAGAAACAAGTAGCTCAACAAAAATGCTCCACAATCTTATTGCCAGCGATGCCAAATCCGGTTAGCGTGTAAGTGCTCGACATGATGGATTGCCTGTGCGGCGGCGATTGCATCCAGGCGTTGAAGGCTACGCGGCTGGTGTGCAGATCTGGCGGCGAAGTTTGCACCAGATTCTCGGCTGGCGCGTTGCAGACAGCCCTCGCTTTAAGCAGTCCGTGCGGAATAGTTGTGCCTGGCTTATAATGGCTAAAATAATTATTCTCTTTCATATCATTCGCCATCCACTGCGCCGTTCGATTAAGCGGCTCGTACATTTTTAACGGCTTCAGATTTTCTTTACTACGAGCATAGTTAATCAGTTCAAGAATCTCCAAAGCATCTGGCGGGCCTATGTCATACTTCTTATCTTGGCCTGCCGGTTGCGGCTGTGGATTTGGAGTCGGATTTGGCTGCGGATTCGGCGCAGGCTGCTGCGAATTACCGGGCTGCTGAGACTGCGGAGCTGGCCGCTGGTTGTTTTTCGGCGGCGCGGCTGGACTCGCCGGTGGTTGCGGGGCTGGATTATGCTTCGGGCGCACAGGGTCAATTCTCTGCTCTTTTTGGTTTGGCTGCGATTTTTCAGGCTTCTTCTCTTGCTGATTCGGCGTAGACTGCTTAGGCTTGGAGTCTGTATTAGACTTACTACTGCTGGAGCTATTACCGGAACCAGACTTAGTAGAGTTAGAACTAGAGGTTGTTTTTTGCTCCTGCCGCTGGCTGGCATTACCCTTATTTTTCGGCGCAATACATACAGCAATGTATACGCCTATCCCCGCCCCGATCAGTGTTAGAATAACTAATATAATTACAAGTTTTTGTTTTTTCATACTTTGATTGTAGCAAGTAAACCGGTTATGTCAATCCGAAAGTAACGGCCTGCAAAAATAGCCAAAGCATAGTGTATAATATAGTCAGCGCGGGTATCGTATAACGGCTATTATGTATGCTTCCCAAGCATGAGACGAGGGTTCGACTCCCTCTACCCGCACCAATTCATTCAAAGCGCAAAAGCGCTTTTTCTTTTTACCGCAATTTTCTGCAAACTACCAATTTCAGTAAAATTCACATCATTAAAGGGTCTGCGATCCGTGAAAATAAAAACTTGTGAAAAAGTTACCAAAACCCCTTGAAAAAACATAAGCGCAGTCCTACAATAGAATAGAGATGAAGATTTTGATGCTTGGGTGGGAGTTACCTCCGCATAATAGCGGCGGTCTTGGTGTGGCCTGTTACCAAATGTCAAAAGCGCTCGCTTCCCAGGGCGTTGATATTGATTTTGTCGTTCCTTATTCTGCCAAGCATCCAGGTATTGATTATATGAATGTGTACTCAGCGACGCCGCTGCCGCCAAATTATTACGATTTGGGCGCGTATGATCACGGCACACCAGAAGACCGGGAAAACGCTAAAGACGAGCACGGCTTATCGCCAATGCGGGCAGTGCAGCGCCGTTACGGTAAGTTCGTTCGGCAATTTGTCCGCAAGCATCCGCCGGACGCCATTCACGCTCATGACTGGCTGACGATGGAGGCTGGTATTATCGCTAAGGAAAACAGTAATGCGCCGCTGATTGTGCACGTACACGCGACAGAATTTGACCGCTCGGGCGAGCAGCTTGGTAATCCGCTGGTGCACGAGATTGAGCAGCACGGCTTGATGATGGCTGACCGAATCATCGCTGTTAGCCAAATTACCAAAGATATCATTGTTAAGAATTACCACATTCCGCCAGAGAAAATTGAGGTAATTTATAACGCCATTGACCTAGCTAGTCTGCCGCCGCACGAGTACGATATCGACACCTACAAATACCTTGAAGACCTGAAAAGTGACGGCTACACGATTGTCGGCACATTGACGCGGCTGACAGTGCAGAAAGGGCTAACTTACTTCGTGCGTGCTGCTTCGGCAGCATTGAGCAAGTACGATAAAATCGCTTTCGTCTTGTCAGGTAGCGGCGAACAGCGGGACGAGCTTATCACGCTAGCAGCCAGCCTGGGGATTAGCGATAAAGTGATTTTTACCGGATTCGTCCGCGGTAAGCAATGGCGCGATATATATCATCTGATCGATGTGTTCGTGATGAGTTCGGTGTCTGAGCCGTTTGGCTTAACCGCGCTGGAGGCGGCTCATCATGACACTGCGCTATTAATTAGCCGCCAATCCGGAGTTGGTGAAGTATTAAATAATATTATGCGGTTTGATTATTGGGACGTTAACCGCCTGGCTGATGAGATTGTTAATATCGCCCAATCTGCAGCATTACGAGAGACGCTGAAGAAAAATGTGAAAGATGAATACGCGAAGATTTCCTGGCAAGATGCAGCGCGCCAGTGTTTAAAGTTGTATAAAATTTCATTATCCAAAGGAGCAATTTCATGAACGACAGGCGCGGCATAACGCTTTACCTTCACGTCCATCAGCCATGGCGGCTACGGCAATACAGTGTTTTCGACACGGCGCAGCGGCACGACTATTTTTCAGACGGTCACAATCCAGCCCAGAACAACCAGCAAATTTTCCATAAAATTGCCCGCAAATCATACCTGCCGATGAATGCACTGTTACAAAAAATGCTGCGCAAATACCCTGACTTTAAGCTGTCTCTCAGTATGAGCGGCACGTTTCTGGAACAGGCACAGCAGTTCAACCCTGAAGTTTTAGAAAGCTTCAAGCGGCTAGTCGCTACAGGCCGCGTGGAGATATTATCAAGTCCGTACCATCACAGTTTGGCGTTCTTTTATTCTTTGCAGGAGTTCGAGACTCAGATTGAATTACACCGCCAGGCTATCCGCCGAATTTTTGGCGTGGAAACGCGCGTTTTAGCAAATACGGAGTTAGCGTACAATGATCAGCTAGCCAAATGGGCAGAGAATCACGATTTCAGCGGCGTATTGGCAGAAGGCTGGGATCCGATTCTGGATTGGCGCAGCCCGAATTATGTATACCGCCCGAGCGGTACGGAAAAGATTGGTTTGCTGCTGAAAAATTATCGTTTAAGCGACGACTTGGCGTTCCGCTTTAGCAATCGAAATTGGAACGGCTGGCCGCTGACAGCAGAAAAGTTCAATGCTTGGGCGATGGATTCGCTGCAACACGCGCCGCTGCTTAATCTATTCATGGATTATGAGACTTTTGGCGAGCACCAGTGGTCGGAGACAGGCATTTTTGACTTCTTTGAGAGTTTCGTCGGCTGTTGGCTGAATAATCCTGACAATACATTTTATACTGTTAGCGAGGCGTTATCTGCACAGCGTCCAGTCGGCGAGATCAGTATGCCGTCGCCAGTTACTTGGGCTGACAGCGAGCGCGATTTGACGGCTTGGAATGGTAATGATTTGCAATCGGAAGCTTTGCGGTATTTGTATGACTTAGAAAGCAGTATACTATCCAGCGGCGACGAATCGCTAATTAGCGACTGGAGAAGGCTGCAAACGTCAGACCATCTGTATTATATGTGCACCAAATGGTTCACCGATGGCGACGTTCATGCATATTTTAGTCCGTACGATTCGCCGTACGACGCCTTTTTGTACTACATGAACGCTATTCGCGATGTTCGCTGGCGATTATCGCAGCAGATACAAGCTTAAACTAATAGTTTCGCAATCTGCCCTGTTTATTTAAGCTGCCGCCGGGTTGTTCGTTTTTCAAATACCAGAAATTTATTCTACATATAAAAACTCCTTGCCATAAAACATTCGGCAAGGAGCTTATTTTCGTAAATTAAGCGGCAGCTGTTAGCCTTTGCGGGCTTTGACTTCGTTACGGCCAAGGTTTTTCTTCGTCTGAACGTAAGTCACGTGTTTTCTCTTGATCGGGTCGTATTTGCGCAGCGTCAAATTGCCCTTGCCTTTATTAGTACGATTTTGCGTATTGATAGTAGTATAGTAAGTCCGGTGCTTGCTTGAATTGCTCACCAAACCAATCAACTTTCGTTTCGTATTCTTCTTTGCCATCTCTTTACTCGTTAAGTTTTATAAAAATTCTTAACCAATTATAGCATGCATATACGGAAAATACTAGGCATTTAACACAACTCAAACTAACTCTATTAGAAAACCTATAGTACGCTGCGGGCTACTTGACACGCCTTGCAATGTACCAATATAATACCAGGTATGAACGGAGAGCAACAAATTTTTCGTAACCATGATGTTCCTCACATAGTAGGGGAATTATCGCTCGCCTCAAAAGCTCTTGATATTTTACGAAATCCAAATGAAGAGAAAGTTCTGTCAATTAGCAATGATTCCAGTTTCCACTCTGCCATAGAGGCTTTGGATAAAAAAGGAATAAGAATAAGCCGCCGCTACGATTATGACCCTAAATCTGGCAAATATACCTGCAATATACGCACTCTGTTGTTTTTACCCCACGAAACATGCGAATACAGTGATGACAATATTAAAGGCGGGAGGTCTTGACATCAGTCGTTGCAGCTGAAGCCAAGTGCGACACGAGTTCTGGTATGTTGTTGTTATTCAAGTTGTCGCCAAACACAGAACATATGAGAGACGAGCCTAGCTACTTGACTGCTGAAGATCTTGTTTTTGGACACAATTGTCTTTACGGTGGTTTTATTAACGAAAAAGGCGTCCAATGGATGCGTTTTTTCGATAGCGACAAACGTGTAGCAATTACTGAAATTACTGAACACATCGGGAAAGACAAAGAAGACAAAGAAGATCTTAATCTTGATTTAGCTAAATTTTTGAATTCCCGTACCGACGAAGCAGAATCTTAGTACCACCGCGCAATTTCATCCATCATTCGCCGCGTTTGCGGGTGCGGTTTCTTATTACCATAGCCCAGCGCCAGCATCACCACTGGCAATTCTTTCTCGCAGTCAATCAGCTTAACGTCTTCCAGGATTTCTGCAAGTTTATCAATCGAGAATCCTTCCATGGCGCACGAGTCAATCCCCCGCTCCGCTGCCGCCATCATAGCGAATCCCAGCGCAATATATGCTTGGCGCGCCGCCCATTGATGAAGCTTATCGTCGCCGCCCAGAATCTTAAAATCAGTCTTCGCCCATTTTTTCCAAAACGTTTTATAGTCAGTCCTGACGATCGCATTCATCTGCGCCACATCGCGCAGCATATGGTCAATATGCCCGTCCTTTCGCGTCAATTCCTGTCCGGTTTTGGCGGTAAAAATCAACAGATGGCTGGCGGTAAATCTCGCAGCGTTAACGCCGGCAGCTTTTTCAATCCTTTTACGGAGATCGGCGTCTTGCGCCACGATAACATTAAACGGCTCAAACCCGTACGATGTCGGCGCCAGGCGAATCGCTTCTAAAATTAGCTCAATATCTTCATCGCTAATTTTCTTTTTCGGGTCGAAACTTTTTATCGCCCGCCGAAACTTCAGCGCCGATTCTATATCTTTAACCGCAATATTTGGCTTATCCATAATTCCTCCGTCTATTTGTAATTATTATACCTTATGCTTATTTGACAGCCAAATTTACCCCGGGAGACATTCTTAAAAATCGCTAATTACTCAACTGCAGCGTCTGCTTGCATTCCGGATAATTAGTGCAGCCTAAGAATTCGCCATACTTACCGCGGCGGCGCACCAGAAAGCCGCTTCGGCATGACGAGCATAAGATTGGCTTACTTAAAATTTCGACGTTATTATACGACTGGCTGCAGTGCGGATAATGCGAGCAACCAACGAAGCTCTTGCCAGTTTGGCTATTCTGGCGGATAATCAACCTGCCGGTTTTACACCACGGACAGTTAACCAATTCCGATTCGCCGTAACATCCTTGGACCAGGTAATTGGAGTATCGTTTAATCTCCTTGGTAAACAGCGATTCGTTTTCCGGTGTTAACAGATAGACCTTATTCTTCGTCCTAGTAAGCGCCACATAAAACAAACGTCTTTCCTCAGCGAAACGGCAAGCCTCCGGCGCACTCAGCAACAGCGATATAATCGGATCATCGGTTAGTTTATTTGGGAAACCATACAAGTCGTTTTTCAAATTTAGGACGATCACATTATCCGCCTCCAGACCTTTGGACTTATGTACGGTGATAAATCTGATATCAACATTTTCAAAGCCAGTAAGTATCAGCGCGCCAGTAGCTTCATTATATTTTTTAACTTCCTCCATCAACTGGTTTTTAATAACTTTTCCCTTGTTATCCCTCTGGCAAATCACATAATCCAGGTCAAAGCTATGCCGCCCCAACAGTAACATCTGCTGCCCTGCGCCGTATTCGGCAACAATTTGGCGAATCTGCTCGACAAGCACCGAAAAGGTATTATTCTGATCGTGCGCTGCAAACTCCACCGGGCAATCCAGCTGCCTGGAAGATTTAGGATTCTTAGCCAGCTGCTGCGGATTTTGCTGGATAAATTTGGCGGAAATATCGATCAGCTGCTGCGAGTTGCGGTAAGTCCTTTCAATAAATAACTTTTCATGCTCGCCAACAAACTTGCCAAAATCACTGAATAGCGAAATATCGCTGCCTGTAAACCGATAAATTGACTGCCAATCGTCACCGACGCAGACCAACCGCGCGCCCGAACGCTGGCGAATTTCCGTAATCAACTTAAACCTAGCCGCCGAAATGTCCTGATATTCATCGATAATAATATAGTCATACGCTTTGGCGGCGCCCTTTTGCTGCACCAAATTAGCAGCTTGATTAATCATGTCGTTAAAATCAATCTCGCCGCGCGCTGATAAAACAGCGTTATACTTCTCGATAATCGGCAGCGCGAAATCTAAAAACAGCTGCCGGCGAACGTTCATAAATTGGTCGTCGGTTTCGCTGTCTTCCATAAATTTTCGCAAACCATTGACGGCTAGTCCCCGCGATTTGCTTAAATTGATAAAACTAGTAATTAAGCTAATAATCTCCGCGCCAAACGACGAATCCTGCTTGATAATTTTATGGTAAACCTCCTGCTCGCTCAGCGGCTGAAAGGTAACGCCCGATTTCTCCAGCATTTCCCGCAGCTTATCCAGCAAAATATTATCGCGATTATACCACGAATACGTCTCTAAAAGTTTGGTTCTACACAAGCGGTGCTTGACACGTTTTTTATGCATGTTTTTTATATACTGCTTTTCCTGAAACTCCGATAGCCATTTGGCACGCCCATGCTTATCAATACCGAAATGCTCCAACCAAATATCATAATCCGTCAGATAAAAATCCGGCCGGTACATATGATCGCCGTGCGGATACGGTTTTTCATATTCATAATTCACGCCGTTTAAGAATAAGAAATTAGCGATCATCAGCTCCTCGACGCTTTTAACGCGCTCGCCAGAAAACGTATCAAGTTTGTTTTTACTAATCCGCCGGCTACCGGAAGTATTGGCGTAATATTTCGACTTTAACGTTTCAAAATCTATGCCGTTTTTAATATCAAGCTTCTCGCCAAGCGAATCAAACGCGTCATTTTCCTCGGGAATGTTCAAGTAGCAAGCCATAAATTGCACGAATGATTTAAGCGCAGAATCATTATGTAAAATATCATTTTTCAAAAATTGCTTTATAGTTTGGTGCAGCAAATTCTCATTAGCGACGGCCGGCGGATTCTTCTGAAAATGCTTGATATAGTCATAGCCCAGCTTATGAAAAGTCGTTGCCTTTGTTTTCAGACCCAAATTACGCAGCCGCTGATTTAGCTCCTCGACAGTCTTGCGAGTAAACGACAGCAGCAGGATTTTTGACGGGTCAATATTTCTTTTCTCGATCAGATATTTAACTTTCCCTAAAATCGTCAACGTCTTTCCAGAGCCAGCTCCAGCGATAATTAAATTAGAATATTCATCGGTGATGATTGCCTGGCGCTGCTGATCATCCAGCGATTTACCCTCGATATTATCAAAGAAATCGCGATTTAGCTGTTTTTGCGCAGCGACGTATTCCTGGTTATAGTTTTTAATAAACTCAGCAAAATCTTCATACGTATCGTTAAAACGGCGAACGCGCGGCTGTTTTTTATAAAATTTGGACTTGCCCCGGAAAAAATCGCTGGTCTCCTGGTATTTTTTCAGAATTTCATCGCGTTTTTTCCACGTTATGTAATCATTAAAATGCGCAATCTGTTCTAAAAAATCATCGATCTTACGCAGGTTTTTAAGAAACGCCGGATCTTGATATTTTTCAATTTCCCGCGCTTTCCGAGTTTGGAAAAATTTAATTATAATGACGATGGCAGCCAGAAATAAGAGCACAACCACTGCCCCAGCCATTGTTAAATCGCTTGTTTATTTTTTAGTATAATTTCCTGCTCTTCGGGCGTAAATCGCCGCGATTCGCGCATTTTTTGGTAAGATTTGTTGCGCGTCCAAGCGTCAATATGTCCGTTTTCTAGCTCAGCCAGCGTCAGCTCAAAGAAGTGTACCGCCGCCGTCGCATACAGCCAGGCCAGCGACATTTTGACATAATAGCCGTCGTGTTTAACGTTTCGCAGCGCCGCGAAAACCTGATCGATATGTGCTTCGTCTAGGAAATTAGTCATCAAAGCAATCACGCCGTAGCGCACCGTAAATTCAGCTTCGCTTCGTAGGCATTCCAGCGCAAAATCCCGCCACACTTCGCCGGCAAAGCGCCGCTTTTTCTCGACAAATATATCAATGTGCGCCCACGAGTCAACATGCGGTAGGTATTGCTTGGTTAGATCAATCGCCGTCCGATCATCGAGCTGAGCGTGCGTGATCAGCAGCCCGCATAGCAGCACGTAGTCAAATGATTCATTTTGTGTCGTTAATAATTCGCTAATGTCCGCCGCGCTCATATCAGGCGCCAACCTCCTCGCCAACCGCCGCAAATCCGGCACGCGTACACCGACGACCGGCATCTTGGTGTTGACGATGCGCTTGTTAAAGACAGCGTAGGTTTCGTTGCCTTGAGCGAGGTCTGTTAATTGAACTATGATACGATCGTGCATATTTACAATTCCTCACCGCATAATTCTGCGGCTGCCCGCACTGTCTCGTCTAGCGTTGTGTAAATTACAGCTCGGGGTAGCTCCAAATGAACCTGCGTTTCAATATCAAAACGACGATTATAGTCTGGATCTACACCGACAACTATATTAGACTTACGCGCCAGCTCTTTGCCAAGCTCCAAAAAAGTAATAATTGTCTCGGCGTTAGGAAACCAAAACAATACAACTTTAGCAGATTTCAGGTTCTCAAATTCCCAAATAATTTGCTGGCGCGCCGTCTCGCCAATAGCGGAAATAATCTCATCGCGGCGCGGATTAGCAACAGTCAAATCAGTACCAGCTAGCATTTCGAGCGCTTCTTTTTGCCAGTTTGGACTATACGTCACCCCGCCCGCTAGGAAAATATCCGGGATCAGTTCTTGATTGGATGAAATTGGAGTTTTTATAATCATTGCGCAATTGAAAAATATCAAAACAGAGCGATTCTCTCGAATTCTCTAAAGTCTATTCTAACAAACCTCCAAAATAAAACCAATTAAACTGCTCTTAGGCGGAATTATTGAGTACACAGATAACGCTATGCATTTACGATAACTTCACGGTCATGAAAATGATATAATACTAGCACCAATGGAAATAGCAGCAATTGTGTTAGTAATAATAACGCTGCTCGTAATCGCCGGCAGACGTAAACCGGCGGAATCTGCGCGCATTATCAACGACCAGGACGAACAGAAAAAGCAAGAACAAGAAACCGACGAGCTAATCACGGTAATTTTACCGACGATAGATAATGATAAGTAGAATACAGGTTTAAAATGCGGTGTTTTTACTATAGGAGACTATGCAAATTGCTGCGTCATTAGCCAAGGCAAATCTATGCAGTTTTTCTCGATTTATTGCGTGCAGCTAAAAGCTTACCTGCAAGCTCTAGTGCTCGGTCGGATTGAGAATAGTGATTAAAGAATATATACAAAGTACTTTCTATTTTATCATTAGTATTTTATCAATATCTTTAGAAATAGTTTCATAGCTTATTTAGTCCCTATTTTTACCCAAAAGCCAATCAACTACATTAATTTTTTTCACGCCATCAAACTCCTCTGGCACTAAGTCCATAGTCAATAACATCTTTGTATAGTTGTCTTTGATCTTCTTAAATGGCAAAAGTTCCCTTTCTAAAGTTTCAGGGCGATCATTCACTTGATAGGCCACTTGATAATAAATTCGCTCACCATTCATTTTCTGGACAATAAAGTCAACTTCGCTTTCTTGTGTTTTACCAACAAAAATCTCGCCCTCATTCCTGCGCAAAAGTTCTAGATAAACAATATTTTCCAAACGATGTCCGATGTCAGATTTTGGCGAATTGCTTAGTAGAATATTGCGCAATCCTAGATCAACTGCGTAATATTTATCGTTAGTAGTTAACAGTTTTTTACCTTTAATATCATAACGGCTAACAGGATAAATCAAATAGGATTTTGTTAAGTACTTAAGATAATTGATTACCGTTCCATGAAAAATTGAGTTACTTCCCATTTTCAGAGCGTTGCTGATATTACGCGCAGAAAGCGGACTGCCTATATTGTCAAACACAAACTTTATTACTCGCTCGAAATCGACTTCGTTCCGAATTTCATATCGCTTAGCGATGTCTTTACCGACAATCGTCTCATAAATATCTCTTAGATAATTATTGCTTAATTTTTCATTAACTTTTGAAAGCGTTATAACTTCAGGAAAAGCACTATTCGCCATATATTTCTCAAATAGACGATCTTCATTTTGCTCGTCTGGAAACATTTGAACATATTCTTTAAACGAGAATGGCAACATATGGATTGAGATGTAGCGACCAGTCAATAAAGTAGCAAGTTCGCCAGAAAGCAAGAAAGCATTCGATCCAGTAATATAAAGATCTACATTATCTTTTATAAATAACCCGTCAACTAACTTTTCAAACTCAGGGACGTTTTGAATTTCGTCGAGAAAAATATAATTTTGGATGCCAGTCGCTAACTTGGTAGAAATTTTTTCATAAATACTTCGCCAGTTTAAGTCTTTGTTTAGGTCTGGATCTTCAAAATTATAACTTTGGATTTGTTTTGTTTTTATGCCCTGTAATTTCAGCTCATCTCGAAAGATCTCTAAAAGCGTAGATTTCCCGCTGCGACGAATGCCGGTTATGACCTTAACTACTTTTTGGTCTTTCAAAAGTTCTAATTGATCTAAATATTCTTTACGTATTATTTTATCATTCACAACATCTCCAGTATACACCAAAAACTTCCAAAATACATTTTTGGTGGATAGGATTTATTTTAAGACTGTTTTTGTGTGATACAAAAAATCTTTAGGTTTTGCTCAGAAGCTACGCTTTTTTGTGCATATACGGCAAGTTACTTTATAATACACCATAAAAAGCGGCGTACGTTGCGCCACGATTTCTGAAAAATTTCTAATTTGGAGCCACGATCGGGGCTTGAACCCGAGACCTCATCCTTACCATGGATGCGCTCTACCAACTGAGCTATCGCGGCATAGCCATCAGACAATCACTCGTTTCTGCAACTAAAAGAGCCACTATCCGACTGCTTGATTCTAGCATATTAGACAGTTATTTAGCAACTAGCGCTTAGCCGTCTTAGATTTCGCTTTAGATTTTAATCTAGATTTGGTTTGGCTGGCTTTTGGCAGCCTCGGCGTTATGAAAGTATCAATCAATCCCCAGGCGATACCGTTGACTAAAAATGTAACCGCCAAAATACCAGAAAAAGACGCTGCCAAATGCGCCGAGGAAACGCTAAATAGCGTTGATAATCCCGCGGCCACCAGCCCGATAATTGCCAAAATTAAATATGCCTGCTGCAACTTCAACCGCTGGTTCTTTTCGCTGTTCCAGACGGTAAATATTTGTTTTAATAATTCTAACATGCTTTAACTATAGCACACAAACATAAAAATGTCAAACAAAATTAGTTTTACCAGAGAAAAGCTAAAGAAAAAAGCCGCCTCTGCAAGCGACAATTTTCTTAAAAATTATTCCTTGGTGCTGGAAGTAGGACTCGAACCTACGAAGCCTTACGGCGGGAGATTTACAGTCTCCTGTGATTGCCACTACACGATTCCAGCGCGTATTTGGAGCCGATTCTCGGACTCGAACCGAGGACCTGCTGTTTACAAAACAGCTGCTCTAACCAGCTGAGCTAAATCGGCGCTTCCATAATTTTAGCAATTTTTAGTACTGCTGGCAATAGCTATTCAGATTATTTGACATAATACCCCCAGGGGGTATATGATAAAATCATGGACACAACAGATATCAAGCGGCGAGCTCTGCACCGCACAAAAATTATTTTAGGGCAAATGCGCGGACTAGAGAAACAAATCTTCAACGACGCATATTGCATGGATATTTTAACGCAAAGCCTGGCGCTGCAAAAATCACTGGCGTCGCTCAATAAGCTAATTCTGGAGCGGCATTTGCGCACGCACATTGCTGACAAAATAGCCTCGGGCGATGAAATCCAGCAAGATGAAGCCGTCGAAGAACTGCTTAATTTATACGAATTAAATAATATAAGGACGAAATGATGCACCACGAATCTCACCCTCACTGCAATATAAAAACTTCAACCAAACGCATGGCGTTAGCCGCGACCTTGCACTGTTTGACGGGCTGCATGATCGGCGAAATGCTCGGCGTCACCATCGGCACGCACGCTGGATTTACACCGCACGCCACGGTAATTTTGGCATTGGTTTTGGCATTTACGTCTGGCTATACTGTATCAACTATCCCGCTGATAAGCGCTAAGTTATCGTTCGTCAAAGCCTTCAAATTGGTTTTCGCTGCCGATACGTTATCAATTCTGTCGATGACTATCGTTGACAATGTCATCATGCTCGTTGTGCCAGGCGCCATGAACAAAGACCTCACTCATCCGATGTATTGGACAAGTCGGCTGCTGTGCATGACTGCCGCGTTCCTAGTGTCGTACCCTGTCAACTTATATTTATTGCGCCGCGGCAAGGGTCACGCGCTGACTCATCAGTATCACCACCATAATAAATAATAACGGCGTGCAGATAAATTCCAAGGAGCCTTGGCTTTTTCCTTGCCAGCTCGCCAGATTTTTAGTACAATCATAAGGTAAATTTGTGGCTCTTTAGCTCAGTTGGTAGAGCAGAGGCCTGAAGAGCCTTGTGTCCCCAGTTCAAGTCTGGGAGGAGCCACCAATTTGTTTTTGTATTGATATTTGCAGCCGACTCTTATCCGACCAGTTATTGTCCGCGCGTGATTTTAATTTTTATTGTTTATCTTATTCAATAACCCTCCATAATTATACGGCGTGAATTTGTCATTGATAAAAATAGGATAAGCCGGAGTTTTTACTCCCATTTTTTCCGCCAAACTCTGGTCAATTGGCTGGAATGCTCGTAGGCTTGCCTGCTCAAGGTTTAACCTCGTTTTATCCTCCAGAGTCATCCGATACACAAAGCGAAACTTCTCTACTCCTGAGACCGTCTGGCAATCAGCAATTTTCTTTTCAGCAAGCATTTGCAGCTTCTGGCGCCAGACTTTCACATCGTTCAGCCTGCTCTGCATGCTAATTTCTATCGACACGCAATTAAGCGCATACTTATTTATACAATCATAATCAGCCACAATCACCCGCGGCAAACCCAGCA
>CAUPWH010000002.1:0-101870 GCA_963515045.1 uncultured Candidatus Saccharibacteria bacterium | reverse complement strand
AAACTTTATGCTTTACATGCTTTATGTTATGTTGCAGAGGTGGTGAGCTAGTACGTAAATTAGCGGCAATTCGCTGTTGGTGGTAAAATATAATTATGAATACGACGACGTATGACGTATTAGCGCTGGAAGAAATTGCCAAGGAAAAGTTTGATTTTTCGGTTGAGATTCAGTCGATAATTTTGCCGATGAGCGATGTTGGTCGGACGGCAGCGGCTAGCGTATTCTTGACGAGTAAAAATCATTTGGCGGTGTATGTCGAGGCGTCGTCGTCGGCTACGCTTGCCGATATTAAAAAAATAGTGCGCCGTATGGGCTTGAAGGTCGAGGAATTTTTACCGCCGAAAGGACAGCCGAATTATTTTGACGACATCGGCCGCGAGCGTTTTCAGAGTGTATTTCCTGGCATGAAAATTATATCAAGCGGCGATTTGCTGTACTACCGGACGCTGGCGCCGTACAATCCAGCGCTGGGTATTATTTCTGAGGTAAAAAACGGCGAGATTTATCAGTTCGATCCGGATGCGCGCGGCGGCTGGCGGGTTGGCGCGCGGTTTCGATATAAGAGGATTCAGGCTGATTAATGCAAGATTACCTAGACATTATCAAGAGAAATTTACTGTCGCCAATTGTGCTGGCGATTTTCCTGCTGGCCGGGGCGCTGATTTATGTGCGCGAGTACCGGGATGCTTGGTTTATTTCGGTGGTGATCGTGGTCAATTCGCTGATCGGCATCGTGCAGGAAATTCGTGCCAAGCGGGTGCTGCACCGGCTGGAGCTGATGAGTGCGCCTCGGGCGCGGGTGCTGCGTGATGGTCAGGCGGTGGAGGTGCCGTATGATTCGCTGGTGGTGGATGATGAGATTATCCTTAGGGCCGGTGATGAGCTGCCGGCGGACGCGACAGTGACGGTGTCGAAGGGCCTGGAGCTGAATGAAAGTATGCTGACTGGTGAGTCGGCGGCGGTCGAGAAAGCGGTTGGCGACACGGTGCTGGCGGCAACCACGGTGCTGGCGGGCGAAGGCACGGCGCGGGTCACGGCGGTCGGCGACCAGACGAAGGCCGGCGCTATCAGCCAAGTTCTCAAGCGCTACAAACCGGAATTGACACCGCTGCAGCGAGCGATTTGGCGAGCAATTACCTTCTTGACATACGGCGCGATTGTGCTGGCGGCGCTGATTTTTACCGTGTATTATTTGTCGGGTGATAACGTGGTGATTATCTTAAAGACGATTACCTCGGCGGCGGTAACGGTGGTGCCAGAGGGATTATTGCTGGCTAGTTCCCTGCTGCTGGCGTTCGGCTCGCTGCGGCTGGCGCAGGCCAAAGTGTTGCCGCAAAAATTGGCGGCGATTGAGGCGATGGCGCTGCTTAATTTATTGGCAGTGGACAAGACTGGCACGCTGACCAGCGACGAGGTGACGCTAGAGCGAGTAGTGGCGTTTGATGAGTCGGGTGTATCAATGAGCTCGGCAACAGCTACCCCAGAAAAGCTACACGCCGCGCGCCCGTTGGTCGCTCGGGTTCCGGATTTTTCTGAGTCAGCTGTTGCCTCTTTCGCCGCCCTCATTGCTCATGAAACCAGCGGCGGCAATATCACCGGACAGGCGATCCTAGCGGAAATCACGCCGCCCAAGCACGCAGACATCATCGAGGTGATGGCCTTTTCCTCGGCGCGCAAGATGGCGGGCGTCCGGGCGAAGGTCGACGGTGCGGTGCGGACATTGATGATGGGGGCGCCGGAGTTTGTGGCTAAGCTAGCACCGGTTGACGCTATGTTGCAGCGCCAGCTGGATGAGTGGGCGGATAGCGGCCTACGGGTGCTGATGCTGGCGGAATTTGATGATGAAACAGTGAAACTCAAGAATCTGCCAGACGGCTCTGGGCGGGCGATTGGCGCGGTGATTTTACGTAATTCCCTGCGCGACGGCGTGATTGATACGGTCAAGTTTCTCCAGGAGCAAGGCGTGGTCATTCGCGTGATTTCTGGTGATAATCCGCGCACCGTTCAGCACATCGCGCGTGAGGCGGGTATTGATAATCCAGATAAGGCCATCCTCGGCTCAGCACTAGCGGGTCTCAGCGACAAAGCCTTCGACAAGGCCGCCGACGAGAATACAATTTTTGCCCGCGTGCTGCCAGAGCAAAAGGAGCGGCTGATCGCTCATTTCAAGCAGTCTGGCAAGTTCACCGGCATGGTCGGCGACGGCGTTAACGACGCGCTGGCGCTGAAAAAATCTGACCTCGGCGTGGCGATGTACGCGGGTGCTCCGGCGTCGCGGCGGGTGGCGGATATTATTTTACTCAACAATTCGTTCACGTCCCTGCCGATCGGTATGAAGCTGGGCAATCGGATTATGCAAGCGATTGAAGTGATTGCCACCCTGTTCTTTCACAAGATTATTTATGGCGTGGTGCTGCTGCTGAGTACCATGCTGGTCGGGCTGAATTATCCGTACGCGCCGCGGCACATCACCTTTCTCAATATTTTCCTGGTGACCATGCCGACGATCATGTGGACGCTGTTTCCACCACGTCCGCGCCATCGGGTCAATCCGGCGCATTTCTGGCGCGACACCCTGCAGGCGGTGGCGCCGATCGCGCTGCTGACGGGCCTTACCGTGGCGTTCACCTACTGGTCGGGTGTGACGCTGCATCCAAATCAGGCGGCCGAGGCAGCGACGATGACGGTTCTGACAGCGACGTTCTTTGGGATTTATCTGGTGTTTTTGGTCGGGCCGATGCTCGGTGTGGTCCTGGATAAGCGGGCGCACCTGGCGCGGACGCTGTATATGGCAGGCGTGCTGCTTGTAACCTTGGTGAGCTTTGGTGTCGAGCCGCTCAGGCAGTTTTTTGACTTTACTGTGCCAAATATTATCTTGCTCTGGCCAGGTATCGCCGCGGTCGTCATCGTCGCCCTAGCTCAGTGGTGGCTAGCCCGCCGTGCTGGCAGGAAGTTCAAAGCGATTGAAGATAAGTATCCGGAATAACCCTAAAAATAGTGCAGATTACGGTATTTGGTCAAGAAAATTAAAACGCCGACAGATACATAAGTACGTCGGCGTTTGTTGTTAGGCTTCTTATGACCTATAGATACTTAAGGCGTGCAATATTGTTACTGGGCCTCGGGTGGAAGAGGCGAGCTATATCTACCCTGTTGTTCGTATATTTCCCTATACCATTCCGATAGTTCTTCACCATGATTCCAGCTCTGTACTAAATGACGAGTTACTTCACTAAATAGTGGACCTGGGGCATCTACTTTGATGTCTAATATTCCCAGAGTATCTTCGGCGATATCTTTTATGGTTGCGACTTCATCATCATTGAGACGCTGCTGCATAAGCTTTGCCCATAAGATTGCCCAAGAGAAGTGCATGCCTCTCTGCGCTTTGAATACCTTTTCAAATGGCGATACTCTTTGTGACTTCTTTTGTGGCTTCTCTCCGTCACTAAGGACGTTGGATGGTTGCGTATTTTCTGTATTAAAGACTATCTCTACGTCCTGGAGCTCTTTTTTAAGTTTCTCATACTTTTTTTCTCTGTAGATAATAGTGTCCGCCTGCTGAATATCAGGGTCTCCAGCCTTGCGCCGAGCTTCGTCTGTCTGCGCCTCAGCGGCAAGGACTTCTTCTGGTATATTGTCCAGAGTTTTTGTCACTAGTGGATAAGTTGTCTTCATTTCAGAGTTGTTGCTATACAGACCAGGAATTGCCATCTGCTTATCATAGTGTCCGCGCATAACTCGCGCCCAGGCTGTCTCTAGTTTTTCGGGATCAGAATTTTCGTATACGGGAACACAAACACCACCGAAAATAAGTAGTACTGGTTGACTTTCCTCTGAGGTCTTTGGATTATGTCTATTCTTTTCCTCGGCTAGATCTTTGGCTAGACCTACCATGTCAGAGAAAATTAGCCCGCTAGAAGCATATTCGCCGATTATTGGAGCTCGTTCCGGTGCCTTTATGGTATCTGTATATTTCTGAGGATCTTCTTCAACGTTCGCAAAATCTTCTTGAAGCGTGTTCCAGGCAGTTGCAGTATTATTTTGCCCTTCGCCCGATATTCTCTCAGGTGGCTTTGGTATTTCTGTCATAGATATAAAACTCCTCTCATGTGCTTTTCTTGTGCTGGGATTATATCAAGCAGTACAGCGCTATGTCAATTTTGAGAGAAGCTCTACTCTAACTATCGGCATGTCAATAAAGCCTATTTCTTATCAAGAATAACCAGGTGCTCAATGTGCGGCGTACGCGGGAAAAAGTTGTAGCCACGATGGTGGACAATGCGGTAGTTTTGCTGGAGTAAGGCGACATCTCGGGCTTGGGTGACAGGGTTACAGCTGAGGTATATGATGCGCGGCGGCAGCTGTTGCAACAATGTTGCAATAACGTCGGGATGCAAGCCGGCGCGCGGCGGGTCAACGATGACGATTTCCTTGCCTGTAATATAGTCGAGGGCTTGTTCGCTGGGAGCGAGGACGGCGCGGGCGTCGGTGCGGTCAAGTTCGGCGATGTTGCGCTGCATTTCGCGGACAGCGTCGGCGTTGATTTCCACCAGCGTGACGTTGCCGCTGCCAATGGTCAGACCAATAGTGCCGACGCCAGCGTAAAAATCGAGAATTGGCTGATCGGTAGCGAGCGGCACCCCGGAAAAAATCTGGGCAACTTCACGTGGGTCCCGGATTATTTTCTGGTGGTGTCCGAGCTGCCGACCCGAGTGTTGGCTATTGCAATCATATGGCACCCACTCCTTCATATCGCGCAGCGCTTGCTCGTAAACCGGGATATTGACTTGGAAAAAGCCTTCGCAGGCGTAGCGAAATGGTATGTCAAGAATGGTATCAGTCAGGGTGGCATTGCCGAACTGCGCCAGGCGCTCGGTGATGCGGCTGGCTGGCGAACGCGGGTCAGAATAGATGACTTCCCCGCCCTGAGCCGGTAATTTGGCGGCTTCAGTATCGGTGATAATTTCGGGCAAGCGATCTTTAATATACAACTGCCATACACAACCTCCTGACTGATCGCAGCGGATGAGTAAGGTTTTGAGCTGGCGGGCCGAGACGCGTTTATGGCGCAGTAAATCACGGATCGCCCGCGCCAGGTTATTGATTGCAGGGCGCGCTAAGCTCGTGCCATCGACGACCACCTTACCCTTGCTGCCGCGGCGGAAAAACGCTAAGTCAAGCGTATCGCCAGATGGTTCTTCACGGTCGCTATCCGCGTCTATCCCTCGGGTATCATCAGAAAATAATCCGAAACCCGAGATAGCCCCAGGTTCTTTCTGAGACACCGCTCGAGACATTATCGATTTACTATACCAACTAAATTCAACTTTGTTGCGATAACCATATGCAACATTGTTGCAATAAATATCAATCGCTGCCGGTAATGCAACATTATGCAGCGTAAAGGCGTCGTCGATCAATTGCCTTTTGCACGCCTGTTCAATCTCGAGCGGCATGATTTGCCATGGACTGGTCGAAAGATAACTATCCGGATCGCGCGGCTGGATACGGTCGGGGCTTGGCGAGATCACTCCTTCGACGATCGCTTCGACGAAGTGTGATTTCTTTTTGGTAATGCGGACAGTAGCCGTCTCGCCGGGTAGTCCGCCCCATACGAAACATTTGCGCCCGTCAGCCAGCGTCCCTAGTGCTTGCCCGCCGCCAACGATCTTCTCTAGTGTCAGCGTCTCAAAAATCTGCCGTCTCATCAAGAGTTATTATAACAGATTAGAAACTGCATTCTGGCGCTGACGAGAACCAGGAAGATTGCATATTTTTGCCAGATTTACACACGCTGCCATCTGCTTTATATGCTTGTATGGCATAGCTGTCCGCCGTCCCATTGGCGATGTAATGGTAATTATTATCTTTATAGTCCTTTGGCAATTCTTTCATGTACTTTGGGATTAAAACTCCAGCCAACTGCCCGCCGCTGCAACCTGATGTATAGCAG
This sequence comes from uncultured Candidatus Saccharibacteria bacterium, assembly GCA_963515045.1. GTDB lineage: Bacteria > Patescibacteriota > Saccharimonadia > Saccharimonadales > Saccharimonadaceae > Nanosynbacter. The sequence continues at coordinate 95,911 of CAUPWH010000002.1, read as the reverse complement.
CCAGTCGGCGCCGGATATTGCCCGTTGTCTTGATGATATCGGTCAATAGCGTTGGCGATGATTTTCAGGTCGGTTTTAGTCTTAGAATCTATGGAGCTGTTACGAGCCGATCGCCACGCTAATCCGCCGATGGTAGCCAGAACAGCGATGACGGCAATGATAATCAACACCTCGACGATGGTAAAACCCTTACGGTTATTCATAGTTAGATTATACGTTATGTTGGCGTCTGGTTGCAAGACCGATTATGGAATTTTTTTACTGGGCGTGCTACAATTAGCAATGTCCTGGCTTTGATGGGACGTCGCCAAGTGGTAAGGCACTGGGTTTTGGTCCCAGCATTCGCAGGTTCGAATCCTGCCGTCCCAGCCAAGTTAGCTAATTATCAAGCTTTCGCTCGTAAAAGAGCGTTTTTTTGTTGAATTATAAAGATTATGGTCAAATACTATTGACAAATTAAGAAAATAGGAGTATTATAGACAATTGTTATAATCTTAAACATAAGGAGTAAGAGGAGTTTTATGGGAAAAGAATTACCACCATCATTTGAACGTGAGCAACTGTATCAAGCCCGAGTTATTAGTCAACGGCACGCAGCTAGGGTTTCGGAGAATTTGCAAAAACCAGTTATCGTAGTAGGTCCAGGCGTACAATATCAGCGTGGAGAGCAGCCTAGTCCACAACTTGAGGGTAGTAGAGATAGAGAGCAATTTCTAGGAAAAGTGAGAAAAGTTGGTGGAAAGGTGATGGCGGTTTTTCTTGGTGCAACTATAGCGGTTGGTGTAGGCAACGCTTTTCGAGACGGTGCAAGTAGTGAAAAAAGGGAAGGCGCGCCGGCGTGCCAGACGGTTACAATGAGTGGTCCGGAGCGTTCTGGCGGTCTTGTTACAGCTAGCAAAGAAGATAGGCAGGCTGCTCAAGCCGCTCTTAATGAATTGCCAGGAGGATACCAGGTTGAGAATACTCCTGTTGGTGGAACGATGGTGTCTTCAGAAAAAGGGGCTGAGATATTTGGTCCCGGTACCGAAGTCACTTTCTGTGTAACAGAAAGCGGTGTAAGCACTAACTATAGTTCGCCAGAAAGCGCAACAGCGTTTCCTGGCTCTGCCGCCGAATTCAGCGCGGTAACACCTGGCGAGCCTGAAAGCCCCGACCCTAAATCACATTAGAAAACAGCAAATAACTAGATAATCATATTATCTACCAAACCCCCTCGCCTGGCGTCTACTAAGCAATTTATGCAGTTCGCATGTTCCGATCGGTATCACGAACGCAGTTATGCTTATTAGCGCCAGGTGTATTGGTTCGACAGGTTTGATGTGAAGCACCTCGCCGAGCGGGCCGAATAGCGCCAGCATCTGCAGAGCCGCAGATAGAATCATGCCAAAGTAAAAGCTGCGGTTCATTACCTTCAAGCGAGTAAATATCGAATCTTGGTCGCTGCGGGCGTTGAAGGCGTTAGCCCATTGACTGACCACCAGCGAAACGAAAGCCAGCGTCTGCGCATAGTCGTGGCCGCGGCTTTTTTCAAATATGACATAAACGCCGAGAGCCAGCGACGACATCGTCAAGGCGACAATACACATCCGCCAGATCATTTTTTGCTCCAGAATTGGCGCGTCGGGTTGCTTTGGCGGCTGTTTCATAGTGTTCTTCTCCGGCGGTTCCAGTCCTAGCGGAATGACCATCGACGTGTCGGTTACCAAATTGACCCATAAAATCTGCACCGGCTCCAGCGGAGTTTTAATGCCGATTAGCAGCGCGCCAATCATGGTGATTAGCTCGCCAGTGTTGGTTGATAGCAAGTAAAACAGCATTCGCCGCACGTTGGCGATAATGGTGCGGCCCTCTTTCATGGCGTCGATAATCGTCTTAAAATTGTCGTCCAGCAGGATTATCGCGCCGGCATCTTTGGCGATGTGCGAGCCTGAACCCATGGCAATCCCGACGTCCGCGCCGGATAGCGCCGGTACATCGTTAACGCCGTCGCCAGTCATGGCGGTGATGTTATGGCGCTTTAAGATGGTTAAAATCCGGTATTTCTGTTCCGGGATAACGCGCGAGAAAACCTTTGTCCGCTCAATGATTTTGTCTAGTTCGTCGTCAGTCATCTTCGACATTTCCCGGCAATCGAAAACCTCTTCCCTGTCTTCTACCATGCCAAGTTTCTTGCCAATTTGGTATGCCGTCTCGAAGTGGTCGCCGGTGATCATGCGCACGGAAACGCCCGCCGCCAGCGCTGATTTGATAGCCCGCGCCGCCTCTGGACGCAGTACATCCGCCACCGCCGCCAGTCCGGCGAACCGCAATTTTTGGCGCGAAATTTGCGAAAAATCTGCCAAGATTTCCGAGGTGTCGCTGGTTGCTAAGCCCACGACGCGGTAGCCTTGCGATGTCAAATCGCCAATCGCCCGCTTGGCGCGTCTGGCTTCCGCTGCCGGCAATTTGCAACGCTTGATGATTTCTTCCGGCGCCCCTTTGTAATACACTTTATAATCCGCGCCATGATGCCAAACCGTCGCCGACATCGAGAATTCCTGGTTGAATGGCAATTCCGCCGCTGGCAGGCCGCGAACACCGGCATTGTTTTTCCGAGCAAAATTATCCAGCGCGATATCCAGCGGATCGTGGCTTTTGCTATCGCCGCGATTGACGAAATACGTCATCAACTTCGCCAAATTGTTGTGCTTTTCCAGCGTCCAAGTATCTTGCACCGTCAGCAGATTTTTCGTCAGCGTGCCAGTTTTATCGGTGGCAATGGTGGTAATGACGCCAATCGTCTCAATTGCCCGCATTTGATGAACCAGCGCTTTTTTAGCAGCCATCCGCCGCATTCCTAAGACCAGCACCACGGAAATAGCGATTGGCAAACTTTCCGGCACGGCGCTGACTGCCAGCGCCATGACAAATCTCAGGTTATCCAAAAAATCCATGCCGCGCAGCAAACTCAGTCCGAACGCCACCAGCGAGATGCTGCCCACCGCCGCGATAATTTTGGTAATTAGCTTGTCGATTTTCTGCTGAACCGGGCTTTTAGCGGCTTCTTTTTTGGACAGCATTGCCAGATTGCCGAACTCAGTATCATTGCCGGTGGCGATTACCGCGCCAGCGCCTGTGCCGGATACCACGAACGAACCTTGGAATAGCATGTTGGTTTGTTCGTAAATTTCTTTTTTCCCGTCCAGCGCCTCGATATTTTTAGAAATTGGTACAGATTCGCCAGTCAGCTGCGCCTCGTCAACCCGCAAATTGGCGGTCTTAATTAGGCGGATATCGGCGGGAACTTTCTCGCCTTCGGACAAATTGACGATATCGCCCGGCACTAGCTGCGAGCTGTCCACGGTAGTAACTTTTCCGGCGCGCAGCACGTCGATTTTTTGGGCGTCGCGGCGCGACAGGCTGCGCAGCACCCGGTCGGTTGAAAACCGCTGGACATAAAAAATAACGGCAGAAACCGCGATGATGATGAAGATAATAACTGCGTCAATTGCTTCGCCGTGGAGCAAACTGATTGCAGCGGCAGCGGCTAAAATCACCACGAATACATCCATAAACGGCTCTAGAATCTTTTTCCAGAGCGGTTCGGACTTGATATTGATAATGTTCAATCCGTATTGTTTTTGGCGGCGTTTGACTTCGGCAGTGCTGAGTCCGCCAGCGCGTGTATGCAGCTTTTTTAGCGCCTCATCGGCAGAAATAGTATAAAAAACCATAAGCTGATTATATGGTAAAAACTGCCGGGTGTCGAGATTTGGCTGCTTGATAGAATCCACTTAGGAATAAACTTGCGAACTCCTTTTTTCGTGTGTTCTGCTATTTCTTGTCGGTATTATGTGTACTTTGACTAGACGATTCTGGGTATATTTCCATCATAGAAAAACGCGCCAACCGCTTGGTACGTTACTGACAGAGGAGATTGAATGGAGGGTGGCGGAGTATTACCTAAAAATATTACTGATAATCCACGAGATCGACAAGTTGTTCATATATTTCTGCAGGAAATCGTCTGACCTTTAGGCCTTGGTCTGGATTGCCGCGTGCTACGAGACGCGCTGCCTGGTCTAGCCACTGCTCTGTGTTACATCCAGGCTGAGGCTGACCTCTATTTAATAAGAGAGGATGCTGCGCCGCTATATATGCACGACAAAGCGCATAGACTACCTTGTCGCTATAAGGAGTAGCGGCAACCTGATCAAACTGATGTCCAAGTTTTTCGTATATATCGGACGCCATGAATGAAAACACCTTATTATGTGCGGCATAGTCTTCTTGGCTTCCAATAGTATTAGTAAAAAAAGCAACTATTGCCCGGCGAGAAAACTCTCGCACATTTGGGTCTTGCTCGCGCGTCTCTGTTTGATCTTTGGCGAGGTCGGGGTTTGTTGGTTCCTGGCTAATGGGTGGTACTTCAAAGCCTTTGAGTGAAGTTATCATAAGAATGCTCCTGTTAACGATTATTTAAAACTAGCGCAATGCAAGATTTTCGTGAATCCTGCAAGCAAGAGTTATACATACATGTATATCAATAATAGCAATCTATGTCAATAGCCCCTAGCTGCTTGGGGGCCGCGCGGAAACGGCAGTAAATTGTACTTATGATTAGTGTTCTGGCGGTAAAACGGTATATAATAATGAAAAGATAGAACTAACCAGCAAAGGAAAAAACATGAAAAATGTAAAAAAGAAACTGAAGCAGAATTGGTGGATTATCGCCGGGTTTGTCGTGGTCATTGGCATACAAATTGCTACGACGGCGATGCTGTGCAGAGTCATGCAGCAGCGCGACCAGGATATTATGAAAGATGTTCTGAATCTGCGCGTTCAATTGATGAAAAAGAACGTCTTGTAGGGTGGTTTTTGGCGGGATAGTCCCGCGGGAATGTAGGATTCGCTTTCGTCGTTTCCGACTCATCAGCATAGACACACATCTATGGAGCGAATGCGACAAGCAGATGGTGATATAGAGAAACACGATGTCGAAAGACGACATCAGTTGATTTGATATCGTCTGCTTGCCGCATTCAGCGGTTTAGGACCTCTTCTTGATGTCGTCGATGATGGTGTCGATGATGGTGTCGAAGTTGTTGTCGTCGACCTTGTTGTCGTCGTCGAAGACGATCTCGGCGTCGATCTTGATCTTGAGAGTAGCCATGATAGGCTCCTTCCACTTCCTCGCGGCGACTACCGCCCACCTCTGTTTGAGGCAAAGGCTACGTATGATTCTCTTATATCACACGAGACGAGGTCTCAACCGCCAAAGAAACCTAATAACACCTCTCTTCACCAATCAAGATCTCATCTCGTGCTTACATCTGCTTGTCAATGATACACTTTCGGACAAGGAGTTTTTCACTCAACTCGTCAACAAAAGCTGATGTATATATCATATCTGAATGTTAAAGTCAATGGATTTCAGCAATTTTATTGAATTTTAGGCAAAAATAGGGTAAAAATGGCGATAAAATGAGGAAAAATGACGGAAGTCTGCGAAAACCCGCGGGAAAATGAATAGAAAATAAAAAATAGCCCCCAAGGCGCGGAGGCTATTGATTTTACGGTGGACAATCGCTGCCCGAACATAGACAGGCGCTTGAACGATTTAGCTGATATTCAGGACTTGCAGCTGGCGGCTGGCGGAGCCGTTTTTCCAGGAAACAGTTTCTGACGCTTTGTGGTTCAGCAGGCTTTTACCCAGCGGACTGTCTACGGAAATTCGCCCGTCCAGCGGATTAGCCTCCAGGCTGTGAACCAGCCTATAGCGGAACATTTGCCCGTGCTGATCCATCAAATCCACCACCGAACCCAGCGCAATCTTCAGCCGGTCGCGTTTGCGCGGCAGCGGTTTGGCGGTTTTGGCGGTCTCCCTTTTCAGGTTCAGTCGGGATTGGACGTTCTCCAGGCTGATGATGACGTCGCTGCGATGGAGCTTGTCGTCGCGGGACTTGGCACGGCCGATTTCTTTCAGCTCGGCGATCAGCGACTTTTCTTCCATCTCCAAGCGTGAGATCTCCTTATGCAGCTCCTTAAACCCTTTTTTGCTTAAAAATGTTGTACTCATACTTCCCCTTTCAGACTGGCAATCCAACCAATCAATAATCCCATTACAACATCCGATTCTGAAAATTAGCTGAAAATCTAAACAATTGGCAAAGAAATGGTAAAAACTGTTGAGCCTTTTATGGTGGTAACAGAGATTTGTCCGCCCAAAGCTCTGGTCAATTGTTCCGCCAGCGGCAGCCCCAATCCATAGCCTTTCGTCCGCTGGTTGCCGCGGAAAAACTGCTCGAACACGTGCGGCAGATTCTGCTGGGAAATCGCGCCGTCGTTAGTAAAATGCACGGTGATATTCTGTTTCGACGGCAGCACTTGGATTTTTACCGGCGAATTTTTCGGGCTGTGTTTTAATGCGTTGTCAAGTAAAATCGCGCACAGCTCCCGCGTTGCGGCTTGGTGAAGAGAGATATTTGTGTGTTCCGGGCAATTCATTTCCGTACGGGTTTCGGCTTTTCGTTCGCGGATGAGATTGGATATCAATTCTGCCAAGTCGAAGCTTTTATCTTCCAGCGCCAGCCTGTTCTCTGTTCGCGACAGCTCCAAAAGCATGGCGGTTAGCTCGGTCAATTTGTTGATTTCCTCCAAATTGCTTTCCAGCGTTTCCGTTAGCTCTGCCCGCGGCGCCTTCGGGTTTTTCAGCGCCAGTTCGGTCTCTGCTTTCATAATTGCCAGCGGCGTGCGCAGCTGATGACTGGCGTTGGAAACAAACCGCGACTGGGCCTTATGCGCCGCCTCAATCGGCCGCAGCGTAATCCTCGCTAATAAATACGAGCAAGCGCCGCCCGCCAGCAGCACGATGAGATTGATATAGCCCAAGCTAATCAGCAGATTGCGCGTCGAAATATCCATTCGTTCCGACAAGTCAATGCTAGGAAAATCGTTGCCGCGCTGGATGATAATTTTATGGATTTGCGCGTCAACTTCCGAGCGCGCCACTTGAAAAATAATACTGCTAAACAACAGGCTGACGACCATTAAAATCAGTAAATACCAGCCCGCCAATTTGATAGTTGCCGAGGTAAAAATTTTCATGATTCAATCCGGTAACCGAAACCGCGGATGGTTTTTATCAATTGTTTTTTGAACGGCTTATCGATTTTTTGGCGCAAGTTTTTTATGTACGCCTCGACATTGTTCGGTAAAATATCGGCATCAAAATCCCAAACATGGTCGATTAGCGTTTCCTTGCTGAGAATCTGGTTCGGGTGCTGCATTAAATATTCCAGCAGCGCGTATTCTTTACTGGTCAAGTCGATAGTTTTTCCGGCGCGCATCACGGTTTGCTGCTGCTTATCAATCGTCAAATCGGCAATTTTTAGAACATCCGGCTGCTGAATTGGCGGCCGGCGCAGTAAGGCTCGGACTCGTGCCAGCAGCTCGTCGATAGCAAACGGCTTAACCAAATAATCATCCGCGCCGGCGTCCAGCCCGAAGGTTTTATCTTCGGTGGTGCCCAGGGCTGTGAGGAATAAAATCGGCATATTTTTACCGTTTTTACGCAATTTTTTAACAATTTCCGCGCCCTCCATGCCCGGCAGCATTCGATCAACAATCAGTAAATCGTACGGCTGGCTGTCTGCCAAATTAAAGCCCTCTTCCCCGTCGTGCACGGCGTCAACGGCGTACGTCTCGCGCTTGAGCGCCTCGGCGATGACTCGGGCGATTTTTCGTTCGTCTTCGATAATTAGCAGCCGCATATATTAACTATTATACGCCATTTGGCAGCTCGGGCGGGATAGTGCTATAATTTTCTTCAAAGAAAAGGAGAGTACATGCCGGATAGGAAAAAAATTGTTGAAATTCGTCATTTTAAGATGAAATTTGGCAATAAAACAGTTATTAAAGATTTGAGCTTTGACGTTTTTCAGGGAGAAGTGTTTGGCTTTCTCGGTAGCAACGGTTCGGGAAAAACCACGACGCTCAGGGCGCTGCTGGGGCTATACGAGCCGACGGCCGGCGAGCTGCTGATTGACGGTAAGCCGTATGCGGTAGATAGCCAGATTAACCTCGGTTATCTGCCGGAAGAGCGCGGGCTGTATAAAAAGGAAAAAGTGCTGGATGTGATGATTTATTTCGGCCAGCTGAAAGGTTTGAGCCGCGACGAAGCAAAGGAATTTTCTCTGAATTTTCTGAAGCGCGTTAATTTGACTGATAAGGCTGGTATGCGGCTGGACAAGCTTTCCGGCGGCCAGCAGCAAAAAATTCAGCTGGGCGTGACCATTATGGGCGATCCGGAACTGCTAATCATGGACGAGCCGACTAAGGGATTTGATCCGGTCAATCGGCGGCTGCTGATGAATATCATTGAGGAGCGGCGTAAGGCTGGCGCGACGATTATTTACGTGACGCACCAGATGGAAGAAGTTGAACAGCTGTGCGATCGGCTGATTCTATTAAAAGACGGCCAAGCAGCGGCGTACGGCACGCTGGCAGAGGTGAAAAAGCAGTTCGGCGGCGCATCAATGGACGATATTTTTGTTAAAGTGTACGGCGGCGAAGCAAAGGAGTTAGGCGATGAGTAAAATGCATAATTTAGGGACGGTTTTCAAGTTTGAAACTATCCGGGTACTGAAAAAACCGACGTTTTGGCTGATGGCGCTGGGTTTTCCATTGATGTTTGCGGCGCTGTATGGCATCGTGTTTTGGTCGCAAAGTACGACGATGCAAGCGGCGAAGGAATTGGAAAAACAGGAATTTTCATTGGCGGCTACTGACGATTCAAAACTCGTCAGACCAGAGCTGCTCATGGCCGCTAAAACGAAGACTGTCGAGTCGAAAGAGGCTGGAATCAACGACGTAAAAAACGGTAAGATTGACGCTTATATTTACTTCCCGAAGGATATTAGCAAGCAAAAAGTTGAAGTTTACGGTAAGGATGTCGGGCTGTTTCAGAATGGCAAATACGGCGCAGTGGCGCAAAGTTTATTAAGCCAATCAGTAGCCAGTACTGTCGGTCAAGCGCAAGTCGCTATTCTGCAAAACAAAGTCCAATTATCGTCAACTACTTATCTGGACGGCAAGGAGCATGGCGGTATTAACGAGATGATTGCGCCGGGGCTGTTTTTAGTGATTTTCTTTATGCTGGTTACTTTCTTTGGCAACCAAATGCTAACCAGCTCCACTGAGGAAAAGGAAAACCGCACGGTGGAGATGCTGCTGACGATGGTAAAAACCGATACGCTGATCACTGGCAAAATTCTATCGCTGATGGTGCTGGCGTTGATTCAGATGTTGGTGATTGTTCTGCCGGTGGCGGCGGGTTACTTGGCGTTCGGCTCAAAGCTGCAGCTGCCGAATATGGATTTAAGCTTATTGGTATTTGATCCGGTGCGGATTGGCTTGGCGCTGGTGATTTTTCTGGCGAGCTTTATGATGTTTACCGGCATGCTGGTGACTTTGGGTGCGATGATGCCGACTGCCAAGGAAGCCAGCCAGTGGTTTGGCTTGGTGATTATGCTGATATTTGGGCCGTTTTATGGTATTACGGCGTTCGTTTCCTTCCCTGATTCGCCATTTGTCAAGTTCTTATCGCTGTTTCCGTTCACGGCGCCGATTCCGCTGCTGCTCAGGAATGCGGTTGGTAATTTGCCAATGTGGGAAGGTTTGCTGGGGGTGGCGCTTTTGATCGTGGCGGCAGTGCTTGTCTTATGGCTGGCAGTGCGGGTTTTCCGCTACGGCGCGATGTCGTATGATAGCAAGTTGTCTCTGTCAGCGTTGCGGATGAAGCGAAAAGCTGATAAAGTTTAAGTATGAAAGTACGCATTGAAATAGACACTAAAACATTTGTGCGGTTTTGGCTGGTGGTTATCGGCTTTGGGCTGGCGGGACTGGCGATTTATTCGGCGAAGGATGCGCTGATTTTGCTGGGAGTTTCCCTGTTCTTAGCGCTGGCGCTGAACCGTCCGGTGGCGGCAATTGCTAGAAAATTGCCCGGTAAAAGCCGGCTCGGCGGCACAGCGCTGGCGTATGTTACGCTGATTCTGCTGCTGGGCTGCGTGGTGTGGTTCGTGGTGCCGCCAATTGTCCAGCAATCTGCTAAGTTTGTCGAAAGCGTGCCGAGCCTAGTCGATCAAGCTGGTTCGCAATGGCACGGTGTTAATAGTTTTATCGATAAGAATAATCTGCGTCCGCAGGTTGATGCCATGCTGGAGAACCTCAAGCAGCAATCTTCGGCGTGGGCGGCTAGCGTCGGTACGAATATTTTAAGTAGTGTCGGCTCGCTGGCTTCGTTCTTAACGTCGCTGTTTTTGGTGCTGGTGATGTCGTTTTTAATGCTACTGGAGGGTCCGACGTGGGTCAGGCGGCTGTGGGGCCTGTATAACGACCAAGAGAAAATGGAGCGCCATAAGAAACTGGTCGGCCGCATGTATAATGTGGTGACGGGCTATGTTTCCGGGCAATTGACAGTGTCGGGCATCGATGCGGTACTGTCAGGGTTTGTGGTGTTTGTATTGAGTCTAACATTCCCTGTCATCAATTCGAATTTGGCAATGTTAACAGTCATGGCGACGTTTATTTTAACGCTTATTCCGATGTTTGGCGCGACGATAGCCGGCGCGCTGATATCGCTGCTGCTGCTGTTTAACGACGTAACTGCCGGTATTATTTATGCTATTTATTTCGTTGTTTACCAGCAAATTGAAAATAATTTCGTCTCGCCGTCAATCCAGTCGAAGAAAGTTGAATTGTCGGCGTTGACAGTTTTGGTGGCAGTGACGATTGGCTTGTACGTTGGCGGTTTACTGGGCGGTTTGGTCGCTATTCCGGCGGCTGGCGCTGCGAAAGTTTTACTGGAAAACTATCTGGAGCAAGCCAAAGCTAACCGCGTCGAGAGTGAAAAACCGCTAAGCAAATTAGTGAAGAAATTGAAGAATGAAAGTTAATTTGTCGGTCTGCTAATTAAACTTAGTGCGATTTATGCGTTCTGGCCCGCTCGGTCATTCCGGCGGGCTATTTTCTTATTTCCACGTCCAAATGCTGCCGCTTGGCGTGTCGCGAATGGTGACGCCTGCCGCCAACAGTTCGCCGCGAATGCGGTCGGATTCTTGCCAATCTTTTTCGGCGCGGGCGCTGCGGCGCTGGATGATCAATCTCTTCAAATCGTCAGTGATGTCAGGGGTCGATTCCGCCAAATCCAAACCCAAAACCTCGTCAATAATTTCAATGAGTTGCAGTAAACCGCCATGGTGAATTTTCTCCAGTGGCGCGTGATCCAGCCGCGAAAATGCCTCATCAATCAGAGCCAACGCCTCCGGTGTATCTAAATTATCATTCAACTTTTCGACTAGCGCCTGCCGCGCCGCCAGCAGCGACACCGTGCCTTCCTGTTCGTCTTTATCATCGTCATCATCCAGCGTGTCGTGCGTCTGGTGCCGCAGCGCCGCATAGCCGCGCCAATGATCCAACCGCGCCTGGGCTGCTTCCAAAATATCCCAGGTGAAATTACCTTCGGTTTGGTAATGCTTGCTGAGAATCGCCAGCTTGAAAGCCATCGGACTAAAGCCGCGGGCGGTGATGTCGCTGAGGGTGATGATGTTGCCGAGCGACTTACTCATCTTGCGGCCGTCGACCTTGATGTGGTTATTGTGCAGCCATATTTGGGTAAATTGTTGCCCGGTCAAGCTCTCGCTCTGAGCAATTTCGTTGGTGTGATGCACCGGAATGTGGTCAATGCCGCCGGTGTGAATGTCAATCGTATCGCCCAGCGTCTCCCGGGCAATCGTCGAACATTCCAAATGCCAGCCCGGAAAACCGACACCCCACGGGCTGTCCCATTCCATATCGCGCTTGGTGTTGGTCGGTGAAAATTTCCAGACGGCGAAGTCGGTGATGTTGCGCTTGCCCTCGACGCTGACCCGCGCGCCGGCTTCCAGGCCTGCCACGTCCAGCCGCGCTAATTTGCCATAATCTGGTAGAAGTGACGTGTCAAAATACATGCCATCACCGTCAATCTTATATAAAAATCCCTTCTCGTCTAGCCCGCGGGCAAAGTCAATTTGCTGCTGGATATAATCTGTTGCCCGCACCAAATGGTCGGGTCGCACTAGCTTCAGTATCTCGTAGGCTTCGTGCTCGGCGATGGCGATGTACTGCTCAGCCACATCCCAAGCGGTTTTACCCTCGCGGCGTGCCCCTTTCTCTATCTTGTCCTCACCGTCATCATCATCGCTGGTCAAATGCCCGACGTCGGTGATATTCTGCGTGCGAATCACTGGAATGTCCTGCCAGCGCAACAGCCGCACCAGCACATCCCAATAAATATAGCCGACCCAGTTGCCAATATGCGGCTGCGAATACACCGTTAGCCCGCAGGTATACATCCGAACCGTCTGTCCGTCGAGTGGCTGTAGTTTGTCTTTGTGGCGCGTGAGGGTGTTGTAGAGCTGTATCATCAACTCTATTGTACGGCAGACAGGCTGCTTTTTCAAAGTTCGCTTTCGTTGAGTGAATCTGCAGAGAATATAATATTGACAAAAAATAAAATATCATATATAATTGAGATCCATGATAACGGCGGATTATATAGGTAAATTTGGGAATGCGCGTCCAAGTATGCGGCCATATTTGGCGGATCCTACGTACAGGCGCGCCTCTTTAGATAATCTAAAATATACTCGGGAACAGCTATTAAGTGCGCTGGAGCGTCCCGAAATCACTGATACGCTTGGCGGATTAGCATTGGAATTGCACGGAACGGCTCAAATGCTGGAACCGACAGAAATTATTGATGAAAATGACGGAGAGGTAGATACTAGTAAGGCCTTAGATTGGCGGAATAAAAATATTATACCTCTTCTTGGGGATGTAAATTTTACTGCACCTGCAGCGCTCGCCCCTATGCCAGCGCAGCGTAAGATTATAAGAGAAAAGCTTCTCCGGAAGGGTTATAGTAAAGCTGAAATTTATACTGTGGAAGCTAGTTTGTATAGACTTTGTAAAGACTTATCGACGACCAGGGTGGACAGCACTTCAAATCGTACAGGTGTATGTTCATATGCTATTTTCCCATCAGGAGAAGAGTTTCTGCTCTATGGTCGTCCTTACGTAGGCATGCTTTCAAGCGGGATTAGAATCTTTGATGTTGCAACTTTATCTCATGAAACGACCCACGCGCTAGACTTCAAACAAACAGCAATTACGGATTTTATGACTGAAGAAGACAGATTGCGCGACAAACTTAGAGGGGAATTACGGGCTTATGCCGTTGGATACTATGTAGAAGATTGTCTGTCTAATTCGTATAACATAGGTCGTCGTACTACGTCCATCTCGCACGAAGTTGAGCGTATTCGGAGAGGGGTCAATGGCCCTGTTGATTCCGAGGATGCTTTTGCAGTACATGATGATTTGATGCATCGTATAGGGCGAGCCGGGTTAGATTGTATATTATAAGAGAGTCTGAGGATTAATTTACCGCTGCTATCTGGTAGTGGTCTCTACTCTTTTTTTGCGGAAAGCTTCTGTTCCATCACCGCTAAACCTTGAAGTAATTCCGCCGACTTTTTGGTATAACACTCTGCAGAGATAATGATTACACCGGAATCGTAGGTAGTACCATTGGGTGCGTAACCCAGCAGATTGTATTGTCTGTGGCGGTAAACCGTGGTAACAAACAAATGTTTGTAAAGATGAGCGAGCTGCGTGCAAGGGTGGTGTTTGATTAGAGTAAAATGCTTTATGAGAAAATGCTATGAATAGTTGATTTTATCAATTGCGACAATGTTGCAATAAACACTAACTCTGCTCTGCTTCCTGCAAAGCTCGGTCGGTGGTCGCTACCAGTTCCCGCACGACTTCGTCGTAATCCTCATATACGCGAAATCCGGCCGCGTACGGATGGCCGCCGCCGCCGAAGTAGCCAGCCACGGTGTCGGCGATTGGTAGGTTACCGCGCAGGCGGGCGGTCAGTTTGCCGTCGGGGTAGGTTTTGATAACGCAACTGAGCGCCACGCCCTCGACCAGCCGCAGTTCGTCGCCGATCAGCGCGCCGGGGTTGTAGGCGTCGCTGTACTGTTGAATCTCCTCAAACGGCACGTGTACGAGCGCCAATTGTCCGTCCAGCAAATATTCGATTCGCTCGATCAACTTGCCTTTGTACGCCAGAATTTCCGGCGATTTCTTCATAAATTCGCGCCGCCGCTCTTCAATTTCGGCATTGGAAGCGCCCAGCTCGGTCAACTCACCAGCCGTGTGGAAGGTCGACGCGGTGGTGTTTGGCGTGGTGAGACCCAGGCTGTCAGACATGATGGCGATGAGGAGGTCTTCGGCGGCTTGCTGGTTGATGGTCCAACCAGCGTGGGTGAACAATTGGTAGAGCAACTCCCCGGTTGCCACCACGGTGTCAGAGAGCATGGTGTGCTCAAAACTCAGGGTTGACTCGGCGGTGTGGTGGTCGACGACCAAGACTGGGTGTGTTTCCAAAAAGTGCCGCACCCCCGGCGTTTCTAAGACCTTGCTGAGCAACACGTCAGCGCTGGTATCCACGATGATAGCCAGGTCGGCACGGGTCGGAAAATCGCCAACCACCCGGTCCCAGCCGCGGATGTACCGCAGGTATTTGGGGATATCGACCGGACAATACAGCGTCACAGTTTTACCCAAGTCACTCAGCACCTCCTCTAGTGCCAAGCTAGAACCCAGGCTGTCGCCATCAGGGTTTTCGGCCTGGATGATGACGATGTTATTGGCGGATTGGATGAGTTGCTGGGCGGTATCAAACATAGTCTTATTATAGCAGATGGGAGTTTCGGTGGGGTGGCGGGGCTATTCATCGCGCATGTCCTTAATCGGGTTGCGGCGGGTGTTGCGGATGAGCGGTATCAGGCACGCCAGCACGGCGGCAGCGATGATACTGAGGGCGACCGCGCCGATAATTGCCCAGTCAATCGTCCAGAAATGGAAGGTTGTCGTCAAATCTTTCGGCGTCATGGCGATGCGCAGCGTCGCGGTGATTTGACTAGCGAACACATTATTGGCAATATATACGACAATTAGTCCGGCGGCGATGCTGAACAACGCGGTAAGCAGCGCCACGATCATGGTATAGACGAAATAAATTTGGCTAATATCAAGCCGCGTTGCTCCGAGCGCTCGAAAAACTGCGGATTCTTTGCGGCTGTCGGCGATGGTGCGGGAGATGATAATCAGCAAGATAAAGGCGGCGATAATCGTCACACCGATGAATGTCCACATGATGATTGGCTTGAGGCGCTCCATGGCGTCGTAATTGACGAGCGAGTTGCTGCCGGTGGGTGATGCGAATACTACGTAGTGCGGCAGGCAGATTGACTTGTTAGATTTTTGGGTTTTGGAGACTTCAGCGGCAGGTTCGGGCTGGGCGAATAAATCGGTGCCTCCTGTACCGCCAGAAGCTCCTTCGCCGCAAGAAGCGGCTGCCAGGTAGCTGCGAGCTTTATTGGGGTCGCTGAATTCATAGATAGCTAGTGTTTCGTCCCTATTGGCGTTACCTTGATCATTGTTGGCGGTTTGAATAGTTGATTCAAGTGCCGTTTGCGCCGCGGTGGTCATTGAGCCGCGCGGCATGATCCAAGTGTATGACAGGCGGGTGCTTAAAAATTGTTGTAAGAAGCTGCCGATGTCACTTTGAGTAGCTTCAATACCGTCTGGCATCAGGCCGACGACGCGGAAAGTAAATTTAGCCTGGGCAGGTTCGGGCTGGGCTGGGCCGAAAGTCTGATCAAAATAGCGCTGGTTAGCTTCGGTGCGCCTGGTTTCAGCTGAACGATTATCCTTAACGACGGCCGGCGCAGCGCAAGAATCAGCGGACGGCATGGCGTATTCGCGGTCTGGCTTGACATAATCGGCGGACGGTTTCTTAGCTTGATTGGCGGCAGCTTGGATTTGCTGTTTGGCGGTTTGCAGTAATTCTTGCGAAGCTGGGTTGCGATAACAGGCGCTGAATGTCAGCTGCCCGGCTTTTTGGCGCAATTCTTTGAGCCGTGCTAGTTGCGTATCATTGCTGGCATTTTTATCCAACGGCTTGAGTCCGAGCAGCGTTTCGGCGTCCTGATAGCGGATGATCAGCGGAATTTCGCTGGGTTTGGCGCTGGCGCTAGCCAGCAGATAGCCGCCCAGTAGCGATTGGTCAATGGTGGTTATGCTGCCGAATTGCTGCTTAAATTCTTCCAGCGGTGTCGGCTGGTTGTTTTTCTGGCGCTTGTCGTCAAACGACTCAATTCCCCGCTCCATATAATTCAGCATACCGTTCGCGGCGATTGATTGAATACTAAACTGCTGCACGGCACCGTGGGTGCGGGCAAATTGCCACTGCGCGTCCGCTGTGAGGCGCGGTAATTTGGCGGTCTCTTGGCGAATAAGCCGCTGGACAATGACGCTCTGGTTGTTCGGGTACGGCGGGCTATCAGGAAACGACTGCATGATTGGCGGTTCGGATTTGGGGTCGTATGGCAGGCCGAGGCGGGCGGCCAGCGCCTGCTTATCCTTGATTATTTGCGTGCGTTCGACTTCGGCGCGAGCAGTTAGGTTCGAGGTAAATTCAATATTATTTGGCCGAATGGCGGTTTGCGCTACCAAATAGCGGCTATTCAGGCTGCCCCGATCAAACTCCTCGACGCTCCGCTGAGCGCCCATTAGCATAGTCAGCCCCGCCAGCAGCGCTGCAAAAAGCAGCCCGGACACGACCACAGTGATAGACAAGCGAATACGCCGCACTCGGAGTTTGGTGCCAGCCAGCCGCAGAGAATCGGTGATTCTAAGCATCGGCTACCCTCCCGTCCTTCAGGCGGATTTCACGATCGGCTGCTGCGGCAATGTCTGGATTATGCGTAACGATAACGACGGTGGTGCCGAGTTCGCGGCGGATTTGGTGAAATAGGTCGATGATGCGGTCGGAATTGGCGCTATCCAGATTGCCTGTCGGTTCATCGGCGAGTAAAATATTCGGGCGATTGAATAAAGCGCGGGCGATGGCAGCGCGCTGAATTTGACCGCCGGAAAGTTCGCGCGGTAAATGGTGCATTCGGTCTGCTAGTCCGACCAATTCGGCGAGTTCCTGGGCGCGGGCGCGGCGCTGTTTGGGCTTGACGCGGGCAAACATGGCGGGAATTTCCAGATTGGCGGACAGGGTTAGGAATGGCTGCAGATAAAATGATTGAAAAACAAAGCCGATTTCACGCGATCGGAACCGCGACAGCTGCCGGTCGGACAAGCGGCTGAGCGGCTGGTCGTTAATGAGTATTTGACCAGCGGAAGGCTTGTCGAGTCCGCCGATGAGCTGCAGCAAAGTACTTTTACCCGAGCCGCTAGCGCCAGTGATGGCCACGAATTCGCCAGCGAAAATATCAAGGCTAACGCCGCCGAGCGCTGGAATGGTCTGGCGGCCGACGCGGTAAGATTTGGCGAGGTCGGTTACGGCGATGTGGCAGCGGCCGGAACGTTCTGGCTCAGCAGCGGACGGCGTCATAACCTTAGCGGCTGGATCGGGTTTGGCGGCTGGAGGTAAATCAACCAAACCCGCCGAAACAGCTGGCTGGGCAAAGCCGCGGATTGCGTCAATTGCTTCCTCGACGTCGTCAAATTTCGCTAAAAATGCCGCGATATCCTCAGCGCGTGCCTTCCCCACCTCTGGTTTCATGGTTGTATTGTAGCAAAAGCGGTATTAAATTGGCAAGATAAAATAATTCGGGACGCTAATCAGGCTTATCGCCAGGCGTATTTGAGCCGGAACAATATAATATCAGGTAAAAATAATCAAAAAGCTAGTTAAAACATAATTTGTACTAAAATATTATTGACAAAATATAAAGTTTGTGCTAATATGGCAACATAAAGCCTATGAATAAGGCTGGGAAAAGGAGTTTTTATGGATAAGGTAAAGAAATTTGGTATAGCTATTTCCCTGGGAATTGCTATCATCGGCGGAGTCTGGCTGGCCTCGCCATCAAAAGCAGCAAAATGTAGCGACTTTAACGTTGTTGCCTGCGGTACGCACAGCCAGGGCGACCTGAAGGTTGCTTACGCCAGGCCTCATGTGAAGAGCTTATATAATCATAGCGGTATCACCGACGATATGATTAACAATGGTACAAATATGAAGCAAGGTACGGTTGACGCTAACGGCAATATCATCGTTGACGGTCAGGTTGTGGCTACCGGTGCTCGCACATACCAGGCGAAAGCCGGCACGCGTCAGGTTTCCCCGGAAGAGACAGTTAACTATGGCGGCTATAATTATTACCGATACACCACTGGCCAGAGCTTCATTGACGGAACGACTACCTACGCTATTTACGCTTGGTTTGACAATTATGGCAAGTTCATCGCTGGTGTCATCAAAGATTGTGGCAACCCAGTTTGGGGACAAGCTACCTGGAAAGCTAAGGATGTCAAAGTTTGCGACTTGACGAGCAAAAAGATTGTGACAATTAAGGAAAACGAGTACGACAGTAAGAAACATTCAAAAGACCTCGAAGATTGTAAAGAAACGAAAGTTTGCGACTTGGATTCCAACACGATCATCACTATTAAAGAAAAGCAGTTTGATAGTAAGAAGCACTCAAAAGATTTGACAGATTGCCAGAAGACAAGGGTCTGCGAGTTGAAGACTGGTAAGATTATTACCATCAAGGAAAAGGAATACGACGAGAAAAAGCATTCAAGGAACGAGGATGATTGCGATAAAGCTGAAGTGTGCCGCATCTCTGACAAACAGACAGTCACCGTTACGCGCAAAGAGTTGAATAACAGTCAGTACACAACCGATATGTCAAAGTGTAAAGAGACTCCTGTTACTCCTCCAGCCCCAGAAACCCCTACTCCAGCTGAACTGCCAAAAACCGGTACTGCTAACATCGTTATGTCAGCACTAGGCCTCGGCGGACTAACCACAGCCATCATCGCTTACGTAGTCTCCCGCCGCCAGATGTAATATAAAAAATAGTGAACTACATGATACCCGCCTAATCCAGGGCGGGTATTTTATTATTAGCCGACCGATCCCCGGGAAAGAGGAAAAATGAAAATAAGCATAAAAGATTACGAATTATTATTGACAATATATAAAGTTTGTGATAACGTGGATATATAAGCCTCGTTAATAGAGGCAGTAAGAGGAGTTTTTATGGACAAACTAAAGAGAATCGGCATAGCTATTTCCCTGGGAATTGCTATCATCGGCGGAGTCTGGCTGGCTTCGCCATCGCGAGCAGCTGTTTGCGACAAGTGGATTAACGTAATAGAGTGCGGTACGCGCAGCCACCAGGAGCTGAAAAGTACGTATTATAGCCGCAGCGACTTTCGGTCTTTGATGAATTGGAATAACACCAATGACGCGATGATCGAAGGTAAGAATATGAAAAACGGTGTCGTCTATAAAGACGGCCGCGTAGTGGTTGACGGCCGCGTGGTAGCAACTGGCGCGCGAACTGTCCAGCGCAATACCCGTTATCCTGCTTCGTCGTATGGCACTGAGGTTGTCGGCGGTACAAAATATTACAAGTTTGACGTTCAGAACAGCTTTGTGTATAACCAATTCGATATCTTTGCTTGGTTTGACGACAACGGCAAGTTCATCGCCGGCGTCATCAAGGATTGCGGCAACCCGATTTGGGGTAATCCTACCCCGCCGCCAGCAAAGCCGTCGTTAACTTGCGATGCTCTGCAAAAGACTGAAGTTTCCAGAGACACTTTCAAGTTTAGCACCAAAGCAACTGCCAAAGACGGCGCTAGCGTTACCAGCTATACATACGACTTCGGTGACGGCACAACGCAAACTACAACGTCATCTGAGGTTCAGCACACCTACGCAAAGCCGGGTAATTATAAAGTTACTGTGACGGTTAACGGCAAGGAAGGTTCTGATGTTCAAAAGACTAGCCAGGGCTGCCAGACGCAAATTACGGTCAAACCAGAGCCAGAAATGCAAGTTTGCCGCTTGTCGGATAAGAAATATCCGGTAACCATCAAAGCATCAGAGTTTGACGAGAAAAAATATTCTAAGAATCCAAATGATTGTAAGGAAGTTCCGGAAGAGCTCGACGTCTGTGTAATTGAATCTAAGCAGATTAAGAAGATTAAAAAAGAAGAGTTTGACGAGAGCAAGCACACAACCGATTTAAGCCGCTGTAAAGAAACTCCAGAAGAAATTGAAATCTGTGTTATTGAAACCAAGCAGATTAAGAGAATCAAGAAAGAAGAGCTTAATAAGGAGATTCATACAACTGACTTGAGCAAGTGTAAGGAAAAGCCGGTTACTCCTCCAGAGACGCCGTCAACACCTCCGAAAACCCCAGAGACTCCTACTCCAAATCAGTTGCCAAGAACCGGTACTACCAACATCGTTATGTCAGCATTAGGCCTCGGCGGACTAACCACAGCCATCATCGCTTACGTAGCTTCTCGCCGCCAGATGTAAATAAACACTAAACAGCAAATATAATACCCGCCCTGGATGAGGCGGGTATTTCTATTGTAATTTTTATATTCTTATAGCTGCTTTCGTCCTTCCAGAGCGTGCGTTAGAGTAATTTGATCAGCGTATTCAAGGTCAACGCCGACTGGGATTCCCCGCGCTAGGCGCGATACGGTAATAGTTAGTCCTGCTTCTTGGATGTATCGCTGTAAAAATAGGGCGGTCGATTCGCCCTCAACCGAAGCGTTGGTGGCGATGATAACTTCCTGGACGTCGTCTGATTTGATCCGGTCGATCAGTTCTGGAATGTGCAGCTGTTCCGGCCCAATGCCGTCAATCGGCGAGATGACGCCGCCTAGTACGTGGTATGTCCCGGTAAACTGCCCTGTTCTTTCCAGAGCGACGATATCCAGCGGCTCTTCAACCACGCAAACAAGCTGCTTATTGCGGCTTTTATCAGCGTAAAGCGGCGATATTTCTTCGCTCGCGTCAATCAGCGCAAATGTCTTCGGGCAGGTTTTTACCCGATCGTGCAGCCGGTCGAGCGATTGCGCTAACTGCTTGGCTGACTTGGGATTGCGCCGCAGTACGGCATATGCATAGCGCTCGGCTGTTCGCGCGCCTACTCCAGGCAAACTGCCAAAGTCGTCAATAAGCGCCGTTAGGGCCTTTGGCAAAATATGTAGAGGCATAGCTTAAAACGGTAAGTTGCCTAGTCCGCCCATCAGCGGCTTCATGGTCTCGGCAGCAATTTCCTGAGCCTTTGCCATGCCGTCGCGTATCGCGATCTTAATCCAGTGTTCCAGCTGCTCGATATTATCCAAATCCACCATCTTCGGATTGATTTTAATCGACTTAATTTTCAGCTCGCCGGTAATCTGGACAACGACTGCACCGTCGCCAGCCTCAACTTCAATGATTTCTTTGCCTAATTGTTTCTGTGCCTTACGCAATTGCTGCAGCATTTTCACCTGGTCAAACGCCATATTCCTCCTTTATTACTTACGTTATTATAACTTATTTTTCGCTGGATGTGTAGACATAGAACCGGTCGCCGTTTTCCGACCAGCTATTTACTAGGATTGATGATAGATATAGGTTTTTTAGGCTGGATTTAGGCGCGTTCTGGCGGGCGGCACGGCTGATATATAGCGGCTGATGCATGCCAGACGGTATGGAATCGACGATGCGCAAATTCTTAGCATTGTGCTTAATTAGGGCTTCATAAATCGGCAATTCGGCTTCGCTAACCAGCAGCGCGGCTTCCTTATCGGCGGAAAGTTTTTTCTTTAATAATGATAAATCGCTGTTAAATTCGCGGGCAGCCAGCGGATAATGCTGGTAGCCGTCAACGTAGCGGAAACTGCCGCCCAGTACCATAACGATAATTAACGCTGAAATAAATACTAAGCCAGTGCCGCGAGCATATGGGTTTTTCGGGAAAAGTTTGTACCATTCGTTCATTAGCGTCTCGATGCCGACCGCCAGTAAGATGAACAGCGGCACGATGATGATGGCGGTTAATTGCGGGTCGAGAATGATTAAAATTAACGCTAAAAATAGCCATGACCAAATCATGGACGATCTGGCGCTGGCGCGTTTTTGGAAGCTTTTGGCGAGCCCCAGGAATATTAGAATAAGCGCGCTAAAGTCCATAATCGGCGTAATTTGTCCATCGACGACTGACGGCTCAATTCTAAGATACGAGTAAAATAGAACCTTCAGGTTGCTTACTATGTTGAAATTCAGCGCGCCAAATCCCAGCAGACTGCTTCTGAGAGTGTCGGACTTTAAGCATAAATAAGCAACCGCGCCAGTAGCCAGACAGAATAATAGAAACGGTATTAGCCAGCGGCGGCGGTATTTTCTGGAAATAAGATAATACCGCGGGTGCGGGTGCAATAAGGCGACAAATAGCAGACCTAGGTTAATATACCAAAAGTACGGCGTTAATAAGCTTGTCGTGACAGTGATAGCCAGCAATATCCGCCACAACCAAGTAATTTTGGCTTTTTGCAGCGTCAATGTGGCAAACAACAGAATTAGCGCCGCGTAAAACACGTATAAAATTGCCGGCGTAGCGCTCTGGCCGATAAACAAAAATTGGGCGGTAGTGATCATGATAAGCATGGATAGGATGGCGACGCTCGGCTTAAACCAGCGCTTGAGCAGGAAGAATATAGCGATAGAACTGATGATTGAAAGGAGGATGGCTGGCGCTTTAATGGTTAGCAAACTGACGCCGAATAGTTTGAAAAAAACCAGCTGCAAGGCGTGGAACGGCAGATTGGCGACTGCCAAGCCGTCAATGCTAAATGACAGGCCGTTGGTCGTTTTAATGGCGTCGATTTCTGATTGCGTCAATCCGCCTGGCGCGTATAACGCCGAAGTAACCACGGCGCCAATATACAACAGCACAAGCACAATGTAGCCAAAAAAATAGCGCCATTTGTACACAAAGATATCAGTAACTTGCTGCTTTTTCACTGCAATGATTATATCACAATTCTATTCATGCTTGCGATCAAGGCTCATAAAACGCAGGCGCTCCGGATGGAAGTAGAGTTGAATCTTACCGACCGGACCGTTACGGTGCTTGGCGATGATCAGGTCGGTGATGTTTTGCACCTCTGGATTATCCGGTTCGTAGTAGCCGGGGCGGTAAATAAAGCTGACGATGTCGGCGTCCTGCTCGATTGATCCAGATTCACGCAGGTCGGCCAGTTGCGGAATTGGCGGCGTGCGCGACTCGACCGAACGACTCAGCTGACTGAGGGCGATCAGCGGCACGTTGAGTTCGCGGGCGATCAACTTCAGGCCGCGGGAAATTTCCGATACTTCCTGGACGCGGTTGCCGTTGTGATTGTTAGTGGCCTGCATCAGCTGCAGGTAGTCGACGATGATCAGGCCGATTTCGCCTTCGTGTGCCAGGCGGCGGGCTTTGGTGCGCATTTCCAAAATGCTGAGGCCCGGCGTGTCATCAATGTAAATCGGCGCTTCTGCCATTTCGCCCATGGCCTCGGATAATTTCTCAAAATCATCACCGCTTAGATTGCCGGTACGAATATTCCAGCTATCAACGCCGGCCGCATCCGCCAGCATGCGGTCGGTCAGCTGCTCCTTACTCATCTCCAGGCTGAAAAACAGCACCGGCTTTTTCTCAATTGTCGCTACGTTGTATGCTAGGTTGGTCACCAGCGTGGTTTTACCCATGGCTGGACGAGCCGCCAGGATGATCAAATCCGACTTCTGTAGTCCCGCTGTCATGGTATCCAGATCGCGGTAGCCAGTCCGCATACCGCGCAGGCTGCCCTTGTTGCGGTGAAGCTCCTCGATGCGGTCAAAGCTGTCGGTCAAGATGCTTTCCAGGCTGACCAGATCCTGTTTCAATGACTGGTCGGAGACGCTGAATAATTCGGCCTCGGCTTTTTCTAATAATTCCTGGGTCGTCGTCGATTCGTCATAGCCGAGTTCGGTGATGCCGCTGCTGGCCTTGATCAGGCGCCGCCGCACTGCTGTTTGCGCCACCATTTCGGCGTACGCCGCCGCGTGCGCTGCTGTCGGTACGTAGTTGGTGAGTTCCGTCAAATACGCCGAGCCGCCGATGAGTTCCAGCTCGTCCTTGCGCTTGAGTTCATCGGTCAAGGTCAAGAGGTCAACTGGCTTGTGTTTTTCAAATAGCCGCATCATGCCGGCGAAAATCAGCCCGTGGTTTTTATCGTAAAAGTCGTTAGGTTTGACGATTTCTGAGGCGTCGGCTAGGACTTCCTCGTCGATGAGAATCGCGCCGAGCAGGCTTTTTTCGGCGTCCAGATTTTGCGGTGGCAACTTGCCCGCTATGGTCTCAGTTTGGGTTTTTTCGCTCATGATAATTCCTCCAGGTTAACTTCTTCGCCGCCGCCCATTAGCTCGGCAATCTTCGCAAGCTCGGCGTCTTTGGGCGGGGCTTTTTGCCCGATTGTCGCAATATCCAGTTCAGTGCCGGTGACTTGTTGCACAATTGTCGCAATAAGCGGGCGATTCTTCGCGTCATCCAGCTTCTTTTTATTAAAGGCATTGCCAACGTACAGAGTCAAGGTATTGCCGTCCCGCTGCCAGCTGCAGTGTTGCAACAATGTCGCAATAGCGAATGATTGCTCTTTAGCCAGAGCGATAATCTTATCCCAGTCGATGTCTGTGGCGGTGGAGTCTGGCGGATTGTTTGACGTTGGTTGATTGCCTGCCGGGGCGGCGTCTGCTGCTGTTTTATCTGCAGAGTCATTAGTTTGCCTATTTTTTAGGGTGGTTTTTGGTGAATTTTCTGGCGGCTGAGCGGCTGGGGCTGGCGCTTTTGAAGCAGTTGCTGGCGGCTCTGGCTTCTCTACTGGCGGTTTGGAAATGGCTACTGGCGGTTTGACTGCGGCAGTCGGGCTCGCGGTCGACGTGGGTGCGACCTCGGGTGATTTATGAGCTACACCCCCAGCTCCATCCATAAATATCGTCAATAATTTCAAATCCGGATGCGGATGGCGATCAACCTCAATCAGCTGCTTGACCAATGTAATTAACTCTGGCCGCTGATGTAAGCGTGCTCGCAGCAGTGATAATAATTGATGAGATAGGACGACCGGATCAGTGCCGGCTTGCTCCAGCTCGCCCAGCAGGCTCAGCATCTCAGGCGCGGCGTGCTGCTGATACAATTCCAGCAGGTTTTCCAACGTCTCAGTGGCGCTCAGCCCCAGGTACTGGGCAACGTCCGACGCGCTTAGCGGCTTATCAGCGCTGGCTAATGCCGACAATTGATCTAGCATACTGATGCCGTCGCGAAACCCGCCGCGCGAGCGCTCGGCGATCAGCCGAGCAGCGTCTGCCTCGATGGCAAAGCCCTCTTTTTCGGCGATAGCTGTCAGCTGGCGTGCCATGACGTCGACTGAGATGGGGTGAAAGAAAAACTGTTGGACGCGACTGAGGATGGTGGCGGGCAGCTTGTCGGCGTCGGTGGTCGCCAAGATGAATACTACGTGCGCTGGTGGTTCCTCCAGGGTTTTTAATAATGCGTTGAAGGCAGGCTTGGACAACATGTGGACTTCGTCGATGATGTAGATTTTCTTTGGCGCGGAAACCGGCGCGACTTGGGCTTTTTCGCGCAGGGCGCGGATGTCGTCGACGCCGTTGTTGCTGGCGGCATCAATTTCAATGATATCCAGATGTGAGGCTTCCTCGTCGTACGGCAACTGATTGATCTCATGCGCCAAAATGCGCGCCACGCTGGTTTTTCCCACGCCGCGCGGACCCGTCAGTAAATACGCATGGGCGATTTTCCCCTGCTCCAGCGCTCGGCGCAAAATGTTGGTCACGTGATCTTGCCCCAACACCTCGTCCAAGCTGCGACTGCGATATTTGCGGTACAGTGCTTGACTCATTACTTATGTATTATAGCGCAAAGTGCGGGATTAGTAAGCTCTTTAGCGGTCAGGAATGGGAACTTCTTCACCGCTCTCTAAAATCATGGTCTTTCTCGGCCACAGTTCTATTGGTCTGTCAATATACGGCAAGTCAGTCGCTTCTGCAATGGCTCGCATGGCCATGTCTATTGGCGCACGTAAAGCCCGGCGGCGAGACTCACGATCTGTTGAGGCGGCATATTTCTGGTAGGCTTTCGTATAGTCAATGGGATCACACAGGGTAACATGGATCTGTTCGTTTTGAGGTGCATATGCATCTAGGTCGGTAGGCCATGGTTCGTAATGAATTCCTACTGGCAATAAGTTAGGCTTCACCCCCCTACGTTTGCGCCAAATAAAATTCGCGATGCGCCCGTTCGGCCTTTGGTAACTTGAGCGTCGCCTGTGTATGCGCCCTCTGGAAAGATGAGTAGTGAGCGTCCGTCAAGCAATGCTTGTTTGGCCATTTTGAGTCCGACTTCTAAATATTCTTTGCCACCGTGCACCTCGAGCGGTATGGTGTGTAGTGCATTTTGTATCACTAGTCGCCGTACTGCCGCGTCAACAGAACTGTTTTTATATGCCAGTCGCGAGCTAATGACAACGTCGCAATCCTCCGGCAGGCTTGCTGGTATGGCAAATATATCACGCATACAGGCATGATTTGCTACGAATACATTTGGGCCTTCTGGCATGTCGTCAAAGCCATGAGTAATAATTGCCATTTCTCTACCTATGGTTTCTAAGATTGGTTTCTTCCCCTCGTTCACGCCTGCCTTGCTTTCAAAGCTTGCTTAACAACGCGCGCCACTAAGCGATGTCCTTTTATTGAGAAATGAATACCATCCGACAGTGGTATGAACGGCAGCTCAATGTATTCACCGAGTGTCTCCTTATTTTGCAAGATCTCTTGTCGTATAGCTTCTGATTGTTCGGTGAACTCTGGACCAGAATCTTCACCAGTTGAAAATGCTGGTGGCAAGATATATATGACGTTAGTACCGTGAGCCAGTTTTTGATAATCTATCAAATCTTGGATGATAGCTTGCGCTGTCCTACTATATTGCTGTTGTAAGTCATTGGTGCCAAGAGCGATGATGATGGTATCTACATTGCCAGCTTGCTGGAGGGCTTTCGTAAAAGCTTGCTTGCCATTCTTGTATGGCTTTGCTTCACAAAAATCTCCCGCTATACGGCCCGGTAGTCCATTTGCGATGATGTGTGCTTTGCCTCGTAATTCTCGCTTTAGGCGGTTGACCCATCGGTCGCTATACCGCACTCGCGGTCCCACAAAATTATCTCCCCAGGCATTAGAATCGCCGTAAATAAAAATTCGCTTAATGCTGCTAGTTGTTTGATTTTGTTTTCTGATCATATTAAACTCCGTGTTTCTGCAAATAGTGTAATACAATATGCCGGGTTGGTCAAAACAGCGCCAGCTGTGTGCTGGGTATTTCTATGTCAATGGCGCCGTCAACTGTTTGCGCCTGGTAGCCGATAAACTTTTTCACGTTATACGCCAGCAGCTGCCCGTTATATTCGGTGACGAGGATCGGGCCGATGATGCTGCGGACACGTCCAGCCAATTGGTTCTGATCTTTCATCAGCACCACTCTTGTTAAATCAACCCCAGCGGTATGGAAATAATCTTCGCAAGTAATCAGTTTGACCTTCGGAAATGATACGCCAATTTTCTGTTCAATTTCAAGTAGTTTTTGCTGCAATTTCTTCTCGCCGTCCGCGCGATCGAAAGGCTGTTTTATAAGCTCGAGCTTCTTGTGAATCGGCATAGTCTCAACGACGCCGTCCAGCCTGGCAATTTTCGCTTCATATTGCCGGGCGATTAACGCCGAAGCAAACGTCTCCAATTTAAACGCCAGGCGCGCTCCCTGCTCCAGCAACCGCCGAATGCCGCGCTCTTCCTGCGAGATACCGACTTTGATAACTCCCGGCGCGAAATATGCCAGATAGACAAAGTGCGGGTTTTGGTTAATCTTTTCCTGCTGTGCTGACACCGAATCGGCGTTATAAAATGCTGGATTAAAACCAGTCCGATCGCGGCATTTCAGGCAGTTTTCATACTTGCCGTCAACCGTGGCGGAATCTGGACAAATTTGGCTGCAATGATTTTCAAAATCTACCCAGCCGGTACAATATTTGGTCGAGAAGTCAAATTCAAGCGATAAATCTTGCCCAAACAATTCCCGCCGCTTAATCTCATCGCCGATTTGACAGTCAATAAACGGCTGGTTATCGGCATTAAAACTGGCATAAACGAGTAAAAAATCGTCTGGCATAACACAATTATATCAAAAACCGCCCGCAAGTACGGACGGCTTAAAAAGCGAGAAACTACTTTATAGCGCCGCTTCGACGGCTGCCCAGGTAGCGTCCGGATTGTCTTCCGGGATGATGATGGTGACTTGGTCGCCGACGTTAATACGGAAATAAGTGACGCTGGCGAGCAAAATGCGATATTCGCGGCCGGAAGCCTCGACGTAATAGACGCCGTCGTGCTGGACGAGCGTGCCGATGACTTGTTTGCGCGGTACCGGGCCGATTTGCTTATAGATAAAGCTGCCGTCCTCAGCGATGGTTAATTTCATCAAATCACCTTCAACCAGCTTAGATTTTGAGGCATAATTGGCAGGAATTGGATAATTCTTTCCGTCAGGACTGAGCATCATTTGCCCGTCAAACACGCCCTCAATAACCTTGCCGGCGACTTCGTCGGACGGATTTTTCGGGGTAACGACTTGCCCGTCGTCGCCAACGATGCTAATCAGCAACTCTTTGGCTGCCGCTAAATTGGTTTCTGCTTCCTGGATGAGCGTCCGGAGGCGCTTGACTTGTTTCTCTGGTAATTCAGACATATGGCTCGCATTCCTTGTCTATTTTTGCTAAATTGACTATTCACAATATATCACGCTTCCTCATTTTAGGCAAGCATTTTCTGGCGGGTTAACGGTAAAATAACGATTATTTCCACAGGCCGAACAGATTGCGGGGCAAAATCGTGGTAAATTTTACCCTTGCCATGCGGGGTATGGCTGTGCTTGGCGGCGTTTTCTTGCGAAAACACCTTTTCTCGGCGGGCTATTTTCATTGCTGAGAAATTTGTTACACTAAATATGTGAAAAGAAAAGTTCCCCGGTTTATTACACAGTCGCTGGCGCGGATTGCTAGTCTTTATAGCGTCGAGCCGATGCATAGTTTGGAAAAAATTGATGATAGTTTGACGCCGAATATGCGGGCGCTTCGGCTAACGATGACTATTGCCGAGCAGCTGCTGAGTATGGGCGTGGTGGCGCATGACGTGGTGCGGCTGTCGCTGGGTATTACTGAGACTTATTGCCGGCGGCCGGTACACATGGATGTGTGCTATACGCTGATTACGATTTCTCAAGACCGCGGGGTTGACCGCGAGCCGTTAACGATGATCAGGGTGATGGTGCCGGATTATGCTAATTATCAGCAGATTCAGGCGCTGCAGTCGCTGGCGCTGGAAATTCGTAATAAGCATTTGCCTTTGCATATCGCCGAGCAGCGCGTCGAGAAAATTCTTAGCCAGCCGAAACGGCATTCGCCGCTGGTGATTTGTGCTTCCGGCGGATTGATTAGCGCCGGGGTGATTGTGATGTATGACGGCGATCTGCTGATGATTGGATTGTCGTTTATCATGGGATTTGTGGCGACGATTGTGCTGCGCTGGCTGTGGCGCGTTGGTATGACGACGTTTTATTCCCAGGCTTCGGCGGCGCTTTTCGCGACGTTGGCGGCGGCGGGAATTGCCTGGGCGAATATGTACGGCTTGCGGATGGATATCAATGCGACGCTTTTAGTGATTAGCGGTATCGTGCTGCTGGTGGCAGGTTTAATGACGGTTGGCGCGTTTCAGGATGCGATTGATGAATTTTATATTACGGCGAATGCGCGGCTATTAAAAGTGATTATGGCGACTGGCGGCATTGTGGTCGGCGTGGTAATTGGGTTATATGTCGCTACCAAATTTGGCATTACTTTTCCGGCGACGCCGGATCGATTGTCGCTGGCGGATAAGCATCTTCAATATTTGGGGGCGTTGATCGTGGCGGCGGCTTTCGCGGTGGGCAATCACGCCAGGTGGTCTGGTTTGATTGTATCCGGATTGATCGGCGTGTTTGGCTGGTGGATTTCGCGGCTGCTATTGATCGCGGGATTTGATGTGGTGGTGTCCAGCGGTATCGCTGCGACAGTGATTGGCTTGATGGCGGTGCTGACATCGCGGCTGTGGCGATTTCCGTCAATGGCAATTATCGCTGCTGGAATCGTGCCGCTAGTGCCGGGATTGTCGCTGTACAACGGGCTGATGGGCGTCGTGCTGCATCCGCCGAGCGATCCGCTGTTTATGACGGCGCTAGCGATTCTAATGAGGGCGGTGATGATTGGCCTGGCGGTGGCGGCTGGCGCGTCGCTGGGAAATATGATTGGACGGCCGATTCGACGGTGGCTTATTCGCACGTTTCGGCAAGAGGCGATTGAAGAAATTAAGCAGTAGATAGTAAGCAGTAAGAGGTAAGCGCGGCGGCTCGCGTGGCTCCACTAAAATATCCCCGGAGGTTGCCATTCCGGGGATATTTGTTTGTTGAGGATTTACCGGTTACTTGCTGCGCTTCTCGATAATCTCTTGCGCTACGTTCGGCGGTACTTCCTCGTACTGCGCTAGCTCCATGGTGCTGGCTGCGCGGCCCTGCGACATTGAGCGGATGTCTGAGGTGTAACCAAACATATTAGCCAGCGGCACGAAGGCTTTGACCAGTTTGGCGCCGCCCATCAGATCTTCCATGGCGTCAATGCGGCCGCGGCGTGAGTTCAGGTCGCCGATGATATCGCCCATAAACTCTTCTGGGGTGGTTACTTCAACTTTCATGACTGGCTCAAGCAAAATTGGATTGGCTTGTTTGATACCTTCGCGGGCTGCCAACGAACCTGCTAGTGAGAAAGCTAGCTCCGAGGAGTCGACATCGTGGTACGAACCATCATACAGGGTGGCCTTGACATCAACCACTGGATAGCCAGCGATAACGCCGCCTTCCAAAGTCTCCTTAATACCTTTCATGACAGCCGGGCGATATTCCTGAGGAACCACGCCACCCTTGATCTCGTCGATGAATTCAAAGCCCTTGCCGGCCTCGTTTGGCTCAAATCGTACCCAAACATCACCATATTGACCGCGACCACCAGACTGCTTGGCGTGCTTACCCTGAACTTCGGCGCGACCCTTGATTGACTCACGGAAGGCCACTTGCGGCTCACCGATATTAGCTTCAACCTTGAACTCGCGCTTCATGCGGTCGATCAGGATATCCAGGTGTAACTCACCCATGCCGGACATGATGGTCTGGCCGGTTTCTTCATCAGTGTGAATGCGGAAGGTTGGGTCTTCCTCGGATAAACGCTGCAAAGCCAGCGCCATTTTTTCTTGGTCAGCCTTTGACTTTGGCTCAACGGCGATGGAAACTGGCGGCTCTGGGAACTCGATACTTTCCAGGGCAATTGGGTGTGACGGGTCAGTCAAAGTGTTACCTGTGCCGGTATTCTTCAAGCCAACTACCGCGGCAATGTCGCCGGCAGAAATCTTATCGATATCTTCGCGCTTGTCAGCATGCATGCGCACGATACGGCCGATACGCTCCTTATCGCCAGTGGTGGTGTTCAGGACGTAGCTGCCTGAATTCAGCACGCCAGAGTAGACGCGGATAAAGATCAGTTTCCCAACAAATGGGTCGGTGGCGATCTTGAATGCCAGCGCGCTCATTGGCTCTTTGTCATCGGGCTTGCGGCTCACTTCGTCGCCAGTCTTTGGATTTTTACCCCAAATTTCGTCAACGTCCAGTGGGCTTGGTAAGAAGTCAACCATCAAGTCAAGCAGCTTCTCCACGATGACACCGCGGCCGTCGCCGCCAGTTACCAGATAGAAGTCGCCAGCCAACACGCGCTTACGCAGCGCCATCTTCAGCTCATCGATAGTAATCGCTTCCTCGCCCTGATCAAGGAACTTCATCATCAATTCGTCGTCAGCTTCAACGGCATTTTCCACCAGCAAGCTGCGGGCATTCTTCGCCTTCTCCAACATGTCAGCCGGGATTTCGCCAACCTTCAACTCGTGATCAGTGTAGTCGTCATAGGTGTAAGCTTTCATGTCAATCAAATCAACCACGCCGTTGATAGTCTTCTCAAAACCAATTGGCAAGTGAATTGGAAAGGCTTGCTTGCTGAGGCGATTGTGAATTGACTCCAGAGATTTGTAGAAGTCGCCGCCGGTTTGGTTAATCTTATTAACGAAGCAAATACGCGGTACGCCGTATTTGTTAGCCTGGCGCCAGACGGTTTCAGACTGCGCCTCAACACCCATCTTACCGTCAAACACGGTCACCGCACCGTCCAGCACGCGCAGCGAACGCTCCACCTCAGCGGTAAAGTCGATGTGTCCTGGCGTGTCGATAATATTAATCTTGTGGTCTTTCCAGAAGCAAGTCACCGCTGCCGAGGTAATAGTAATACCGCGCTCTTTTTCTAGCGGCATCCAGTCGGTGGTGGCGCCGCCATCGTCACCCTTAACGGTGCCGATTTTATGCGTCAAGCCAGTGCGGTATAAAATACCCTCAGTTGTCGTCGTTTTACCGGCGTCAATGTGAGCAATAATACCGATATTTCTAAAGTTTTGTAATGGAACGTTTGCTGCCATTCGTCTTTCCTTTGTTACGTTAATTTGTCGAGATTCTCAGTGCTATTTTTTGCCACCAAAAAACTACTCTTGCTGCTGATTATAGCAGATGTTCGCGGGTTTTTCTAGCTTCCCGGCGCAGTTGGACCGTTCATTGGCGGCTGCTGCTGGTTTGGCGGCTGAGCCGGTGCTTGCTGCTGCGGATACGGCGGCGTTTGCGGCGGCTGCTGGTATGGCTGCGAGTATTGTTGCAGCTGCGGCGGTTGCATTGGTGTTTGCGCTGGCGGCTGGTAGGCTGGAGGTTGCTGGAATGGTTGAGGCGGCTGCGTATTTAGCGGCTGAGCCGGTTGAGTTTGCGGCTGCGGCGGCGAACCGGCAGATTGCTGGGCTGGGTTCTGCTGGTAAGTTGGCGGCTGGGCTGGGTTCTGCGGCATCGGTTGCTGCTGGACGGCCGTTTGGTTTGGTGTCTGCTGCGGATATGAATAGTTAGCGTATCCAGGCTCATCCTCGTATAGTCTCTGAAAGTGCGGCGGCGGCGTTTTTGGCGTTTGAGTATTAACCTCGTACAGCATGTCGTATTCCTGTTTTTTACGTTTGTTGTCGGACGTTACTATGATAACTACGACTGACGTACCGATGAACAGCAAGCCGATAGTAATTGTTAAGACTACCACCACGGCAAGCGCGGTATTATTACTCTTATTATCGACCGGCGAGTTGCCGTATTGTTTCGCCACGTCTTCGTCGACGTAGTCGTCCGCGGTTTCTTCAGAGATTTTCAGCAGTTTAGCGACCAGATAGTTTTGAGGATACAGGCGGTTAAGCTCGCTAAAGTAGTCCTTGGCTTTTGAGTATTTACCCTTGTCAAATTGCGCCAAACCGTCTTTCCAAAGCTTGGTTAGTTCGCCGTCTGCCGATATGGCGACGTTGTTCTTTTTAGCCATGGCTTTTAGGTCGGAAATATCTCTGGCGATGCCTTTGCCGAAACAGGAGTTGCCTTTCTTTCCATCCTCGCACGCGGCACCGCCGTAGGTATTAATACCGACTTGCTTACCCTTTGAATCAAAGGCTGGACCGCCGCTATTGCCGGAGGCGATCATCGTTGACATAAGGAATAGCTTATGTCCGCCGCCATCAAGCACTGTCTGCTGCAGATTGCCCTGCGTGACCGTAGGAACGGTTTTTTCTTTCTTCGTGTTAAGGCCGTCGTCAACAACCGCCGGAAACCCAATTGCCGTCAGCCGGTCGCCGCTATCTAATAGCGTGCTGTCGCCTAATTCGACTGCCGGAAAGTTGCCTTCAATTTTTAAAATGGCGACATCGGTTTCTTTGTTATTGATATCTAGCCGCAAGCTTTTCATATTAACTTCGGAGTCGATTTTTTTCGCCGAATAATTCGTGCTGGTGGTTACCCATTTGTAGCGGGCGTATGTTCCGTCGATTCGGATCGGGTCGCTGGATGTTTGCACGACGTAATCGCTTTCGTCGTTTGCGACTTGAACATTATGCTCGGGAACTTTATTGATCAGGCTGAAGATAATTGCTATGGCGTCGGTACTACCCTCCTGAGCTTTGGCTGCCAAGGATGCCAAATCTGCTCTGGAAATATAGCCGGCATTAATGACAAATTCGAAATACGACTTCCATAGATCCTCGCTAGCCTGCGACATGGCGCTAGAAAACAGAGTGTCGGTTGACCATTCGACGACGTGGCCGTTGGTGGCCACATGCCCGTTGTTGGTTATAATCGAGCCGCTGCCGATGCCGCCAGCGCAAGCATTCTGTATTTGCAGCCATGCGCCGTTATCTGCAGTGTATTTTATGTCGGCGCAGCGCGCGGAAGCGATCCGCACGGTTGCTATTTGGTTTCTGGCGACCACGTTGATGATTGAATCGGTATCAAGGTTTTCCAGCGTGTTCATCGTGTCCTGATTATTTAGCGAGCTATTAGTCGAAGAGTTAGCTAGGACAACACTGGCATTTTCACTAGCGCCAACCAGCAGCTTATTATCCGGTTTCTGGAATGTAACGCCAGCGATAATTCTTTCCAACTGTGCTACATAATCTTCGACGCCAACTCCTTTGTAAGCGTTAAATCTCATCCAGTACGGCCGGCCGTTTTGCACGGTCATATAACTGTAAGCGTGTCCAGTCTCATACACGGTTCCGTTGTTAGTGTAGGTAAGCGTTTGGTCGATTTTACGAAATTCTTTGCCGGATATGGTGATTTTCGAGACGGTAAGTTTGGCGTTGGGCTCTTTTTCTTTTATCTTCATGACGTCGACTTCAGCTAGCAAGTCCAAATCGGAATATTTTTTCTTATCCCTATACTTTTCCGGCATAATCGAACGGTCAAAATAATTGCGGGCGCGCGAGGTGTTGATAGTCAAATACGGCCGGATGGTTCTGCTGGATATCTTGCCGTCTTTGCCTTTGATGACATCGCTGGCTTGTTTGAAAGCGATTTCCACCAAGTTGTAGCCGCGCGATTCTTTCAGTTCGTCGTTGTTGTAGGTTTTGGCGCGGTATTCTTTGTCGTTTGAATTTTTCGCAACTTCGTGCGCCGAGGCGTTGAATGTTGCTTTGTCGTATGTCAAGGTAAAACCGTATTTGGAAACGACTGTTTGAACGCCTGATTTGCCGTCGCCGAGCAGCGCGTCTTTCATTTTTTGGCGGGCAGTTCGCGTAACGTTGCCGGTTTCCCGCGGTCTGGTGGCGATAAAAATCCAGGTGATTATTAAAATAACAAATAATACGCCGGAAATTATGGCGATTAGCTTTAGCTTCTTAGTCGGTTTCTGTTCCATAAGCTTTATTATATCAAGAAAATCGCCCTTTTATAGAGCGATTTCTTAGTTTCTTCGGTATTATTTCGGCAAACTTGAATTACCTTGAAACTGGGCGTCAGATAAACCTAATCCAGGGAAATTCTCTGCCAGATTTTACTGAAATTAGCCGCGAGCAAAGTGCGCAAAGGCGCGGTTGGCTTCGGCCATCTTGTGAGTGTCTTCCTTCTTCTTGAAGGCGGCACCAGCTTCGTTGTAGGCGTCAACGATTTCCAGTGCCAAACGCTGCGAGTATGGCATACCGCTACGAGCGCGTGCTGACTGGACCAGCCAGCTAAACGCGTAGTGCAGCTGCCGGTGTCCCTGAACTGGGAATGGAATCTGGTAGTTAGCACCGCCGACGCGGCGGCTCTTCACCTCAAAGTTTGGGCTAACGTTTTTCAAGGCTTTTTCAAACACTGCCAATGGATCTTCTGAATCCAGTTTCTTGGCAGCAGTTTCCAGCGCAGTGTAAACAGCGCGTTCAGCCGCCAACTTTTTGCCGTCCAACGTTGACTTATTGATCAAGCGCTGCACCAGCACGCTTTGGTAGCGGCGATCAGGTTGTAATTGGCGTTGTAGTTTTTTGGTAACTTTACGAGGCATGACTACTTATCCCCTTTCTTGGTACCGTACTTCGAACGGCCACGCTTGCGGTTGTTGACACCCTGGAGGTCCAACGCACCGCGGACGATGTGATAACGCACACCTGGAAGGTCAGGCACACGACCACCGCGGATCAAGACCACAGCATGCTCCTGCAAGTTGTGACCCTCACCACCGATGTAGGCCCAGACTTCGTAGCCGTTGTTTAGTTTCACGCGGGCAACTTTACGCAGCGCTGAGTTTGGTTTCTTTGGTGTCTTGGTCGTCACGCGTACACACACGCCACGCTTGAGCGGTGCATTTTGGTCGTAGTAACGCGTTTTCAGGGCGTTGTGAATGCGACCCAGTGCTGGCGACTTGGACTTTTTCTTAGCCGTTTGACGCGGCTTGCGCACCAATTGGTTGATTGTTGGCATCCAATTTCTCCTTGGTTGATTTACTAAATGATGGCGATTTCGCCTGGTGGCTCTGAGTGAACTGGCGCGCGGTTTTACACGCAAAAACCAGCTTCTCTTAGTACCTACGGCTTGGATTCAGCAACTCCGCCCCGTGTCTATACCTTTTCTGCCGAGCCCCGCAGCCTGTACACATTCAAACCACCGCGCGCTCCGAAAAGAGGAAACTCTAGATCTATTTTAGCATAGTTGATGGCAATTTGTCCAGTAATGAAACGTATTTCGCCCAGATAAATCTTATAAATCTTAATTCGTAAAAATTGACGGCTTATTACACATCAAAATCGAGTGGATTTTACCGTCTTTAGAGAAACACAGCGACACAATTGAGCTGCCTGCTGCCGTGCGACCGGTCAAACAGCCGCCGCCAAATAGCTTTTCAAAGCCAGCCTGCGACTTCAAGCGGTTAATTTCCGACTCTGACAAATTAAAGTTCCACCGCTGCGAATGGCCACCAAGCATATCCAGCGACAAAGCAACTTCTGTTTTATTACCGGTAGTCTTCCAAGGAGTGGCCGAGTTCTGGTATAGCGTTACCGAGTTTGCCAAATAACCTTCAATCGGCTGTGTATTCATAGTCTCAAAAATCGCTTTGATGTTTTCTAGTGTGGCAGCATCTGGCTTATAGTGATTGTCCGCTGGCTCAGGAGCTGGGGTTGGTTTGGTGTCGGTACGGTCGGTTTATCGGGCGAAGGCGTGGCCTTGGTCTTAAGATTAGTAACTTCCTCCTGCAACCTGGCATTACTCTGATTAAGCTCAGTGTAAGCGTAAGCTAGCCAAGCCACCGCCACGACCAGCACTGCCATAATTCCAGCCGCCACTAATTGCAGGTAGCGTTGCCTTCGATTAAGTTTCGACTTAACGTTTACTTCCTCTTGTGACATCACTCACCTCCCCTTTGCGGCACGAAAGTACCTTATT
The DNA here is from genome assembly GCA_963515045.1 of uncultured Candidatus Saccharibacteria bacterium. Classification (GTDB taxonomy): domain Bacteria; phylum Patescibacteriota; class Saccharimonadia; order Saccharimonadales; family Saccharimonadaceae; genus Nanosynbacter. The sequence goes on along the minus strand of CAUPWH010000002.1, from coordinate 58,532 downwards.
TGATAGTTCAATTGTAGTATATTCAGCGATACAACAAACCTTCTACAATAATTTTATGACAGCAACAAGATCTACCGCCGAAGAACGCCGATATCAAAAATTACGCAAACAAGACTCTGTAGCGGCCTGCCCGTTCTGCACCATCCAGCATGGACACGAGCAGTTCGTCGCTGAAACTGACCATTTTCGAATCATTCGCAATCGAACTCCGTATTCACTTTGGGATAGCCACAAAGTAGCCGACCATCTGATGCTAGTGCCCAAGAAGCACACCGACCGTTTGTCGGAATTGACAAAAAACGCCATGGCTGAATATACAGAAGTTTTAGGCAAGTATGAAAACCAGGGTTATAATATCTACGCTCGGTCGCCTGGCTCGAAATTCAAAAGTGTTATCCATCAGCACACCCATCTCATCAAGCTGAGTAGGCACAGAATTAATTTCTTGCTAATGACCAGAAAGCCGTACATTCGTATAACTAAATAATCTATTTTTAATATACAAAAACCGCCTCGTAAATTGAGGCGGTTTTCATCTGTCTGCAATATGCAAGACTAGGCGACGATTTCCTCTTCAGAGAACTCGTCCTCGCTAGGCATCTCAGATTCAACTTCATCTTCGACAACACCAGTTCCTACTGGAATCTTGCGGCCGATGATGACGTTTTCCTTGAGGCCGTGCAAGTGGTCAGCGCGGCCAGATACGGCAGCGTTGATCAGCACGCGAGTAGTATCCTGGAAGGACGCAGCAGATAGCCACGAATCGCTCCAGATGGATACCTTGGTGATGCCCAGCAGCAACTGAGTGTAACTGATGAGGTTCTTGCCCTCAGCAGCTAGTTGCTTGTTGGTGTTCACCACCGCGGCCTTGGAGACGATGTCACCCGTCACAAAGTCGCTATCACCCGCATCTTCGATTTGGACACGGCTGAACATCTGGCGAACGATGATCTCCAGGTGCTTGTCGGCCACGTCTTGACCCTGAGCGGCGTAAATGCGCAGGACTTCGTTAATGATGTAGCGCTGCGTGGCTTCGACGCCCTTGAGGCGCATCAAATCATGCAGGTTCAATGAACCAGCTGTCAAGCGGTCGCCGGCCTCGACGACATCGTTAGCCTTGACGACCAACTGCATAGTGCCTGGGATTTCGTAACGAGCTGGTGCGCCAGCTTCAGCAGCGATGACCAGGGTGTCTTCAGCTGCTTCAACCACACCGTCAAATGGTGCGATGAGCGGGCGAGTGTCACCTTCGCCAGTTGCCAGCACGTCGCCGGCCTTGACGCTTGAACCAGCCTTGACCACGATGGTTCGGCCATCCAGCGGCAATCTCTCAACTTTGCCGGACTCTGGGGTGACTTGGACGATATACTTTTTGCCATCTTCCCAAACGTCAACTAACCCGGCAATTTCCGTAACAAACGCCTGACCCTTTGGCGTGCGCGCCTCGAACAATTCTTCAACACGCGGCAGACCCTGGGTGATGTCGGAGCCGCCGACGCCGGAACTGTGGAATGTGTTTAGCGTCAGCTGGGTGCCTGGCTCGCCGACCGATTGCGCGGCGATGACACCAACTGGCTGCGCCTTGTCTACTAGCGCACCAGTTGACATGTCGACGCCGTAGCTGCGCTGCGGAATGCCGTTGAGGTTGTTGGTTGACAAGACTGACTGAATTTTAACGCTCTGGATGCTTTCATCGTCGTCAATTGAGTCGGCAATTTCCCGAGTAATCAATTCGTTCTTATTGATATGGCCCGGCACATCTTCAGCAGTGTAGCGGCCTGCCAAGCGATTCGAGAAGTCGATCATCGTCTCTTCGGTTTCCGAACGATAAATGGCAAATCCTTCGTCGTCGCCAGCTTCATCTTCAACTGTAAAGACATCTTGCGCTACGTCAACCAAACGCCGCGTCAAGTAGCCGGAGTCAGCAGTTTTCAATGCTGTATCAATCAAGCCCTTGCGCGCGCCGCGCGTCGCCACGAACGCCTCCAGGCTAGACAAGCCGTGCTTGTAGCTGGAGCGAATTGGCAGCTCAATTTCGCGGTTGGCGGCGTCCACCTGAATACCGATCATGGCGCTGGCTAGCTTCACGTTGGAAATGTCGCCGCGGGCGCCGGAGTTGACCATTACCGAGATGCTGGTGTCCATGTGTTGCAGCTGGTCTTGCAAAAATTTGGAAATCTTATTGTCAATGCCGCGCCAGTTGGCAACAGTCAAGTTGTAACGCTCGTCTTCGGTCACCAAACCTTGATCATATTGATCGGAAATCAATGCAGTTCGAGCGTCGCCTTCTGCTACGAATTCGGCAATCTCATCAAAGTGTAGATAGTCGTCCTTGCCAGTAGACACGGCAGCAGTCGTGGCGAAGCGGAAGGCTTGGCCTTTCATGCGATCGGCGATTTTGGCAGTTTCCTCGGCGCCGTATTTGTTAAATATTTGCGCCAAAACTTTCTTCAATTGTTTCTTTGACTGGACATTATTATCGTACGGAAAATCCTCCGGCAGCATTTCATTGAAGAAGACGCGGCCCAGTGTTGTGCTGCGTATCGCGCCTTTGGCGAAAATACGAATTGGCGTTTGCAAATGAATTACGCCGTTGTCATATGCCATTTCCGCTTCGTAAACCGAGCTGTACGATTTGATGTTATCGGTTTGCGCGGCTGGCTTGTCGTAGGTTAAGTAATAGTTACCTAGCACGATATCCTGGCTGATGTTAAGTACCGGCGAACCGTCGGCAGGTTTCAGCAGGTTGTTGGTGGCGCTCATCAGGTCGCGCGCCTCGGCTTGCGCTTCCTTCGATAGCGGCAAGTGAACTGCCATCTGGTCGCCATCGTAATCGGCGTTAAATCCGTTCGCCACCAGCGGGTGCAACTGAATTGCCTTGCCTTCGACCAGAACTGGCTGGAAAGCCTGAATTGACAATCGGTGCAAGCTTGGCGCGCGGTTAAGCAGCACGTACTTACCTTCAATTGCTGAGTCTAACGCATCCCAAACCACCGCCTCGCCCGACTCAATTAGGCGCGACGCCGAGCGGATGTTATGGGCAAATTCATTCTTAATCAGCCAGCTGATAACGAATGGCTTGAATAGCTCTAGCGCCATTTGTTTTGGCAAACCGCATTGATGAATCTTCAATTTTGGACCAACCACGATCACCGAGCGGCCAGAATAGTCGACGCGTTTACCGAGCAGGTTCTGGCGAAATCGGCCCTGCTTACCCTTTAGCATGTCGCTCAAGCTCTTCAAGCTGCGGCGACCGCCAGTCGAACTGACTGCCCGACCGCGCGACGCTGAATTGTCAATCAAAGCATCAACTGCTTCCTGCAGCATGCGCTTTTCATTACGCTGAATCACTTCCGGCGCATTCAACTCAACCAACTTCTTCAAGCGGTTATTACGGTTGATAATCCGGCGGTACAAATCGTTCAAATCTGATGTCGCGAACCGGCCGCCGCTTAGAGCCACCATCGGGCGAAGATCCGGAGGAATCACCGGCAGAACGGTCATACACAGGCTGGACGGCTTAATGCCGGCAGTTTCCATACTTTCCAACATTTTCAGGCGTTTGAGCAATTTCTTCTGCCGCTGGCCTTTCGCGCCCTCGGCTTCTTCGGTCAATTTAGCGATGAGCTTCGGCAGGTCGATTTCATCGAGCAGCGCCTTCACCGCGCTTGCGCCCATGCCAACCTCAATCAGCTCGTCGTATTCTTCCGGCAAATTGCGATATTCAGTCTCTGAAATCAACGCACCCTTATTTAAGCCTTCCAATTGCGACTTCTTGCCAATGTAATTTTCTTCCAGCTCCTCAACTTCGCGGCTCTGCTCTTTGGCTAGCTGCTTGATATCAGCGCCGTCTTCCTCCGCCATTTTCTCATAGCGAATTTTAATGGCTTTACGCGCCAAATCAGTTTCCGCCTCCAGATCCGCCAGGTATTGATCGCGAGTTTCTTCGTCGACGTTCAGGATAACGTACGTGGCAAAGTAAACGATTTTCTCAATGTTGCGGACGGTCATGCCCAGCAGCTGGCTCATGGCGCTCGGCGTACCGCGCATAAACCAGATGTGTGCCACTGGCGCGGCTAGTTGAATGTGGCCCATGCGCTCGCGGCGGACAATTGATTTGGTGACTAGTTCGCCGTTTTTATCGACTGCGGCCTCGCGCGAACGTACGCCCTTGAGCTTGGAATCGTGCGGATTGATATCCTTGACCGGGCCAAAGATTCGCTCGCAGAACAAGCCGTCGCGCTCTGGCTTTTGGGTGCGGTAGTTAATCGTTTCCGGCTTAGTGACTTCGCCGTGGCTCCACTTTAGGATATCTTCCGGGCTGGCAACCACCAAGCGTACCGCGTTAAAATCGCTAATGCCTGTGGCGTTAAATGCAAATTGCGCCATCTTACGCCTCCTCCTTTATTTCTTCTACTTCATCAATATCTTGTACGCTGACGCCGTCATCAATGTCACCGATATCATCTGATTCATCCAGATAAATTTGATCATCATCGTCATCTTCGTCGTTTGCGGTTTGCGGTACGGTTTTATCGGCCGGGCCGCTTGAAGCGATGACATGTTCAGCATCAACCGTATCGTCATCGTCAATTAAATCAACCCTGAGTCCTAATCCTTGCAATTCCTTGACCAGCACGTTGAACGATTCCGGCAGCTTCGGCCCGACAATCGGCTCGCTCTTAATGATTGACTCGTACGCCTTAGCGCGGCCGTAGACATCGTCGGACTTGATGGTTAACATTTCTTGCAGCGTCGAAGCGGCGCCGTAAGCTTCCAATGCCCACACCTCCATTTCGCCGAGGCGCTGACCACCGTTCTGCGCCTTACCGCCGAGCGGCTGCTGGGTGACCATGGTGTACGGACCGGTCGAACGGGCGTGAATTTTATCAGAGACCATGTGGTGCAGCTTGATCATGTGCATGACGCCGACCGTAGTACGCTCTTCAAACGCTTCGCCAGTGCGGCCGTCAAACAATTGACTCTTGCCGTCGCGGGCAAAACCTGCTTTTTCCAACTCGTCGGAGATTTGCTGGTCGCTAACGCCGTTAAACGACGGTGTTGCTACGCGGTAGCCTAAAGCCCTGGCTGCCATGCCGAGGTGCGTTTCGAACAACTGTCCCAGGTTCATGCGGCTTGGCACGCCCAGCGGGTTCAAAATCACGTCAACTGGCGTACCGTCTTCCATGAACGGCATGTCTTCCACCGGCAAAATTTTAGCGACGACACCCTTATTACCATGGCGTCCTGCCATCTTGTCGCCGACGCTGATCTTGCGCAGCTGTGCTACGAAGATTTGAATTTGCATTAAGACGCCAGCTTTCAATTCGTGGCCGTTTTCCCGGCTGAAGATCTTGACGCCGACAACCTTGCCGCCGCCAGCATTGTTCATGCGCTGCGATGTATCGCGTACGTCCTTAGCTTTCTCGCCGAAGATTGCCCGTAGTAATCGTTCTTCGCTCGAAAGTTCCTGCTCGCCCTTTGGTGTAATTTTACCGACCAGCACGTCGCCGGCTTTTACTTCGGAGCCGATCTGCACGATACCGTTTTCATCCAAGTGGCGCAGACTGTCTTCCGATACGTTCGGAATATCGCGGGTGACGATTTCCGGCCCCAGCTTGGTTTCGCGGACTTCAACATTGTAATCTTTAATATTGATACTGGTTAGTTCGTCGTCCTGTACTAGGCGCCGGCTTAGGATCACGGCGTCGTCCATGTTGTAGCCGCCCCATGGCATGAAAGCGACCAGCAAATTGCGGCCCAGCGCGATTTCTCCCTCGGCGATTGATGCGCCTTCGATCAAGACATCGCCTTTTTCTACGCGATCACCGCGGTTAACGCGCGTTTTTTGGTTATAGCAGCGGTCGTCATTATTCTTAACAAAATGGCGCAATTCGTAAATTTTAACACCATCGGCATATTTGACATGAACTTCATCGGCATCAGCCTTGACAACTTCGCCGTCAGCTTCTGCTAAAATCAGATGTCCGCTATTCTTTGCTACGTCGCGCTCGATGCCAGTACCGACTGTCGCTGGCTGCGGCATAAGCAAAGGCACAGCCTGCCGCTGCATGTTTGATCCGGTCAAGCTTCGGTCTTGGCGATTTTTCTCGACAAACGGCACCAGCGCTGCAGTTGAGCCTAAAATCTGCCGGTGCGCTGCGTCCATGAAAGTGACCTGGGTGGCGTCAACTTGCGATGGCTGCATGTTATTGCGGGCATTAACGCGCTCGTCGCGGAAAGTGCCGTCTTCGTTCAGGATTTCGCCGGCGTCGGCGATGACTTCGCCCAGTTCCTGCGAAGCATCCAGGTAGACAATTTCGTCAGTTACCCGGCCGTCTTTAACGCGAAGATACGGCGTTTCAATAAATCCGTATTCGTTAACCTTGGCATAGGTCGCCAAGTTCAGCACCAGACCGACGTTAGCGCCTTCCGGCGTTTCCACCGAACAAATGCGGCCGTAGTGCGTTGGGTGGGCGTCGCGCACGTCGAAACCAGCGCGTTCGCGGCTCAAACCGCCAGGCCCCATGGAGCTCAATCGGCGCTTGTGGCTGAGCTCTGACAATGGATTAACTTCGTCCATCAACTGGCTTAGCTGCGAGCTGGTAAAGAATTCGCGCACCGCAGCAACCACTGGGCGGGCGTTAATCAATTGGCTTGGCGTAACGTTTTCCAAATCTGCCACGCTCATTCGATCCATGGCGTTGCGCTGCATCCTGAGCATACCGACGCGGAACTGGCGGGCAACCAATTCGCCGACTAGTTTAATACGCCGGTTGCTAAGCGAGTCGATATCGTCGGCTGGTTCCTGGGTGTTGTTAAGCCGGATCAGTTCGCGGATAATTGCCACCAAATCGCTCATCTGGAATGTCCGGTTTTCAGTCGTGTTGGCCACATCCAAGCCCAGGCGCTGGTTCAGTTTGTAACGGCCAACCCGGGAATAATCAAACCGTTTGAAATCAAAGAACATCCGCTCAATCATCTGGCGGGCGTTATCAACCGTCGCCAGATCGCCCGGCCGCAGGCGGCGGTAAACCTCAATTAGCGCTTCGTTCGCGCCGCGGGCTGCGTCTTTATCTAGCGTCTCCTCTATATATTTCACATCGCCGGTGTCAATGTCGGTAAATAATTCTTTAATCTCGCTGGTTTTTGGATAGCCTAATGCTCGCAATAGAGTGGTAATCGGCATCTTGCGCCGCCGGTCAATTTTTACGTAAATTACGCCGTTTGGCGCTGTTTCCAGCTCCAGCCAAGCGCCGCGGCCTGGAATCATTTTAGCGCCGTAGAATCTTCTTCCGTTGATTGTATCAGCCGTAAAGAACACACCCGCCGAGCGAATCAACTGGCTAACGACCACGCGCTCCGTGCCGTTAATAATGAACGTACCGCGGTCAGTCATCCACGGATAATCGCCGAGGTAAATTTCCTGCTCCTCAACCACGCCGGAGGTTTTATTGGTCAATTCCACTGTGGCGTGCAGCGGCGCCTCAAACGTCAAGTTGTTTTCTTTGGCAAATTGGTCGGTGCTTTTTGGCTCGCCAAAATAATATTTGCCAAATCTTAGCGACAATTTTTGACCAGTGTAGTCATTGATTGGATTAATTTCTGAAAATATTTCGCTCAAACCTTCCTCGACGAACCAGCGCCAAGAATCTTTTTGGTGAGCGATTAAGTTTGGCAGCGGCAGGGCGTTATCACCAGAGGTGAAATAGACGCGATCGCTGCTTGTGGATGGTTTTTTTGCCACAGGCGTAAACACTCCTCGCTTTGTTTAGTGGTTAATAGACGGCCGTGAAGATCTCTAATCCATAGCCTAAAACCACGATTTGCCCGCTCGCAATTTTCACCCGCCATGAATACACTACTTCTCTGAGTACTCATTATGACGGAGATCGTCAATAAAATCAAGGGGTTTTTACGGGGATTTATTAAGCGGCAACTGGAATTTCTTCAGTAGACCCAGTGCGAGCTGGAACAGGACTACCGAGTGGATTTCTAAAAGTACCCAGTAGTGGGCGAGCAGCGCTACCTAGAGCTTCACGTATGCGACTAGCCTGAGGAACATCAAACTCCACATCATGCCGAAAGTAAAATCTGGCTACTCCACCAACATCGCCAAACGACCCTTTCTCTCCACCATGCTTTTCATAAGTACGAGGATTAATATCCCTAACAGCATCACCAAATCTTTTATCGGCATCAGGAGAGGCGTAAGCACAAAGCTTAGTAACCCTACTCCCCATAGATCGACCAAAATCCTTTCGTGCCTGATCTACCATACTCTGGAGATAGTCTGGCCAAGCCTCTTCAGCATCATCACTCGCGCCAAAAATCTCCATATACATAGGCCTACCCGCTTGACTATCGCCATATTGCGGAGCCATCCTACTCGTTACAATGGTAATTCTCGCAGCAGCTAGTAAACCGCTACCGAGCCTTTTTACTGCATAAGTTCCAGAATCACACTTACACGCCTCACGCCGTAAATTGTCTGGACTATTGTTACCATAAATAATACGCATCAACCCAGGATCTGTCTTCTTTCCATCAGTAAGACTTTTGGCGCCCGACCATATATCACAGATATCCTGTGTAGTCTTGTTGTCGACTTCATCTGGTGTCAGTCTGCTTATTTGTAGCTCTTCAAACATCAATTCCTCCATTTGCCTTAATCTCATCAATCAGCATATCATGAACCTCTTCAACACTTCCATCTGCTAAGACGACTGGAATCTCGTAGTCCTTGGCAATTTTCAGATAGCCATTGGTAATTTTCTCTTGAAAATTCTGCCCGCGCGACTCAAAAGCGTCGGGATTTTTTAGCTCGCCGCGCATGGCGATTCGCTTTGCCCGCTTGTCATGGCTCAGGCTCAGAACGATCATAACGTCTGGGTGTAAATATTTCTCATCGGTAAATAATTTTGTTAGCCGCAGGATTTCCGCCTCGTCAAATCCTTCACCTCGACCCTGATAAACCAGCGTTGAAATATAATTGCGCGCGCTCAGGACAATTTCTCCGCGCTCTAAAGCTGGCCGAATCTTCTCTCGCCACAACTCCCGCCGCGCCGCCGAAAATAATGCTACGTTAATGGCCGCCGACCGCGCCAAATCGCCGTTTTTAATGACGTTTCGTAGTTCATTAGCTATCGGCGTTGATTTTTCTGGATCATCGCTGCCTGGCTCTTCGACCACGCAAACCGTCTGTCCGCGCTCTCGAAAATAATCCGCCAGCTTCGCTACTTGTGTTGACTTGCCGGTGCCGTCGTTGCCTTCGATGACGATATATTTCCCCACACAACTCACCGCTTACCTCCCAATTAAAATATGCGGCTTTTTCAAAAATATCAGCCATCTTTTAGGCTTATTATCAATTTTTATCAAGTGGGTATGCTGGTGAACTACTGATTTCGTCTTATTTCCTGGCGATCGAGCATAAATAGAGTAATCATCAGCCTCAAATCGCGCAATCTGGTTCATATAGTCAATTTTCTCTTCGTCGCTTAAATCGTTCAGCGATGCCGTGTGCTTTTTAGGAATAATCATGAAATGCTCAATCACACCGCAGCCATCCCAAATATCGTAGCCAAACGGATTGGTAATTATCAGGCAGTGCGCTGTCTCTTCGATAACTTCCTGACTGTTCGGGTTGTCTATTAGGGCGCAAAAAGCACAGCCGCTGTTTTTATGAGCTTTTTTGTGTTTATGATACCGTTTCTCGTTCGCCCATCGGCGGGCAGTTGTGCCTGATCGCATTATTTAATTCCTTTGCTTAGGTTGCTAATTTCTATCGGTAGCCGCCGCTGATCCTTAAACGCTCGCGGTAGCATCGTTTCTGGACGCCAGCTGCGGACAAGCTCGGCAAGGTCGTCGGTGTGCTGGTATTTGCCGCTAATGCCGCCGCGCCCGTCAGCGTAGCCGCCATCCACCGGTCCGGTATGATGAAAAATCAACTGTCCGATGCGCTCGCCGACTGGCAAGACCACACTTTCATGCTTGTTCAAATTGTAGATCTCGAGCGTAATTCGATTGATATAACCGGGGTCGATCCAGCCCGCATCAAAACACACCGCCACGCCGTTGCGACCCCACGAGCTGCGGCTCTTCACCTCAGCCGCGCCGCCATGCGCCCGAATACCCACGAACTCATGGGTATGCGCCAAAATCCGCTCGCCAGGACGCAGTACAATGATCGGATGCTCATCCGGAATATTACGAAACCGCGTAAAGCCGTTATGTTCGCACCATTCGGCGTGCGGTATCGCCATCAGCGGCCCCTTGAAATACCGCGCCACCTCCGCTTCGTCAAATGGATTATAGACGCTTGACTGATCGTCAAATTCCTGTTTATAAAAATAATGCCCCAGCGTAAAATCTAGGCTAGCTTCTGACACATTGTCCGGGGTAAACGGTGTACAGACGATCGTCCCCTCCTCGACCGCTGCCAAAATTTCCCGGTTTGAATACACGCTCATGCCGCGCCTCCTCTTGTTTATCTTACCTCACTCCCCCGAGTGATTCTATTATGGCAATATTTGCCCGCTCGGGCAAGCTTTTCGTAAATTTTACATCATGCTAGACTGGGGTTATGGAGAAAGCCATCATCGTTGCTTATGATACCAACCGCGCCATTGGTCGGGGCGGCGATTTACCGTGGGGACGGAGCTTGCCGGCGGATCTGGCGCACTTCAAGCGACTAACCAAAGGTAGCGACATCATCATGGGCCGAAAAACCTTTGAATCAATCGGCTGTCGTCCGCTGCCGGAGCGCGAAAACATCGTTATTTCCTCGCGGCCAACGGGCGTTAAGGGTGTGCTGACCGCCATGAATCTGCCGAGCGCCCTGGCATTGTCGCGCTACCCGACGTTCATTATTGGCGGCGCGCAGGTGTACGGCGATGCGCTGAAAACGCCGGAAATTGACACCATTTACGCCACAGAAATTGACGCGTCATTCCCGGATGCGGACACTTTTTTCCCGAAACTGGACATGGCTGTCTGGCGGGAAACTAGCCGCGTCCACCATCCCGCTGACGCTGAAAATAAGTATGATTTTGATTTTGTAACGTACCAACGGACTGCTTAGAGTTTTTGGCTTGACAATGGTTATGTTTTTTGCTATAATAGCAAACATGGATAAAGAAGTACACATGCCCATTATTGGGGGAACGATTGAGGATTTTACAGTAACAGACACAAAGGGCGTGCCGCATCATATGAAAGGCTTGCCTATTGGTGATATTAAGCCAGTAGAAGGCGATTCTAAAAAATGTGAAGGCAGAGCATTCGTGGCAGAGACGGTGAGAAGAAAGGATGGCAGAACTATCACAGTCGGCAGGATTGCAACAATATCGTACAACCGTACTACTGGCGAAGGTAGTCTTGCTCGTACACCTGCCTATATTGGTCTACCAGAACCAAATATGCCGCAGTCACGAAAGCGTGCGTAAATCTTGGGTGTGATTACACCGCAATTGGCGCCTTGATCGGTGGATGGTGTTCATACCCCTCTAGGCGAATATCATCAATGGTGAAATCGTCGATATTCTTGATGTCTGGATTTAGCCACAGTTTCGGCAGCGGCAGCGGACGGCGCGATAACTGCTCGTCAACCTGCGTGCGGTGATTGTTATAAATATGCGCGCTATTCAGCGTGTGGATAAACTCGCCGGGCTGTTTGTCAGTTACCTGGGCGATCATTGATAGCAGCAGTGCATAGCTGGCGATATTAAACGGCACGCCGAGGAACATGTCCGCCGAACGCTGGGTCAGCGCCAAATCCAGCTTATCTTTCTCGCCGTCCCCGCCTGGCCGAACATTGAACTGGAACATGGTGTGGCATGGCGGCAGTCCGCCCGACTGCACGATGTCATCAATCTCCGCCACGTTCCAGGCACTGACAATATTGCGCCGCGACGTTGGGTTGTTCTGTATCATGTCAATGGCGTTTTGGATTTGGTCAATCGTTCCGCCCTTGCCGTCTGGCCATTTCCGCCACTGCACGCCGTAGACTGGCCCCAAGTTGCCCCACGCTTCAGCAAACGCGTGATCAGCCGCGATTTTACCGATAAATTCTTTCATACCAGCGCGCCACTCCTCGCCATTGATCTCCGGAATGTTCTGGCCGGTTTTTTCCAAATAATTCTTATACGGCCACTCGTCCCAAATATGCACGCCGTTTTGCGCCAAATATTCAATGTTGCCCGTGCCTTTGAGAAACCACAGCAGTTCGTGCGCCACGCTATTAAAATACAGTTTCTTGGTAGTCATGGCCGGAAACCCATCCGCCAAATCATACCGCGTCTGCACGCCAAACACTTCCGTCGTACCAGTGCCAGTCCGGTCGCCTTTTTTCACGCCATTATCACGGACATGCCGCAGGGCGTCTAAATATTGCCTCATAACCCCTCCTTAGTCTTGTATCAATTATGGCAATATATCATTAAAACCGCAAGCAGAATTGGCGGTGATTTTGGCGACGCAGTGAGGGTGCTACTTATACAGCTGCGCGTGGCTGCCGACAGCGGTAAAGATAACCGTGTCGCTTGACAAATAGCGAAAATGCAGCCGCAGGTCGCCACCAGCACTAATGGAATAATGTCCACTGTATTCACCGGTCAAGGCGTGACGGCGCAGTTTGGCGGCGTGCGGGTTTTTCATGAACAGCGCAACATGCTTCTTTACTTTTAGCTGCGTTTTTGTGTCTAGCTTGCGAAATTGTTTGATAAACTGACGTGAATAATCAGCTATCATCACGCATTGCCTTGTCTAAAAAAGCCAGCGATTCTTCGGCGGAGCTAAATTTGTGATAATTGCCCTCTGCAATATCCTGCTCCACTTCTTCGATAATCTCCTTCAAATACGGCGTTGGCTCCAGCGGCGCGCTGAGCGTCACCCGCCCGTTTTCCATCGCCTCGCGGGCAGCTGCCATCACGAAAGCACTAGTACTGAGCCCTAGTTTTTTAGCAAACTGGGCAATGGCGGTTTTAGTTTCTTCGTCGGTGCGGATGGTTAATTGTGTGCTACTCATAAAGCGATTATAGCGCAAATACTATACAATTGCAATATACTAGTGATACAAAAGCTGTCAAATCTATGACAATTTGCTCAATACCTTATCTACCAGCCCGTATCTTACCGCTTCCTGAGGACTCATCCAGTAGTCACGCTCCATGTCGGCCTTGACTTTAGAGAGTTTCTGGCCGGTGTTTTTGGCCATGATTTTCGCCAGCATTTCCTTCACTTCCAGCGTTTCCTTCAGGTCGATTTCCATGTCGGTCACCTTGCCGCGCGTGCCAGAAGACGGCTGATGGATCATTACCTTGGCGTGCGGCAGGCAAAACCGCTTGCCTTTAGCGCCAGAGCTGAGTAGAAACGCGCCCATACTGGCCTGCAAGCCGATGCCATAAGTCGCCACGTCTGGCTTGATAAAATTCATGGTGTCGTAAATCGCCATGCCGTCATAGACGCTGCCGCCCGGGCTATTGATGTAGAGCGAGATATCCGCCTCTGGATCAACGTACGCCAGGTGTAGTAGCTGTGCTACCACGCTGTTGGCGGTGTGCTCGTTAACTTCCTCGCCGAGGAAAATAATCCGCTCATTAAGCAAGCGTGAATAGATATCAAACGCCCGTTCGCCGTCGGCCGACTTTTCGATAACGGTGGGGATGAGGTAGTTGGTTGGTTTGTTCATATTATATATTATACCATAATTTGTCTAATGTTTACGGTCGATTGCCCTGCTGTCCTTTCTGGGTATTCTTCTGGCTGGTCTTCTGGCGTCTAATAATAATTGGTTGCGTTCGCTGGTGAGTTGCTTGGCTTCTTCCAGCGCTGCTCGTCCTTCAGGGGTGTCTAGTTCTATAATCCTCATATATTCTCCTTCAGCGCCGTATCCTGACACAACAACGATATTCAGCTGTTCATCGGCGTAGATTACGTTCTCTGTGTTGTCGCCGGGGATGATGTCGCGAAATAGGCTAATATCCAGCAGCGCTGTCTCTCTGCCGTCGTTCCAGGTAGCAAATACGCCGATCATTTTCTGTGCATCAGCAGACTCAAACGGCGTGTTTTCATCTTTTACGCTTTGGACAATTGGCCCGAAGAACAGCGTGTCGGCGTCTGGCAGTACCTGTTTCAACGCATGATCTTTCGGCAGCAGTATTTCTACCCCGAACAGCTTGCTCGGTTCATAGGACAGCGGATATGTGCCTGGTTTCGGTTCAGCGCGGATGACGCGCCGGCGCGGATCCAGAAAGGCTATGTTTGCCGGCGAATAAATCGGGCGCCCTTCCGGTCCTGCTTCTTTGTATGCCTCGGAGTTCCCCATGACGGAGCGCGGCGATGCGTATTGATCGACTGTATTATCGTAGTTCTTAATCAGTCCGCAGCCACTGCTGATTAGGTTTTGGATAGTGTCAACCGCGTACAGCTGCGTTGGATGACCGTTTGCGTCTTCCAGCCGGCAGTTCATGACTCGCTCATGCCCCAAGCCCTCGCCCAAACCTCTGGGACTGAGAAGGTGACCGATTTCATGCGCGTAAGTGCCGCTGCCGGGTTTAGCTCCTGTTGGTATGCGAATCCAGGGGTCAAACCCTTCGCCGTTATATATAGCCTGACCGCCAATGCTATCGTTTTCTATACCTGCGCAGTCGACAACCACCATCACTATCGCGGTTCTGCCTAATTTAGGGCGATATTTATTTGCTATCTCTTCCAGCTGGTCGTTGGAATAATATGCTTCTGTCGTTCCCTCTTCAGTTTGCCGCGAACTGTCAGGTTTGGCGTTGCTGCTGAATAATGTGGTATTAAAATGGTACGCGCCGCTGGTTGTATGGGTAATTCGGGTAGTTTGCTCGATTACGTCTCTTCTGATTTTATCGTCGCCATCATAACGGGCCATACCGTCGGCGGCAACCGTCACGACGCCCAGATTGACGGTGACTGGAGAAAATTGAGGGTTTCTTTCCTGATATACGCCAGGCGTGGGGATGTGCGGGCTGTCGCCAGACAACCAAGAATATCCAATCGCCAACCCACCGCCAAAAGCAATAGCCTCAAGGAGATATCGCCTGGATATTTTGTCTGTTCTGCCTAAAAGACCCTGAGCTAATTCGCTTGACATATTATCAAGTTATTTATAATTTACCGTAAACCAAATTCGCCGAAATTACGAATTCAGCTTCACGAGCTTATCGACGGTCTTATCGGTGATCATTCTGTTGGCAATGTCGCGGTGAACATCTGGATTGTCAAACTGGGCGGCGGTTTTGGCGTCCTTGCCGTACTGCTGTTTGAATACGCTGATTTGCTCCAGTAATTCTTCGCGCGACACTTCGATTTTTAATACTTTCGATAATTCAGCTAAAACTAATCCGGCTTTCACCCGCTTTTTAGCTGCTGGACGAGCTTCCTTTTGCTGCCAATCGTCCTCGTCTTTGAACTTTTGCGAACTTAAATAACTATCAAACGACAGCCCGCGGTATGCCAAATTCTGCATCAAATCCTGTTTTATCGACCGCAGCTGATCTTCAATCAGCAGTTCCGGCAGCGCAACCTTACTAAGTTCTGTCAGTTCGCTAACCAGCTCGTCTTTCAATTTTTCTTCCGCTTCGCGTTTTTTCTGCTCTGCTAGTTCGCGCTTGATGTCGGCCTTTAGTTCTTTCATTTCAGTGAATGGCCCGCATTTGGCGGCAAATTCATCGTTAAGTTTCGGTAATTCTAGCTCGTTTACTTTGTGCAGTTTGACGCTAAATACAACCTTTTGTCCAGCCATTTCTTTAGCGTGATAATCCTTCGGAAATGTCAATTCCAAGTCAAATTCGTCGCCTGCTTTATGACCGGCCACTCCCTCTTCAAACCCGGGAATAAATTGCCCGCTGCCTAGCTTCAGGGCGAAATCTTTAGCCGATCCGCCGTCAAACGCCGTGCCGTCCTTTTTACCGGTGAAATCGATGATTACTTCGTCGCCGTTTTTCGCGGCGCGCTTGGCTTCGGTTTTCTTAACATAGCTTTGGCGGATGCGTTCAATTACTTCGTTAACTTCGCTAGCCTCGACTTTAGCGGCGGCTTTTTTGGCTTTCAGGTTTTTATAATCGCCCAGCTTGACCGGCGGCACAACTACTGCTTCGGCTGTAAATTCTAGTTCCGCGCCAGGTACAAACTTTTTAACCTCGACATTTGGGCGCTCCAGCGCTTGGATGTCTTCGTTAATGAAGGCCTCGGCGACGGCTTTAGAGATGGCGTTTTCTAAAATCTGCTCCTGTAAAGCGCTTGGGCTAACGTGCTTGGCGGCAACGCTGGCGGGTACTTTACCTTTGCGAAATCCGGGAACTTTAATATTGCGCGCCAATTTTGCCAGGGAAACTTGCTCGGCAGCTGCCAATTCGCTCGGTTCCAAAGAAACCGACAATTGGACTTTGGTGTCTGATGATTTTTTTACAGTCGTCTTCATAGACACTAATTATAACAGAGATACGGTTATATCTCAAATAGAGAGTCGTCATCGTCGCTGTCATAGCGCCGATCTTTGACAATTGTGATCATTCTGTCAAAGTCAACTTTTTGTTCGTTCGACTCTGCCAGATTTTTTACCGTATACATGCCGTTTTTAATTTCATCTTCGCCGATGAATACTGCGAATGGAATTTGTTTTTTAGCGGCAGTTTTTATCTGTTTATCTAGTTTGCGGCCGGTGATGTCCAGTTCAGCTTTTACGCCTTCGGCCCGCAGTTTTTGCGCCAGTGTATCAGCGCCGGGCAGCGATTCTTTGTCTATGGGGATAAGATAAACATCGGTGTGCGATGCTAGTTGCGGCAGCAAACCGTGGACTTCCAGAAATTGCTGCATCGTCGTTGCACCCAAACCAACGCCAACTGTGGCTATCGGCTCAACGCCAAACAGTCCGACTAGGCCGTCGTATCTGCCGCCGCCGAACAGCGCCCGGTTGTTTTCCGGCGAATTATCAAAGAACTCGAACACGGTACCGGTATAATAATCCAATCCGCGCATCAGCGTTATGTCAAATATGGCGTTTTTTATACCTTTTTTAACCAGCAAATCCATGACTTCGCGAATCTGCTTAACGCTGGGATCGTCAGCTAATTCCTCCGGCAAGTCATTCACCGATTTTATGCCGATCATTTCTGCAAGTTTTGGCAGGCCCTCGTTTGCCTGGCTGCCGAAAATCTCAACTGCTTGCTGCTTAAATTCCTCTGCGGAAATTTTATTTTTTCTGTCAAGCAACTTGGTCATCATTGATGCGCCAACGATATCCAGTTTCAAATATCCGTCCATCAGCCGGTTGATTAGCTGGCGGTGATTGACTCGCACGGTGAACATGTCTTGCTTGGCGCCGAAATTGATTATACTGGCGTGTCCCATCTCAATAATTTCTGCGTCGGCTATGGCGCCGTCTACGCCGAACAGATCGGCGTTTAATTGCCAAAACTCGCGCTCTCTGCCCCGCTGCGGCCGTTCGTAGCGCATAAAATTGGCGATTGAATACAGCCGTGCCGGCATTGGCATTTCCTGCCGCCTCGCTGCTACCATCCGCGAGATTGACGGCGTCATCTCCGGCCTGATCGCTACCATTCGTCCGCCGCGATCCTGAAAAGCGTATGTTTGTTCGCCCGCCAGTTCTTGGCCTGACTTTGCTAAATAAATATCCAGCGGCTCCAGCAGCGGCGCTCCGTATTCCTCGTAGCCAAAACTTTCCACTGTTTTGCGCCAAATGTTAAAGATGTAATTTTGCAAGCGTTTATCCTCGGGAAAGTAATCCCGCGAACCTTTGTAGCTTTGGGTTGATAAGCTGTTCATTATGGTTACATTATGGCACCTTAGGACGCGGATTTCAATAATTGGCCTAATCAAAACCGCCGCCCGCAATAAGCAGGCGACGGTAAAACGAAAACAAATCGGTTGTAAAATCAAACAAATTACGCAAGCTCGACGGTTGCGCCAGCTTCTTCCAGCTTTTTCTTAGCTGCTTCAGCTTCGTCTTTAGAAACTTTTTCCAGGACTGGTGCTGGAGCGCCGTCAACGATAGCCTTAGCTTCGCCCAGACCCAGGCCGGTGATTTCTTTAACGGCCTTGATGACGGCAACTTTCTGCGCGCCGACTTCTTTCAGGGTGACGGTGAATTCTGTTTTTTCCTCGGCAGCGCCGTCGTCGCCGCCAGCAGCTGGGCCAGCCACCGCGACTGCGGCTGCAGCTGGCTCGATGCCGTATTCTTCTTTCAGGTAGTTCTTCAATTCATTAACTTCCAGAACTGTCAATTTGACCAGTTCATCAGCCAATTTTTTAATATCAGCCATGATATTCTCCTTAGATTATTAATTAATTTCTGAGTTTGTAAAATCTTCATAAGCCTCCGGTAAAGCGTTGCAGCCCGAGCGCGTGAGCGCCCGGCGCGAAAAGAGGAGGCGTTGAAGATTTTATGAACTCAGGTAGATGATTGATTGCTAAACTTAAGCCGCAGCTTTGGCTTCGATACCGTCCAGTAAGCCGTGCAAATTGCCGCCAAGTGCGCCCACGGTGTCGTGAACCGGTGAGAGCAATTGTGCCACCACTTCGGCGATAAGCTGGTCTTTGCTTGGCAAGCCTGCCAGTGCCTTGATATCAGCTTCGTTGATACTCAAGCCTTCGCCTGAGAAGCCACCGGCCAACTGCAGTGCTGGATGCGTCTTTGCAAACGTGTCCAAAACTTTCGCTGGCATAACCTCATCTTCGGTGCTAATAGCGTAGACCAATTGACCTGCTAATAAGTCAGTGCCGGTCTCTTTGTAGGTGTCAATGTCCTGCAGCGCCACGCGCACCAAGCGGTTTTTAACCACCTTGATAACGACGTTTGCTTCGCGGGCAGCTTTGCGCAGCTCTTGTAATTCAGCTACGCTCAACCCCTGGTACCGCGCAAATGCCGTGCCTTTGGCGTCTTTCAGAAGCTCGGTTAGTTCAGCAACCAAAGTTTGTTTTTTATCGCGTGAAATTGCCATAAAAATCCTTTCTTTGATTGGTTCTTGTGTGATTCGACCGATTTGTTAACGTGCGGTAATGGAGAATCAAAAAACGTCTTTGATTCTCGCACTACCAAAGACGTGATTAAAACAGTTTTGTTTCATCCCTCGGCGGCATTTTTATATCTGTTTTTATACAAATCGCCGCTGTCTTTGGTAATGTTCCTTAGAATTGTAGCAGAAATGACAACGGGATGCAAGACGTTTTCTGCCAGAATTATCGAGCGGGATTTAGCTTGGGGTTAATCTTGAAAAACTATAAGTACTATGATAGTCTCAAAGCGCTGGATATGAATAAGAATATAAACAAGAAAAAGCGCAAACGCAGTTCTGTACAGAAGAAGGAAATAATTATTTCGGCAGCGGCATTGTTGCCAGCTATTGCTGTTATGTTGTATTTGGCACTGTTTCACCGCGCTGGTATTCAAAAAAATCCGCCGGCGCAAACAGTGCAAGCGTCCGCTCTGCATCCAGTTTACGAGTCTGTGGAGTCAATGGTCAACACGAAAGACGCTTCGCTGGTAGCAGAGGGAGTGGTTATAGACGATGGTACAGTGCGATCAAGTCGCGATACAGCTGACGAAAACGTGCCGCCGAATGTACACACTGACTACAGGGTTAAGCTAACGAGGATCGTTAAGAAAAATGCCGATGTCAGGACGGTCGTTATTACGCTTATGGGCGGTGCTGCGGGCGACGCTAATTACATGGTTGAAGGCGTGCCGACTCTGAAAAGAGGCGACCGGATTGTGGTGTTTGCTTCTTACGGAGATGACGGCAAATATTATCCGCTGTCTGGCGGCGCGGCGATTGCTTTCAGGGATAGTTCGGGGAAATTTAATCTCAGCGATGAGGTTATTTCTGGGCAAAAGCGCAGTTTTACGATTGACGAGTTGGCGGGTTTTGCGCGGTAGTTGCCAGCAAAAAATAACTCCGCCGGATATCTTGGGCAGAGTTATTCTATTTTGGGTGCGTCGCGCGCGAAACCAATATTACAAACTAGTTTCAACCTTTACGCTCGGCCCCATAGTGGTGGCAATGGCGATAGATTTGACGTAAATACCCTTAAGGCTGGATGGCTTTTGGGCGTTCAGGCTGGCGAGGAAAGCGCGGGTGTTTTCCGCCAGTTTGTCGGCGCCGAACGACACTTTACCAACCGCCAAGTGGACGATGGCTTGCTTGTCGACGCGGTACTCAACCTTGCCGGCTTTGGCTTCGGACACAGCCTTGGCGACGTCGGTGGCAACGGTGCCGGACTTTGGATTTGGCATCAAGCCGCGCGGGCCGAGTAGCCGGGCGTACTTGCCAAGATTCGGCATATATTGCGGCGTTGCGACCAAGATATCAAAGTTCAATTCTTCCTTGTCTAGCTGCTTCAGGAATTCCTCGTCACCGATGATGTCTGCGCCGGCTTTCTTGGCAGCGGCATGTTCGGTTTCTGGCGCGAACACCGCCACGCGAACGTCTTTACCGGTGCCGTGCGGCAGCGCTACGGTCGAGCGGACGTTCTGATCAGCTTGGCGCGGATCGACGCCCAGGCGAACGTGAATTTCAACGCTGGCGTCGAATTTGACCGGGCTGGTCTCAGTCGCCAGTTTCAACGCTTCGTCAAGGCTGTACAGTTTATTTTTCTCAAGCTTCTTGGCAGCTTCCTGATATTTTTTGCCGCGGCGCTCCAGGCGTGGACGCGTGATTGGCTTCGGGCCTTTCTTAACATGCGCTTCGGCGTCGTCGGACTGCGGCGTGGTGTCGCCAGCTTCTTTACGGGCTTCTTTTTCGGCTTTTTCAGCAGCCTCGTCGAGGGCTTTTTGGCTGCGTTTGCCGGCCTTGGCAACGACAGCTTCGCGCTCGGCGATAACGTCTTTATCTTTGGCGTCGTACGGTTTACTGCTCTCAGGCGTACCTGATTCAGCTTCGGCAATCGCCGCTTCAATCTCAGCAATAGTGTTCTTATCGCTGACTGCTAATTTTAGTTCTGCTGCTTTTTCCAGCAGCTCGGCTTTCTTGGCCATGCTAATCCTTTCTGTGGTACAAGCGGCGACTCGCCACCCCGGGCGAATCTGCCTCCCAGCATTGATTTGATGATGGGTTGATTATAGCATAATGGGACGCCGGCGGCTAGCCTCCGTACTAGCCCGCCGTTTCCTTGTTTTATGCAACTGGCGCGATGCTCAAAAAGCCATCAATTGGCACGAGATAATACGTAGGTTCGCCGCTGCTTGCATCTGTAATTCGCAGCATTGGCTGCCCGCGACTGAGCGGGAAATCTGCCGCCGAAGTTATTTTTTCCTTCTGATCAATCATTTCCGGTACAAAAAACTCAACAGCATCGCCGTTAATCTCAAATATCTCTTTGCCCGGCTCAAGTGTTGCAGTTGGCAGGCTGGCAATGTCTTTGGGAGAATATGATTCGTAAACGTCAACAGGGATAGCCCAGCATTTTTTGGC
This sequence comes from uncultured Candidatus Saccharibacteria bacterium, assembly GCA_963515045.1. Taxonomy (GTDB): domain Bacteria; phylum Patescibacteriota; class Saccharimonadia; order Saccharimonadales; family Saccharimonadaceae; genus Nanosynbacter. The sequence goes on along the minus strand of CAUPWH010000002.1, from coordinate 37,074 downwards.
CGTGCATCGTATTTGATATCCTTGATATAAATTGTCGAAGGTGTAGACTAGCTTTGACATCGCCTTATCAATAGCTTCTTCCTCGTCAAACATTCTTTGCTGCTCCTCAATATCGTCAGCGTTTATAAAATCATCGCTTTTAATCAGTTTTTCTGCAGCACTTGCGGCGCTGCGTAAGCATTCTATCAAATCGCAGTCGGGCTCAAACTCCATGGCGCGCGGCGCGTTTTTGCGAACGCATTGGTTAAAGTGCGTTGTATCGGGGATAATATAGAGCGGATCACCAGCCGGATTGTTAGAATCTTCCAAAGCAATAACCAGTTTTCTCTCCCCGTCTATTTCTAACACGTCAAAACCTTGGGATAATAGCGTAAACTTTGCGTCTTCGCCTTTAATATCTCCCGAGGATTCTTTCCGATATAGCATACCCGCTCCAGAAAATATGCCGTCCTGGCAGAAATTATCGCCGATAGTTTCCTCCAGATCCTTTATCAGCTCGGCTAAATCGTCCTCGGAGCAATACGTTGTGCTTTCGATATAATCTATCCTGTTCCGTATCGTTTCATCATTAAAAAAATCAATAACGTTAATGTCAATATCAACCGGCTCGTCAGTTATCTCTATATCAATAACGCCGCCGTACGGAATGGCATGAACGAAGCTGTCTGTATCGATTATTAGAAAATGAGGATAATTATCCCTTATTTCTACGGAAATATTTTGGGCGCGGATGCTGCCGCGTGCTGTGTCATCATCGTATTTCAGTTCGGGGTGCAGCGTTACAATTGATACAGTATTATCGTTAGCAATAGCGTCAAGACATTGATTGATATCTTTGACGGCTTTTATTTCAAGCGTGGTCTGCTCGCTTGGCGAGGCTGCCTGGTAGCTTGGTTTCGTCCGCAGGGCGCCGATTTCGCGGACTTGGTTCATGATATAGGAGAATGTATCGTTCGGGTCTTCATCTGGCGTTGGCTTTTCTATATCAAGCTGCAGCAATGTTTCTGGCGACAAAGGAACGGCTGTTTCGCCGATTTGAAGTGCTGCCACGCGCTGGTCGGTCGCGATGTTAACGCCGCCAACGCATTCTTCGGATGTGATGGTCGCGTAAGTAAATAACCCCAGTTTACCGGTTATTTGTTTGATATCGAATCCGCCGTCTGGCAGTCTGCGGGCAATTGCCGCGGTAGCTATCTCACCCAGATATCGAGGGTCAAAGTGACGCGCCAAGAGTCTCAGCGCCAACGTGTCAGGATGATTTTTCAGCGGTATATCGTCTGGCTCTTCGCTGCTATAGGCGGCTAATTCTCGGTTTATAATTTCAACATTTTTCCAAAAGTCTGATTTTTCCAACTCGGAAAGTAAATCTATCCGTGCGGTTCTGAACTGGCGGCGTTCCATAAAGACTAGTTATATAACACTGCCGCTGCCAGAGCAAGCATAAGTTTGTTCGGGTAGCTGTATTTCATTAAGAAGCGTACGCAAACAATAATATTGCAAGGAATAATAAAATGTTGTAGAATTGGAGAATGAAAGAATTTTATAAACCTACAGGTAGAAATGGCGATAGTAAAGAATCTGATGCGAGCCTTGGTGACGGAACTGATTCGTCTGGGGTGGTTATTCCGTCGCAGTGTCAGGGCTGCCCTTATGCAAATTATATTAAAGACAGTTCTACTGAAGGTACCAAAGACAAAACACCGGGCATAGGCGCGCTTGAATTTGCAAGAAATACGTTAGAGAGTTCTGGGTGTACAAATGAATTTCCGGAAATATTAGGCTCAACTGCTAATGAAGTGCTGGAAGGATTAAATTCAATCCTTGATGAAGAGGTAGATAATAATAAAGCAAGCGATGTCCTCAAAGCTCAGAGTGAAATTGATAAAGCTACTAAAGGATGTACTGGTCCTCTAACAACTAAAATACCGGCACCAGTACCAGGTATTGGTATTGGTCCTATCGCTGAACTTACACTTACAATGTGCGATAGTCCTACTCTGTATGGCGACGAGCGTATCGACAAGCCTGTCTGTGGTGATACGCATGACCCAGAGGAAGCGCGGGAGCAGTATATTTCCGGATTAAGAGGTGCTTTGCAGCCTGTTGATGGCGGCGAGGAAGATTATTCTGTTACTAGTCAAGGTTTGATAGAAGAAATCCGTGATACTGGCGACGATGAGTCTTAGCGGTATTGGCAGGTGGCTGATTTGTATAACATAATATATTTGCAAAATTTAGTAGAGTGTACTAGGATTATAATCTATGGAAAGAAATGGTAGTACAGGTGGGGATGATAGTAAATTTGAGGAAATGATGCAAGAAGCTGGTCTTGGTGATGGATTCACCCCCCCCAAGATACATGTGCCGAAATCTTGCGAAGACTGTCCGCTTCTAGTTTCTGAAGTAGAAAAATTATCGAGACTTGCATCTGAACTGTATAGTGTTGCAGAAGCGAGTCTTGAAGGTTACTCATCAGATGAACTCTCACGAGCCACTGGCGATCGCCGCGTTATTGGCGAGAGCTTGGAGGTGTTTGATGAAATAGTCGGCAGCGTTCAGGAGACTGTTCATATCTTAACGAGAAAGTGCATTGGTCCTGTGCTTACTTTTGGCATAAGCGATAGGACTAACGCTGAGGTTAAGGCGGTAGTGTGCGACAGTCCTGAATCGGACACAGCTTTGGGAGAAGTTACTATAGAGGAGCCTGTTATTATTTACAGAGGGAGAGCTCGAACAGCAGAAGAGTTTTTGTATGATTTTGTCAAGCGGCACGCAAAACCCAGCGGCTCTGCTGGCAACAACCAAGATCAGTAAAAACATTTTAGACGCGCATTATTACATATTTTTCCATTTTTTGCTACACTAGTAATTATGGAAGAAAATACGAATATCACAATCACAGACATTCATGCGCGGCAAATTTTAGATTCGCGCGGTAATCCGACGGTGGAAGCGGACGTTGTATTGAGCGACGGTTCGTTTGGGCGGGCGGCAGTGCCGTCAGGCGCCAGTACTGGTTCATTTGAGGCGGTGGAGCTGCGCGACAGCGATGAGCTGGCGTACGGCGGCAAAGGTGTTTTGCAGGCAGTCAATCATGTCAATGGAGAGATTGCCAAGGCTTTGAAGGGCGATGATCCGTTTGATCAGATTAAAATTGACCAAAAAATGCGCGAGCTGGACGGCACGCCGAATAAAGGTCGCTTGGGTGCGAATGCTATCCTAGCGGTGTCGCTGGCGGTGGCGAAAGCGGCTGCTAAATCGCGCCAGATGGAGTTGTTTGAATACGTCAATAGTTTGGCGGGTTCGCCGAGGATGTCTTTGCCGATGCCGATGATTAACGTGATGAACGGCGGTCAGCACGCGCTCGGCGCGACTGATTTTCAAGAATATATGATTATTCCAATTAGCGCGGCGACGTTTGCCGATGCGATGCAGATGAGCGCGGAAGTTTTTCACACGTTGGCGAAGATTCTGAAGTCCGAGGATTATCCGACAACTGTCGGCGACGAGGGCGGCTATGCGCCAAAGGTTCGCGGCGGTAATATGGAGCCGATGCAGCTGTTGTCGCGGGCGATTGAACAGGCTGGTTATAAATTGGGTACAGATTTCGGTTTTGCGCTGGATGTGGCGGCAAGCGAATTGTATAAAGACGGAAAGTATAATCTGGCGACAGAAAAGCGTGTGCTGAACGCTGAGGAGATGATTCGCACGTATAAGGCGCTGCTGGGAAGCGTGCCGGTTTTGTCGATTGAGGACGGTTTGGACGAGGAAGCGTGGATGGATTGGCAAAAATTGACTGCTGAATTAGGAAACTTTGCCCAGCTGGTCGGCGATGATTTGCTGGTAACTAATGTCCAGCGGCTGAAGCGCGGCATTGAACTAAAAGCCGCCAACGCGATCTTAATCAAACCGAACCAGATCGGTACGCTCACTGAGACTATTCAGGCAGTACAAATGGCGAAAGATGCCGGCTGGAATACGGTGATGAGCCACCGCTCTGGCGAAACCGAGGATGTGACGATTGCGCATTTGGCGGTTGGCTTGGGTACTGGCCAGATAAAGACCGGCTCGATGTCGCGTTCGGAGCGAATTGCCAAATATAACGAGCTGCTGCGAATCGTTGAAAAATATCCGGATTTGAGCATCTCTCATCCGTTTTAAGACAGGCTGAGCCAGCTGTCGTTTGGAGGGCTGGCTTCTCATAGTTAGTTTTCGCCCGCGCGGGGGTTTCTGGCGCGGGCGAAGTTTATTTCCTAATATATATCATCTGATTTTCATCACCAAAAGCGACGATTTGCGATGGTTTTATGTCTGACACTTCCCCGCTGTCAACATAAACTGCTACTGTTTCGCCAAAATATTCGGCTGCTTCTGTAATATTCCTGGCTGGCGGCAAGCTCTTAGGGTTAGCACTGGGCGCCAGCAGGTAGCCGGTGGATTTTATCAAACTGGCCAGCGGCGAATTCGGTACGGCGCGAAACGCTAGCGTCCCGTTATTTCGCGGCAAGTGCGGCAAAAAGCTATCGCTGACGCGGATGGCGATTGTGGTCGGCCGATGGTTGGATAATTCTTGATAGATTTTACACTGCTGGCTGGTTAGTCCGGGAATGCTGCTTACGTCCGCGACTAAGATTATCGACGATTCTTCCGGGCTGCGCTGTTTGACTTCGTATAATTTTTTCATGGATTCGACTGAATCTGCCCGCGCTAAAACGCCGTAAATTGTGTCGGTTCTTGCGATGATAAGCTGGTTATTTGCCAGCGCCTTTTTAACGGATTTATCTAAAATATTCTTTACTATCATATGAAAATAAGTCTAAAAATTTCAAGCTTTGACATAAAATAACCCCGACGGGTATCGGGGCTATTAAATTTTCGCCAGTTAGTCGGCGATTTCTACGCCCATTGACCGGGCTGTACCAGCAACAACTTTCATAGCGCCTTCAATGTCAATCGCATTTAGCTGGTCTTTTTTAACCTCGGCAATTTCCTGCAGCTGCGCCCGGGTAATTTTGCCGACTTTATCTACGTGCGGTTTGCCGCTGCCCTTCTGGATACCAGCTTTTTCGCGGATTAAGTCGTCCACCGGCTGCCCCAGACAGTTCCAGGTGAAAGTGCGGTCTTCGTAAACTTGAAGATGTACGATCACATCCTTGCCCATTAGTCCTTTAGTAGCTTCATTGAATGGATTGATGAAGTCCATCATATTCAAACCCCACTGGCCAAGTGTTGAGCCAACTGGAGGCCCGGCAGTCGCGCGGCCGGCCGGAATGCGTAACTTTAAGTTACCGATAATTTTCTTTGCCATAACTCTTTCCTTACTATTTTGTAGTGCGTAACGCGTGTTATTATAACGGAAATTATGCTACAATTCAAGCATGAGCATGCGAACTATTTTGCCGATTCGGCGCGTTATTAATATTTTCGGCGCAATTGGTTATAACCTATTAGTTACGGCGTGTGCTATCACTATCGGCGTAGGTTTGCTGCAGCTAGCCTGGAGCGGCGCGCTGGAGATAATTGGCATACGTCCGGAGATAATTTGCGTCCCGATTTTACCCTCCTCGCCGCCTGAGGCTGCCCCGCCTAGCCTGCCGCTTGCAATTAAGGCGCTGGATGTAGTGTTAACTTCGGTAGTTACGATAGCGGTGCTGTGCGTGGTAATCGTGCTGCCGTACTGGCTGGGGCGCTTCAGTTCGGCTGTGCTGCGGCGGGCTATAAAGTTGTGCGGCAAATCTGTAACGTTGAACTTACTGCTGTTTGGCAAGGTGCTAGTTTCTCTGGTTGGCGCAGTATTAGCTTTGGCAATATCGCTATATGATCCGCGCCAGTGGCTGATAACGGTAGTATTACTGGCGGCAATTATCGCGGCGTTGGTTGTTTTCGCAGTACAGCACTGTCTTGCTAAAATTAGCAAGACAGTAAAAGCGGCGGACGTTTGGTAAAAATAGAAGCCGGATTGGATATTTTTAGGGTTTGTGCGGGCTAAACCTTTTTCACCTGCAATGCGTCCAGCTCGACTGGCGTGTCGCGGCCGAACATGCTGACCATAACTTTCAGCGTACCCTTAGAGGCGTCAATTTCGCTAACTGCGCCGTCAAAGCCCTTGAACGGCCCGTCAATGATTGAGACAACTTCGCCTTCTGAAAAGTCAATTTGATGCTTTGGCTCCTCGACGCCCATGCGTTTTTTAATCTTATTAATTTCTTTTTCAGAAACTGGTGTTGGCGTGGTGTCGGCGCCGACAAATCCGGTTACGCCCGGCGTGTTGCGGATGATATACCATGTCTCATCGGTCAATTTCATCTCTACCAACACATAGCCTTGGAAAATTTTGACATCAATAATCTTACGCTTGCCGTTCTTGATTTGGATTTGTTTTTCCTTCGGCACCATAACGTCAAAGATCTTGTCGGCCATATCGACGCCGTTGATGCGCTGGCGAATAGACTCAGCGACTTTTTCTTCGTAGCCAGAATAAGTGTGAATGGCATACCACTGGCGGCTATCATCGTATCGTTTTGAACTCATAACAATCCTCCCTTATTTCAAAATCTGCTCAAATGCCCAGTTAAACCCGGCATCGAGCAGTAATATTACAATAACAAACATAAAAGTAAAGGCTAGCACGGCGACGGTCATTGCCCATGTTGCCGAGCGGGTTGGCCAGCGCACTAACTTTAGCTCGTGCCAAGCGCCCTTGAAATAACCGCCAATTGCACTTAAAGCGTTTTTTGGCGATTTTCTGGCAGTTTTTACGGTTTTTGGTTTTTTACTTGTCTTAGTTTCTGTAGTTTTTATGGTTTCTTTAGTATTTATATCTTTGGTTTTAGCTGATTTATTGGCTTTTTTCGGCGCATCGCCGGTAGCTTTAATGCGATGAACCGTGGTTTTGCCGGTGCTTGACTTGCCTTTCTGTGCCATAGTTTCTCCCAATTTAAAAAGTCTGTTTTTCACAGACTGTCAAGTACAGTATAGCTCATTTGCCAGAAATTAGCAAATCACTTCTTGAACGGTTTAAGGCTGAAACTGAACGCCGATCCATGATTTAGCCGGCTTTGTACTTCAATCTTACAATTAAGTTTCCGCGCTAATTTGGCAGCGACATATAAACCCAGGCCTGAGCCGCTGGTCTCGCGGGTACGGTAATCTTCGGCGCGGTAAAATTTATCGAATATTTTACCCAAATCAGCTTTGCCGATACCAATTCCGGTGTCTTTAACTTTGAATTTGATCTGTCCGTCCTTTTGCTTTTTGATAGATATTGTCACTGAGCCTTTCGGAGTGTATCTGATGGCGTTGGTAATAAAGTTCTGCAATAGTTCCTGCAAATATAAACTGGAGGCCTTGACCTCGCCCAGGCTGCTGCCGATATCCAAGTTGAATGCCAGGCCTTTTTCGGCGGCTTGCGGTGCGTACTCGTCGTTTAATTGCGCTGCAAATTCTGCCACGTTGATGATTTCCGGCTTGTCGTCGACGCCGCGTTCGGCGCGGGATAACGTACTCAAATCGTTAGCCATTCTGGCAAGGAACAGAATTTGTTTGTGCGATTCGTCAATTGCCTGGGGGACTTTTTCGGCAGCGCCCTTTTCAATGAGCAGCTTAGCGTTGCTGAGCGATCCTTCGGCAATGGTAATCGGCGTGCGCAGCTCGTGGCTTACCACGCTAATAAACTCGTCGCGCTCCTCTTCCAGACTTTTCGCCTTGGTGATGTCGCGGAGAATCAGGACATAGCCGTCTGGCGACATTTTATCGCCGCCTTGGACGGGCGCAAATGTCACTTCCAGGCGCAGCGCTTCGTCGCTATCTACTTGCATTATGATGTCGTCGCGCTGGCGGATAGCGATTGACTTGGATAGTTCCTTAAACGTGTCGAGCGGCGCCTTATTGGTGGTCTCCAGGTGTAAAATCTCGTCAATTGGTTTGCCGCTAATTTTATTATTGGTATCAATAAGATTTAACGCTGCAGAATTATACATGGTAATGATGCCGTGTTCGTCAGTGCTGATAATGGCGTCGGTGATATTGTTTATTAAGGTTAGGACTTTGCCCTTTTCGACATTTTCGCGCTCGCGGCTTTCGTTCAATTTGCTGTTAACGACTTTCTGAGTGAAATAAATCGACGAGGCGACCAGGCTGCAGACGATGACTGCTGTGCCGGAGAGGATTGCCATGATAGCGTATTCGGGGTGAGACTCCACGTTTAAGACGGCGCTGACGGTGATAGCTATGATAAATGCCACCATACCGGCCAGCAAGCCGTTCTTGCCCAGCATGGCGAAAGTAATAATCATCAATAAAATCCAGTAGGCGGTGAACGGAGAAATGAAGCCAGTTATGAACAGCGATTGCGCCAGCGATAATACATAATACACAAGAAGAATAAGCACCGATGATATGCCGCCGTCAATAATCCGCGATAAAAAGGCCGTAACGCCGATTACCAGCCAGCTCATGGATAAGACGATCGCCAAATCTGGCGGCAAGCCGATGGCGGTTTCTGATATTGGCATAATGCCAAATTGAATCAATAAGCCGTGAAACATTAAGGAAATCGAGGCAATTAAAATGCCGCTTTTTAAGGCGATGGATGTGCGTTTTTCTTTTTTTAAGACACCCTTTAGCATGTCAATAGTATAGCATAAGCGCAAACATCGCGCATGGCGGTTTTACAGTTATATTAGCTATATGTGCGGCGAATATTTTTTTAACTCGGCGCGGTGGATTTTATAGCCGGGGTCAAATTGAGCGACTTCGCGCCAAAAACTTGCCGAGTGATTCATGTGGCGGGTGTGGCAAAGCTCATGAATAATTACGTAGTCAATTAGTTCAAACGGCAAGTTCATTAGTCCAATGTTCAGGCTAATCGTGCCGGTTGATGAGCAGCTGCCCCAGCGGCTGGAGGCGTGAGTGATTTTTGTCCGCTTAAAGGAAAAACCGTGTTCTTCGGCCAGGAATGACAATCGCCGGGGTAAATAACTTTTAGCCTCCTTGCGCAGTGCCGCGGCGATTTTTTGGCGGATAAGCTGCTGGTTAGCGGCAACCGCTATATCTTCGTTCTCATTTATGCTGGCAATTATGCGCGTGCCGGCGGTTTTTACGGTTGTCGCTCCGGCGGTTGAGCGAATAATTAAACTGTGGCTTTTACCGATTTGCTGGTCTGTTATGTAAGAGAATTGCGATTGATGCTGGTCTAATAATTTGCGGATTTGTAGGCGCGATGTTTTTATTACAGTTTTGGCAGCTAACAGCGGCGCGTATGACGGCATAGTGACGCGCAACCGGCCGTCCGGCGCGATTCGCAGGCTGATATTTTTCGCTAATCCTTGTTTTTTTACGACAATTTCCCCGAATTCCGAATCGGTGATTGTGGGCATAATTTATCCTATATCAATACGGCTATTTACGCGAAGTTCCCTGTGAACTTCCGGCCTGGGCGCGCTAATGCTCAGATGCTTCAGTACGGCGCGCGCCTGCGTGCTGAAAGTATGCCGCCCGCTGATCACTGCATAAGATTCGCTGTCGTGCGGCGGTGAAAACTGCTTAAGCCTTCTTTCAAACAGCAGCTCGTCGCCGCCTGATTGCTTCATCCAGCGGTTTTTCGCCGTTGCTAAATCTGTCTGCACCCAAACTAATAGGACTTTATAGCCGCGTTCGCGTGCCATCCGGTTAATTTTTATCCGGGTTGTTCGCTGGTCGGTCGCGCCATCCAAAATGACGGTGTGCTTGGTTTTTAAGAATTCGTCTAAGATTGACAATGTTATGTCGGAGATCAATTTAGTATCATCTGTTAAAGCTTCAAACTGGCTAGCATCGATGACTGGCGCGTTGAATATCTTAGCAAATTCGGAAACAAACTGAGTTTTCCCAGAGCCTGGCGCGCCGACCATGGCGATAATGTGCGGCGATGATGGTAGTAGCGGTCTCATATGAAAAAATTATAGCAGAGTTTTGACTAATAAAAAAGATTCCCTTGCTTTCAGGGAATCGGACGAAGCTTGGCAGGGGCGCTAGGAATCGAACCTAGACCGGCGGTTTTGGAGACCGCTATACTAGCCGTTGTACTACGCCCCTTCGTTTGGCGGCGTCTTTATTATAGCAAACTATCTCGTCCCAAAAAAGAGGAAATTAGCCTTGTTTGATGAAACCGCTGCTGCTGAAACGACTACATAACGACTTTTCGCGGCTGGTGAATTTGGCGCTGCTGGCGAGGTCGCGGCGCGTTGGGGCTAGGATTTTTTGCCGGTTCACTCGGTGTCAGCATTCTGGTGGCTTTTTTACGCAGTTGGATGGCTAGTTCTTCCTGTCCGGCGTTGTCGTATGCTTCTGATAAAATCATCAAAGTTTGCGGAATCGGCTCTAATTCAACCGCCTTTTCTAAGGCGCTAATCATCTTCTTACTGCGCCCCAGCTTTTCCTGAACTTTAGCATAGGCGATGTATCGCGCCGCCAAATCGCCTTCTATTTCCAGGGCTTGTTCAAACGCTAGCGCTGCCTTTTCGTAATTTTCTGTTTCGTAATAAATCAGGCCGACATTGTGCAGGCTTGAGGCGCTTGGTTCCAGGCTTTGGGCGATCTCGAAGCACTCGATGGCGTCTTTGTAGGCGCGCTGCTTGGCATATAAAATCCCCAGGCGGTTATATGCTGTGGCGTTTTTTTCATCGACGCGCAAGATAGTCAGCAGCGCTTTTTCAGCGCGCAAATATTTGTTCTCGCGAATCGAATCCTGGGCAATATTCCATAATTGATCAAGTTTATTGGTAATTTTTGTCGGCAAATCGCCCGTTTCTTTGATTGACGGATGATAAAAAACCGCCCAAATCATCAAAACTAGAATGAGTAGTAGTCCAAACATACCGCTATTAGTATATCACAAGTTGCAGTAAAGCTAGGCGTACATTACCGTTGGCTTTCAGCGATTTGGCGGTTGTCTCGGCGGCGGCGAGCTTGCTTGATACGGCAGCGTCAATGCCATGGGAATGTATTTGAAAACGTATCATATTGACGATGATGTCGGTGAGCAGCAACGCTTTTTGGCGGTCGGTAAAGTATTTAGCGAGCGGTTTTAAGGTTTGATAATTATTTTTGGCGGCTAATAATTGCTTGGCGTCGACAGCGATTTCTTTATATTCGGCAAATTTTCCTGGGCTGTTTGCTAATTGGTTGATTAGCAGCGGCCGGCCGGCAGCCAGGAAGAGGATTTGCTGCTTGGTGCTGGCGTCCAGATTATGCTGAGATAATAGTTTGGCGTCTTGGCTGGGAGAAGTTTTATGAAGCTGGAGTAGCTGGCAGCGGGACCTGATGGTGTCTAATAGCAGTTTCGGGTTTTCTGCGACCAGGATAAAGTGAGTGTTTTTATTCGGCTCTTCCAGACCTTTTAACAGTGCGTTTTGGGCGGCTTCGCTCATCAGATTGGCGTCATTAATGATGATCACGCGGCGCTTATCGGCGTACGTTCTTAGACTTGCTATTAGGCTGCGCACTTGCTCAACGGCGATGATTTGCTTTTTTTCTGCAGGTTTGATGTAAAATACATCGCTGTCTTCTGAATTCGCAAGCTCATTAGCTGCACCGATTCCGTCTAATCCCTGCTCTGCCGCGATAAGCAGCGCGTGCGGCAGGTTGCTCGCAAATTCGCTGATTGTAGAGCGATCTTTGATGGATAGCGTCGGTGTTTTCATGGTTTTTCCTTAGGTAATGCCTCAGGGAAATAGATAAAAAACTCCTTTGGAACGGCCGCCTCAAAGGTTTTTCGCTCGCCAGATGGCAGTGTGATTTCTAGTTTGTGGGCGTGAAGCATCAGGCGGCTGGCGTTCGGTTTGCCGTAGACGCGGTCGCCGAGAATTGGTGTGTTCAGGTACGCCAGATGGACGCGGAGTTGGTGAGTGCGGCCGGTGGTGGGCTTGAGTTCAATCAGCGCCTGAGTATCGGTTGACGCCAGCACGCGGTAGGTCGTCTGGGCGGGCTTGCCGTTTGGGTCAACGCGGAAGGTGCTGGGCGCGGACGGGTTGCGGCCAATCGGCAGGTCAATCTTCGCGGCGGCTAGTTTCGGCACGCCGTCGGTTACCGCTAGGTAGGTTTTTTTGGTGGTGCGCTGGGCGAATTGCCGCTGTAAATGGGCGGCGGCGTCAGCAGTTTTGGCGATGATGAGCACGCCCGAGGTGTCGCGGTCGAGCCGATGGACGATGCCCGGCCGGTCGGTGTCCGAGGCAAACGACGTTTTAGGGCGAATAATTTCCGCCACGGTTGGTTCGGTCGATAGTCCGCCTTTGGCGTGGGTTAGGAGCCCGCTCGGTTTGCTGACTACAATTACGTCATCGTCTTCGTACAGTATCGGCAGCTCTGCACTCGCCTGCTCCTGTTCTGGCAGCTTGACGGCGATCTCATCAGTCTCGTCGACCTCAAATTTCGGCGTCGTCACTACGCGCTGATTGACCGAAACATAGCCGGCTTTGATGTATTTTTGCCAGAGGCTGCGTGAAATTAACGGGTCAAATGCCGTGGATAAGTGAACGTCCAGGCGCTGCTTGGTCGGCACAATTTGAAACATCATGACAAACTTGCCCTGAAACGGCGTCTCGGTGAAATTCGGATCAAGCGGATTTGGCAAAATCTCAGCGTTGGCAGGCTTGTTGGGCCATAATTCGTCAATTGATTCCTCGTCAACAATCAAGCCGTAGAGCACGGCACAGTGCTGCTTATTCATGATGAATTCTGCCAGTACGTGCGACTCGTCGGTCTGAATTTTCAGGTGGCGCAAGGCTTTGACGGGCGTGTTGTCATCCGCCAGTTGGTACAGCCTGGCGATCTTGAGGACGGTGCGCGGCGAAATTTTCACGTGGCGCATCCTCGGGTACTTAAACGGCTAGAAATGTGCGGCGCTTGATTTGGCAGCGTTCCTGGATCAGTGAGACAACTTGCCATCCCCATACTATCTCCGCAGCCCCACGGCTGTCTGGACACGGTGCAAGGTTTCGTTGGCGACGATGTTCATGTCGCGCTCGCTCGACTCTAGTTTGTCCTCAATTGCCCGCTCGTCAACTGCCGCCAGCCGCGCTTGGAAATTCGCCAAGAATTCGGCTACTTCATCAGCCACGATTCGCTTGAAATCGCCGTAGCGCTCCATACCGGCGTATTCGCTAATGGTCTGCTCCAAACTCACGTCTCGTCCAGCGTCCTGGCGCACCAGTGTCAAGATCTCTAGTAGATTAGCAATGCCTGGCTGGTTGTCACGGTCGTACTGTACCTTGCCCAGTGAGTCGGTGGTGGCGCTCATGATTTTTTTGTGTGCTGCCCCTGGATCGTCGCCAAGGAAAATGACACCCTTGCCGCTGTCGTCAGATTTGCTCATTTTTTTGGTCGGATTCACCAGGTCTTTGATTCTCAGGCCTTGGTCGTTGCCAAAGAATTGGTGCTGCTGGGCGACTGGTTTGGGTACGATGAACAAATCGCCAAATTTGCGGTTCATCCGCTCGGCGATGTCGCGGGTAAATTCCAGGTGCTGCGTCTGGTCGTCGCCAACCGGCACGTAGCTGGCGCCGTAGAGCAAGATGTCGGCGGCCATCAGGACTGGGTAGTTGAAGAGACCGACGGAGACATTCGTGTGTATTATGTCCCATGCCTTTTGCTCATTGGTCAATTCATCTTCAGGTATTTTACTATCAATAAATTTGCGCGATTTATCCTTAAACTGCGTCATCCGGCTCATCTCGCCAAACCCGGTGAAGCAATCCAGAATCCACGCCAGCTCGCTGTGGGCTGGGACGCGGCTTTGGCGGTACAAGTGAATCGCCTCGTTATCCAGCGGCAACCCCGCCGCCGTGTAAATCCGGGCGTTGCTGAGGATGCTGTCGTACAACTTGCTGTGGTCAATCGGCGTGGTGAAGCTGTGAAGATCGGGGATGAACAGATTGATATCATAATCGGCCGAGCGGCGCTTCGCCATATCGACAATCGGCAAAATCGCGCCAAAATAATTGCCAATGTGAATATCATTGTTGGCGCGCACGCCAGTGAGGATGACGGGTTTGGATGGTTTCATTGTATTCATTATAACACTCCTTTGGTGGTTAAGTAACGTAATAAAATATTCATTGGGTCAATGGTGTTTGGTTTTTCGGCGAAGGCGCAGGATAGTTCGGTGCAGCCTAATAGTACTGGCGGATGGTTTGTCGCGTTTGCCTGCTCGGATTGGGTTATTATTGGTATTTTATCCAGAGCTGGCTGAGGTATTGTCTGCCCAGAAATTACTGCGCGAATTATCATCTCCAGCGCTTGTTCTTCGTCCTTATCCGGCGTTAACACGGTTACTCCGGCGGCTTTCAACGGCTTGTCATATAGTCCAGTGCGGATGGTCGTCGGCGATGCTAGCAATCGAATTGTTTTATGATGGCGGCTAACGTAATCAATTGCGGCATCCACCATGGAAGTTATGCGAATATTCAGCTGCCGTTCAATATCTGGCTGTAGTAAATGCGCGGTATTGCAGGCAATTATGATAACGTCGTCCATCAACGCGCTAATGTTTTTCAGTTCGTTTATGATAATTTCCAAGGCTTCGCTGCGCCGCGATTCGTTGGCGATAAAATCAGGAACTGGTAGCGACAAATGAACTATATGCGGAAAATCTGCGCCATCCTTCGCGCCGTTTGCTAGCGCCTGCCGAATCATCCGCCGGTTTAGCTCCAGGCTTGCCTGCGGCCCCATACCGCCGATGACAATTATTCTTTGCTTCATAATTCCTCCTTTGGGTTATATAAAAAAGACCGCGCGCGGCCTCTAGTCATGGTTGGTATTTTCAGAAGAAATTTACGAACAATTCAACAAGCCGCGGCGAAAACGCGTGCTTTGCCAGGCGGTACTGATGAATTGCCGTTTTATGGTCATGGGGTGATTATAACGCCAACGGCTAAAATCCGCAAATATTCTACAGCGCGCTTCGCTTGGATATGCGCCAAACCCATAAAATGATGTAAATAGATAAACCGATTGAAAATAAGAGCGAGAGGACGGCCATCGGATTTACTTTCCACAATATTGTCCATGTTGGCGGCGAAATGATAAATTCTACCATCGCTAAGAATCCGATTTTAGTATAAATATGCAGCGATTCAGCTAAACAAACGGCGAAACCGATTACCGTGCCAAGTACAGAGGCTGCGATTAATAAAACGACATCAAGGAGCGGCGGTCTTTCTTCCTGGGTTATAAAACTATATATTAGGTAGACGATGCCCGCGCCGATGGGCCCAGTTAAATACGACACGTAGTTCCACCGCCACAGCAGCAGCCATAGACCAATTATCATGGGGATACCTAGTAAAAATGCTAATAAAATACCAATCCAGCGCGGGCGATGCCTGCGCTGTAAATTGTAATATGGAGGTTCTTGGTTCATGCTATTTAGTATAGCATTTGACAGGAAGTATGCGGTTTGGATTTGGAGGATTATTTATCTGCTGACTGCGCTTGGTCTAGGATACTCGACAATTCGCTGATAAGTTCGCGCAGTTGAGGATTGCGCAAGATTGCTCGGCGGGTGGCTGGCGTCCAAATGAGCGTGCGGGAACGTAAGGTTTCTGCCAGCGTTTCGCCCGACGGCGTCAGTAGACCCTCTTTATCCAATTGGAACAATTCAGGCAGCAGCGCGTCGCAAAGCAGTGCCAGCGGCGCTTGCGACCGGGCAATGATTCGGTCGTGTTCATCGACCGGCATAGAAATCGGGTTAAATCCTAATTGCTGCAAATGGCTGGCTGCCGCCTTGGCGTTTGGCTGGTCGCTGGCGACAACCGCGCGCTGAGCGCTATTCATCAGCAAATGGACAACGGCAGCTTTCTGGTCAAGCTGATCGTTAAATCGGCGGCTGGTGTCCATAACGCTATCGTGCAAAATCATTAGACCCCTTACGGGCGGTACGGTAAAATTTTCCAGGGGCGCGCACACGTGAATAATTTCACAATCGGATAATTCTTCTGTGTTGGTGTGGCGGTCGGCTATGTCAAATTCGCGGACTAAAAAGCCGTACTTCTTAGCGCGCCGTACCAATTGCGAACCCAAATCGCCCAGCGAACCGATAACGCCTATAGTTTGTTTTACTGCTGTCATACGGCCTCCTTTAATTTTATGGGGATGGTTATACTGTTAAGTATACGCTATTTGGCGTTGTTATGTAGATTTCTGGTACGATCGTTTAAGCTTGGATTCGATTTCAATCATGGGCTATTCTCAGTTCTATAGATATATAAGCCCTTCGCCCCATCATACGCCCCTAAAATCGTTCTCAAGCTCACACTATGACGGAAGTTTATGTCGTCAATTTTATCCAGATCAACCCACTCCGGCGTGCCGTTGGTGTAGGTTTTTTCGCTGTCGGTTATGTTGTCATTATTGATTTGCCCATGCAGCTGGCTATGGGTAAAGTACAGCTGGATTGACTGGTTAGCTTGCGACTCAGCGTTGCGCTTAAAAAAGGTGGTCGCTTGGTGAATGATTTTATCCGGCATGATGGTTAGCCCAGTTTCTTCCTTGACTTCGCGGACAATTGACTCCTTGATCGTTTCGCCTTTTTCGACACCGCCGCCAATCAAGCTGTAACCGTCCCATTGTCTAGTCAAAAGAATCTTATTATTCTCAATAATAACTGCGTATACGCCGACGCGAATATTTAGTTCGTCAACAGGAACGGTGTATTGATTGCCGAAGACGTCTTTGCAGATGATGGATTTAATAAAAGTCACCTCTTTCAGATTACAAACATCCCCTTGCTGATGGCAGCGCGCGGATGTTGGTTATGGTTTTATTTTAACATGGGCGAGTGGGAAATTACCATAGGTTTGTTGCAATTTCCGTAAAATCGCTTGACTTCAAGTTCTATTATTGATATATATATCAGCCTTTGCATCCGCAAGGGTCGGCGTTTCGCCCGAGTCAATCGGGCTTGAGACGTCCCACTTCGCGGAGAATAGCTTTTCTCCGCCCGACTCCAAGAGGAGTTTGATATGGAAACCACCGGATGGTTTGACGGGAAACCGGCAAAGATTCGGCGATCCGGCGGAACTACTGAGATCTTCTATGGTGGCGCTTGGGGTAACATCCCTGGCGATGGTCACGGACACGTGAAGGCGCAGGGAGGTCCTCTCGGCGAATTCATCGTCTACTGGCGACTTCCTGAGAGCGAAGGCGGTGCGACTGTCATCGACAACTGGGCCAGCTCTGAGCGTCTCTCAAATCACATGTCTGGTCTCTGGTAGAGTTCCTAGACCTGGACAAGTCACAAAACTGTCCATTTTCCCATTCAAAAATAGTACAATTATAGGAAAATGAAAAATAGTATCAATATCGCAATACCAGATTTCATTACTCAAGCCTTTCCTATACTTAAAGAGGCGACATACGTCCGTGAATTTGCTTCTTTCATCACACTATATCCAGACGCAGACTATTATTTGTTTCAGACAACATCCAATCAGTCGCTCATACTTGTAGCAATTGATTATCCTGACCCCATCGACGAAAGTCAACAAGTAAAGAGTTTGTCTGGCGGGTTTGAGTTTGAATTCGCGCACCTCATCAAGCCGTACGCCAACGACCAGCATATTGAGATCCGTCCGAACGACGACATGGATGACGGCTTTTTTGTGCCAGACCCGAGGAGTTATTATCGGTATTATTTGGCAGCAGTGAAACAGAGGATGGATTGGTGATTTTATCCTAGCTAAGAGCTTCTGAGTTCGAGAAGACCCCGCCCTGGCAGTACAATCTGTTGGGGCGAGATACTTACTCTGTTACAATAAACCCATGATCCACAAGCTATACTCTGCCTACGACTTGCCAGCCGACCATGATGTCTGCCATTTGTTCGAGCATTTGGTTATTCGGCGGTTCTTACGAGCGGCAGAAAAATCTGGCAAGCTGGATGAGATGATCGGACTGAATAAGGAGCTCGGCCGAATGTAGATCGCTGAAAGTTAGTAGTACTAGACTGTTGTGTAGCACGGCAAATTATCCTATTCTTAATTTATGAACCCTATTACTCGCCGAATCGCCGCCGCTATTTGCGCCAATGACTTCTCGGCCTATCAGCGCAAGCGCTACCCCGCCATCCAAGAGGGCGCAAGTTTTTAGCAAAACAAGGCGCACGATTTTAGCCTTAACTACCCACCAGCACTTCCCTAGCAAAGTTCTTTACCGCATCAAACGTATCGTATTCGCTCAACAGTTCGCTTTTCGCTACCCACCGGACATCATGGACTTCCCTGGCTTGGGGAGTTAATTCTGCAGTGTCATCAGCTTCCAGTAAAAACACCATGTCCAGATGGATATGCTCGACATCCTTTTTACTCTCTGGAATAACCTGGTACATCAGCGCGTATGGGCGCGGAATTTGGGCTTCCGTGATGTTTTTTAGCCGCAAATCATGTTCGTCTTCAAGGATTGGCGTGGCGCTTATGCCTGTTTCTTCGTAAACCTCGCGGATAGCTGCTTCGTGCGGCACTTCATTCTCCTCAATATGCCCGCCCGGCGGCAGCCACTTGCCCAAACCTTTGTGATGAATAAGCAGCATCTTAGTCCGGTCTTTATTAACCGTATAGCCAGTCGCTGTAAAGTGCTTTTTATGGTTTTTCGTGGTTTGGAAGATGGGTTGCATACTACTCCTATTTTATTTAGGCGGCGGGTTTGCGCTTATTATTTATAGCTTTGCGACCAATTGCATAAACGCCGAGCCTTCCTTTACACAGAGGTTAAAACTTATGCATGCTTATATTATATCAGCATCATCCCCTTAATTTCTTATCCTTCAGCTTCAACACTACATCGGCCTGCTTGGCCAGCTGTTTACTGTGGGTGACGACGATGACACATTTGTCGTTGTCGTGGGCAGCTTGGCGCAGGATATTGATGATGTCGGCAGCGGTGGTTTCGTCGAGGTTGCCAGTCGGTTCGTCCGCCAAGATGATCGGTGCATGCGAGACGAGGGCTCGGCCGATCGCTACGCGCTGTTGCTGTCCGCCAGAAAGTTTCATGACATTACGGTGAATGTGATCGTCATCCAGACCCATGGAGTGCAGCGTTTCGTTGGTGGCTTTGGGATTAACTAATTTCAAGTTTTCCAGTGGCGTCAGATAATCGATCAGGTTATAATTCTGAAATACCAGCGAGATATTGTGCTTGCGATGGTGTGAATACCCCTGCTCGGCGATGTCTTCGTCGTCGAATAAAATCTGCCCGCCGGTCGGCGTGTCCAGCCCGGCTAGTAGCCCGAGCAGTGTCGATTTACCGGCGCCAGAACTACCGACGATAGCGTAGAATTTGCCTTTTTCAAATTGATAATTGATGCCGTTGAGCACGTTGCTGGTGCCGTCGGCATATGAATAGATAATATCGCGTAACGTAAGTAGTGACATAATAACTCCTAACTTAATTTTGCTAAAATTTGCTTTGGTGATTGGCGCATGACTGGCGCGGTGGCAGCGATGGCTGATAGCAGAACAACCATGTAGCCGAAGGCGAAAGCCTCTAGGTAGGTCGCTACTGGTGCGGCTTGCACCGCAGTCTTTTCTATGCGCTGGCTTTGGTCAGTTTGCGCTGTCAGGGCAGTAGAAATTTGCGATGAGGTGACCGAGCCGATGGCGAGCGCGAACACCGAGCTAACTAGAGCGATGATCGCCAGCTCTGCCAAGAACTGCCCGATAATCTGCCGCTTCGACGTGCCGATGGACAGCAAGATGCCAATTTCATGCAAGCGGCCACGCACCCAGAACACCAGCACCAGTGACAACACCGCCAACCCTGCCGCGGCTGCACCGATGGTGGCAATCGTCAAGATGTTTTGAATGCCAGCGATGTTTTGGAGAACCCCGGCAAACACGGCCCCGTTGTCGGTTAGGTTGAATCTTTTCCAATCGACGTTTGGTAGGCTTTTAGCGCGGTCCGTTAACGACTTCAGCTGATGCGGATGTTCGGCGAAGTACGTTGCCCGTGTCAACTGCTGGCTACCTGTCAGCTGCTGCGCCGCGACCAAATTAGTGATGAGATGATTCTCCGCCATGTCGGACTGCAAGACCGCTGGCTTTTCGCCTTTACCACTAAAGATACCAGCGATGGTCACCGTCACCCGCCTGCCGTCTTTGGCAATATCCAGCTTGTCACCTGGCTTGATGTTATTTTTCTCGGCAAACGTTTTGTGAATCAGTGCCGCGTTTTGATCGCGCTCGGTCAAGTGCTTACCCTGCTCTAGTTGGTAAAATCGACCGGTGAACTCGCCGAGCAGATTACTCTCTGTCGCGCCCGTCACTTTTGCCTCGCCAGCGATTCCAGAGTCCAGCTGCACGCCGCTGCCTGCCGTGTCGATCAATTGTTTGCCTGGCAGTCCCGCGGTAGTTTCTGATTGGAAATTATGTGCTTTGACCTTGTCCAGGCGCTGCACCTGTCGTGCCGTCTCCATTGGCACCTCGCCCGATGGCTGCTTGCTAGCGATACTAAAACCAGCGCGGATATTACGCTCGACCGATTGCTTCAGCTGCGCCATCGTCTGCTGCACTGTCAGTGTGCCGATCAGCAGCGTGAAAATCAGCGTCATGATCAGGGCTATGGTCAGGCTGCGACGCCGTTTGCGCGCCACAGCCGTCCAGGCTCGTTTGATAATCGTCATCATTCGCCCCTAGTCCACTTCGGTTAGTAATTCTTTTGGCGTTGATTGGGTAATCGGCCGCGAAGCCAGTAGCACCGCAATGATGATCACCGCCAGTCCAGCGCCCCACACCGCCAGCAGATCCGTCGGTTGTACACCAACCGTCACCTTGTCGAGCGTCCGCGATGACGTCACCGAGTCAGCGTCAGCACCGAGCGATGCACCGTTGAGGGAACTGCCGGCTTGACGCGTGGCATTCTGTGCCGCCTGCGACACCACATGATCGCCCAGTTGTTGTGCGATCAGCCCTGCGGTAAAGTACGACGCACCGAAGCTCAGCACTGCGATCATCACCAGCTCAGCGATATATTGCAGCACAATCTTTGACTGCGGTACGCCCGTTGCCAAGAGCACGCCCGCTTCGCGCTTGCGCTCATTCATCCACAAATACAGCACCATGCCGATCACTGCGACACTGACCAGCGCCGTTGCCCACAACATACCGTCGATCAAGCCGTACACGCCGTTCACCGCACCAGTCACGCCAGCCAGTTCCTGGCTATTCTTATTCAATTGATACTTTTGCCAATTGACCGGCAATTTATTCGCCCGCGCCATTACCTCATCCAGCTGCTTGGTGCCTTTGGTGAAGAACGTAGCATCCTGGTAAATCTCATTTTGCTCTGTATACGCGTTCAATCGGCGAGTTGTCGTGAGGTCAGTCAAGAACAAATTCTCAAACAACTCCACCTGATAAGTCGCCTGCTTTGGGTTTTTGCCATTAAATATACCGACGATTTCTACTTCCACCTCGTCCTTAGATGGATGCTCGTTGTCGGTGTCGTATTGATTGGCTTTCAGTTTGATTTTGCTGCCCAGCTTCAGGTTGTTGGCCTTAGCAAAATCTTCGTGCACCAAGATCTTGTGCGAATCGTTCTCGGTGATGTGCCGACCAGCGATGAGCTTGAGCGACTCAGCGCGGAACTTTTTCTCGGACTCAGATTTATTGACGCCGATGATAGTCGCAGCGTTGCCAAACTGCTTATCTTTCTCGGCATCATAGCCGCTGCCACCGCTCGGTAGTGGCACCAGTTTGGTATTGATAAAATCGACCGTGGCGTTCTGGCGTTTGACATAGTCCGTCACGCCCTCCAGATTCTTCACCGCGTCGATGTCTTTGTTCGACACCGTTCCCGAACCGCGGGCTGTTCCCGGATTGGTGCGCGGATTATTGCCCAGCGTAAAGCCGGCCTTGAGCGTTTTGTCGAGCGACTGCGCCGCCGCGTCGGTCGAATGCTTGATGGCAAATCCACTCAGCATAATCGTCGACATACACAGCAAAATCGCCAGCAAAATCAGCGTTTTGAGTTTTTTCCTGGTGATATACAACCAGGCACGTTGTATAAATGACATAGATCTCCTTTCTTGGTTCTATGCCAGTGTAGCAGGGTTATGTGAAGGGAATGTGAAATGGGTGATGAAATCGCAACAGATTATTTTTCACTAATCAAGAGATGAGGACAAAAATGTACATTTAACACTTTAGAAATACTTATTCTGTCGTTATACTTTAGGACAAAATGTCTTAATGGATGATGACATTTTTAGGTTATAATTGCTCATTTCTTCTCAAGCGCTGCGACTCGCTTCTCCAAATCATCCAGTTCGGCGCGGAGTTCGCTGGTGCTTGCTGCGGGATTGTTTGGTTCTGTCTTTTTAGTTTTAGCGTCTTTCTCTTGCTGAGCTTTTTGCTTCTTGCTTGCTTTTACGGCAATATGCATAGAGAGAGCGCTGCTTGATACTACGATAATAATACCTATCATAGATACTATGTCTAGGGGTTTGATATTCATATATATTCCTTTGTTTATGATTTATTGTTAGGATTAATTATATACCTTGCTGTGGTGTACGGCTAGTAGGTTGAGGTTGGCTAATTCTTTGGGTACAAAATTACTTACCTAATTCCGGCCAACTTCTGCTGCCGCCTAACGGCACCTTGAGCGGCGGAACGAATCTTCTTCGGATCCTCTAGAATCTTTTTCATTTTATTTTGGCGGGCTATCGCCGCTTGCTTTTTGATTTTACTCCTTAGAGGGTTTATTTCTACCCACTCTTTAAGCTTATGTATTATTACACTACTCATCATTATCCATCCTATCACCATAAAACACACGAAAGGACGCAAAGCATTTTGCCTCGCGTATTATTACTTTTGAATGGTAGCAGCCTGGCTCGTCCAGACGGACTCTATAATGCATGTAAAACGTCAACCATCATCTTTATTGACTCTCTTAGTTCATTATCTGAATACTTCTGATTGTGTTGATTTTCTGGATGGTGTATGAGATTACGAATATACGTTGGTAAGGTCCTGCTGTCTGTCTCGGTAGCTCCATCTCTTTTTAGTCTGACATATCTCTTATCTGCAGCAAAACCTTTACTTACTAACCATTGATCAAATTTTTCTTCATAATAATTATTTTGATCCTCATCAATGGCTCTTGCCTGCAAGAATCCATAAAGTTCATTATGAAATTCTACACTTAGCACGCCAAAGGCAAAATAGTTAACCTCTCCCCATGTCGGTGAACTTTCCCCAAACAAGCTAAGCGTTTGGTCGTCATCTTTTAATATGTTATTGCCAGATTCATTTTTTCGTAAATCATTAACTTATGCAGATCTTTTTTGAAACTCTTTAGTAAATATGGGGAATGCGTCGTAATAAATAACTGATGTTTGTTTGATAGTTTTTCGAACGCTGCTAGCAGTCTGTTCTGAGCCATTGGGTGAAGAAATGTCTCAGGCTCATCAATAAAGAAGAATATTGGTTTTTCAGAATCTTCATTGCTAGCATCTGCGTAGACCTGTATTAAACTTAAGGCTAGCGCTCTTTGCATACCAGTACCCTTATCAGATACTTCTGTTACCCCACCGCTATCTTCTAATTCTAAGCTGCCTGCTTTTGAAAAATTATCTATAGCAGGTAGATCAAATCGGATCTTAAGCTCACCTTCACCATACTGCTCCTTTAGTATGTTGCTCACTTGCTGCTCTAAGCTTTGGAGCTGATTTTTTAGACCATTCTCACCAAATGCTTTTTCATGCGCTTTTTCAAATTCTTTCCATTCTTCAGACTCTCTAAAGCCATTTAAGGCTCCGTCAATCAAGCGACCAATAATCTTAGTCTTACCAAAGTCCTGGTAGTCATTATTGTTCAAGTCAGAGTAAACAAACTGAGCATCAAAAAGCACCTTTATTGCCTTGTCAAATCCTGTTAGATTTTTATACTCATCATCATCCGGAATATATACTTTTATTTTCTTAATATCTTCTTCTGAAGACCTGATTATCTTAAGACTGAATGTCCCATTGTCATTATCTATAATTGCGGATTTGTATTTTTTAACATTGGAGTCGTCTGTATTTTCTATAAAACTCCTCAGGCCATTTCCGGTAATTTCAATTTCTACGGATACATGTTCCTCATTTTTGCTATTGTTTATAAAGCTATCTTTATCTCCACCATTTTGCAGAAATTCAATAGCGCGAAAAATTGTCGTTTTGCCGCAATTATTATCACCGACCAGAAAATTTATACCCTTAGAAAAGATAAACTCATGTTTGCCACTGAATCCCTTGAAATTATGCAGTTCTATCTTACGAATGTACATTGTCTACTTGTAACCTCCTATTCAATACATTATCCTACTTTACGTGGTAAGTATTTTACCATCTTGCTTACTTCTCTTTCCGCGCCGCCACCGCAAACCTCATAAAGTAATCCTCCAACGATTCGTCTTCCATGCCGGCGAATAGTTCGCGGGCGCGCAGGACTTCGCGGAGTTTTGGCGATTTTTGGCGGGCAAGCTGCTCGGCGGTGGCGTCTAATAAATCTAAGCCGCGCTGCCAGGCGCCAGTCATCGCAGCCGTATCGCCGCGGCGCCGGGCGGCAAACGCTCGCCCGACCTCTGAGCCGATGTTGCCCATTTGCTCGAATATCGTTAGGCTCTGCCACTTTTGCCGATCAAAGATATGTTCACTCACGGACGACTCCGGCGATGATATCGATAATTTGCTGCCGCACCGCTGAATCAAGCACATCGCGCGACGGATTGTTTTGCCGCGGGCGGATGTTTATCATGCTGTCAAACTCGATAAAGTCATCAGTGCCAAACTTATCCGGATATAGGTTAATCCCCCACAGATCTGTTTGCTGCGATCCACGTTCTAACAAATACGCTTCACCATCAGCATGCATATCCATGTCGATCACCACAATTTTCTTCGCAACATCGACATCCGCCTTGACCATCGTCCCGTACATTCTCTCGGCCATCGGGCGAAGCTCGGCGAGGGTTATCGTATCAATAATCTTCATAATTCAATTGTAGCACGAATAGGCGGGATGGGGATTGTGTCTACTATGTCGCGGCATACTCCCCACCCAGCAATTGTAGTGTAATATTCTTACTAATAAGCCGTCAAGTTTAACTTCCCATCAACATACTCTCCCAAAAATACGTCGCTATACGCCTTCAGCCCCTGCTTTTTCATTTCTTTCAGCAGCCATTTCTCGTCCTTGCCAATTACATGCAAAATATCAGTTTGCAGCTGCCCATCGGTTATCAATGGGAATTTCGGATTCTCTTCCCCTTCATGAGTGATGATCAATTCGCCGTCTTGTTCCACCACGGCTCTTTTCACTTTTTTTGTTGAATAGATGTGATGAGTGCGCAGTTTGAAGGATACATCATGAGCGCTCAAACCAACTTTCTTGCAATTTTCAATGTTGATTTTTCCATTATCAATGATAATCAACGCCCTGCCGTCGATCAATTGCTTTGCTTTCACGTTATATTGCTTTATCCATTTCAATGTCAGCACCAGCGCGCACCATATACACAAAATGCCGATGTAATCCAAAATCTGAATGCTATTGTTATAAATAACGCCTCCAATGATGCCGCCCAGCACGTAATTCTGCACTTGATCGCTAGCAGATGACGGCGACAAATTACCCTTTCCGGAAACGTTGATGATTATCGTCAGCGCGAAAAAGCCAATCAATAATTTTATTGCTACTAAAATGAATTCATTCATGGTTTGATTTTAGCACAGACAGCCGCGCTGCCAACTCTTGCCAAACTACTGCTGTTAATTCCGCTTTCTCTTCATCAGTCATTTCAGCGAGTGTTTTGTTTTTGCCGTCTGGCAAGAAGTACTTATCGTAATTGCGCCCGTTGTTGCCGCGCGGATTTTTCAACAGTGTGCCGTGGATCTTCAGGGTGAATGTCTGCGGTTCACTGCCATCAAAGTAAGCAATCGTGCGCTGCGTGTACGCCCGATCGGCGCCGCCGAGCAGATGAATTATCCTGTCAATACCGATAGTGTCGAGCGCGTATTTGGTGTAAACGCCGGGAAAGCCGTTCAGTTCGTCGATGAACAGGCCTGAGTCCATCACCACTAATGGACATTTAAGTAGATCGTAATATTTTAGCGCCTTGTCGATAGAAACGGCTTGTTGATTGTCGGATTGGATTTCTGGCACGTCAGGTAAGGTTTTATCTGGGGTGATTAGGTTAATATTTGTTCCTGCCAGCGCCTGCTTAGCACCAGCAAGCTTGTGTTTATTAGTCGTCGCGTAGATTAAGTCCATAATTATAGTTTAACACTATCTGTTTCAGGTAAACCTCACCACAAACCGCATACTCTGTCCGTGTGGCACAAACTCATAGTCCAGGCCCTTAGCGTCGAGCAGCATTTTCACGGTATAGAGGCCGATGCCACTACTGTCGGCGTGTTGTTTTGTGGAGTCAGAGCTACGATAAAATGGGTCAAAGACGTACTGGAGTTGCTGTTTGGTGAGTGGCTTGCAGGCGTTTTCGATGGCCAGCTCATGCTGGTCGCAGGTAATTGTTATCACACTCCCCGCGTCGCCGTGGCGCACCGCGTTTGACACCAGGTTCGAGATGACGTGGCGCATCATGTCGCGGCTGACACGAATGGTCGTCGGCTCTGCATCGACCGTGAAAGTCATGCCGCGCGTTTTTGCTAGCAACACATAATCTTCAACCACTTCAGTGATTAGCCTGTCAATCCTCAACCGTTTTTCCTGACGCAAAGCCTGCTCGGCGACGCTGCCAGAACGCAAAACATCATTCACCATCGCCGTCAATTGATCAACCCGTGCCACCGATTCCGCCAGGTATTGATCACGATTTTTATACTCACCGATGTTTAGCTGCATATTTTCGAGCATAATCCTGAGGGCCGCCAATGGCGTTTTCAGCTCGTGCGAAGCCGCGCGGAGGAAGGCGATTTTCTCTTTCTCCAGCTGCGTAATCCGCTTATTCTCATGCTCCAGCGAACGAATCGTCTGCCACAGATTTTGATAGAGCTCATTAATATTTCGCCCCAGCACACCGATTTCATCACGGCTATTCACTGGATAACGCGCACCCTTTTCCAGCTGCTGCATCGTCGTCGTCACTGCTGCCATCTGACGAATCGGCCGCGTCACAAAACGGCTATAGATGTACGAAAACAACAGCGCCACCAACAGCGAACTAAGCATGGTATATGGCAATACGTGCAAAGTGGCGAGCTTGGCCTGAGTAACGGGCGCTACGTCAGCCAGCAACTTGACCGTAATCGATCGCCTCTGGCTGTCCGCCACGCTCCCCTGCCGCAAAATCACCGAGCGCGGATCGACCGTTTGTCCATCAGCGATTTTCACCACGCTAGTGTCGACCGATTTGCCGCTATCGGTCACGATATTGATCGACTGAAAACCCTGAAAATACTGATCGCGCCCGTCAATCGTTAGCGTAATGTTGACGTTTTTCATACTCGCAAATTCCTGGCTGAGGCGGCGCATTTCCTCAGCCGATTTGCCGCGCAGCTCGGTGGTCAGCATTGCTAGGTTATTTGCTGCCTGGCGCTCTTTTTGCTGCAGATAAAATTGCGGCATCAAGGTGTAGACCAGGGCATGCACCAGGATGATCAACGCTGCAAACAGGCCGATTGATACTAAAAATGTTTTGGGAAATAACTTAAGCCGCTTCATAGCGATAGCCCACTCCTTTCACCGTGATGATGCAATCAAGGTGCAGTTTCTTGCGCAGGTTTTTGATATAGACGTCGATCACCCGGTCGAACGGTACCTCGTCATCAAGCCACAACTTATCAATGATAGCCTGCCGGCTCCAGACCATGTTTGGATTATCCACTAGCAGCTTGAGTAGCTGCACTTCCTTGGGCTTGAGATGTGCGTCATTGTCATCATAAAATCCCTGATAAGCCGCAAAATCCACCGAAGCCAGACCATGGCGCCACAAGGTTTTTTTGACAGACTGCTGACGACGAAGTAGCGCCTTGATTCGCTTTTCCAAAATCACCAGTGAAAACGGCTTACTCATATAATCATCCGCCAGCTCGTCAAAACTCGCAACTTGCGTCGGCTCATCATGTAGTGCCGTCAGCATCAGCACCGGCACATCGCTGGTCTGACGAATTTGGTGCAGTACCTCGATCCCGCTCATCCCCGGCAACATAATGTCGAGGATAATCACATCTGCCCCAGCAAATCTCTGCAGCGCCTCCTCACCGCTGGTCGCCGTCACTACCGTAAAGCCGCGCTGGCGGAGGAATTGCTCAGTGCCTTGACGCACGGCGGGTTCGTCTTCAACGAGGAGAATAGTATTTTTGCGCGCCATCAAAACGCCAGACCGCCCGTCTTATGCTTAGTTATAGTAATTCTCCAGCGCAAGCTTTGGCGCTTCCAATCACTTTTCATACACCCGCAGGTACATGTCGTACAGCTCTTTTTTGTACTTTTTAACAATTTTATCATCCGGCGATAGTAATTCGTGCCCGGCGCCCATGTAGGCTGGCGTCGTCTCGTAGCTGAATCTGGCGCCGCTGGCTTTAGCCATACCTTCGGCGATGGAAAGTGCCATGTCTTTGTCGATCAAATTGTCTTCGCTGCCGATTATCAAGCCGACATATTTCAGACCCTCGGCTTTGAGGTCGTTGCGATAATTCTGCTTGATAATGACATAATTCGCTAGCGCCCGGTACGACAAGATATCGTCGAAGAACTGATCTGGTAGCAGATGGTTGCCGTAAACATTGCGCAGCAGTGGCATTTGCCACTTCGGCGCTTTTGAAGCGTCCGGCTCATAGTACGGCGCTATCAGCAGTACCCGCGAGAACAATCCGCCGCCATATTGCGCCAGCCATGTCGCTAACGTACCACCGCCGGAGTGTCCGATAACGCCCAGCTCGTCGCCCAGACCGCTGACTAATCCGGCGCTATCGCTCATGAATTTCACCAATTCGGCGGCGCGTACTTGGCTATGTAATTTCTTATCGCTCAGTCCGTGGTGCGGCGCCCGCGGCACGTAAACATTGTACCCGGCTTGATAGAAACGCTCCGCCAACTCCGCTGGGCCGTTCGGACAACCGCTAACGCCGTGGAGAATCATTACTGCTCGAGCAGTTTTTTTGCCGTGAGTCTTTAAAATCGGCCGGCAATCTGGCCGCACTTCGCTGTTGGCGGTATCATCGGCAATGACTTTTTGGATATCCGCCACCGACTGGTTATAATCGCGCCGCTTGATGTCGGCTTTTTGCAACTCAGCGCTGCGACTTGGCCACAGAAACGCCCAAGCCGCGAATCCCGCTATCAGCGCAAGTATCACGCATATTATAATTAGTATTATTTTCTTACCGCTTAGCGCTGCAGCCATTTTATACCTCCAATTTACATAAACAATTATTTACCCTGCGCTGCCAAAATCCGTGCCTGAATTTCGTCCAGCTGAGCGTCGTCCATTTTTGGACCTTCTGCGGTAGTTAACCACCCGCGATACACCTCACTAAACTCAGTTTCTTTGCTCCACACATCGGTCTGACTAGCCAAATCACCATGCAGCGGCACCAGCTTGGCATGCACGTGCGCCACGCCCGTCCCCTCAAAGATCAACGCCACTCGCGGCGTATTAAAGGCTTTTTCTAAGATATTAGCAACCTTTTTCACCGCCAGCATCATCTCGGAATACAATTCATTATCCAAGGAAAATACGTAATCGCCTGGATTATGTTTCGGTATTACCACGGTAAAGCCCGGTGTATTTGGAAACGGCGTCAAAAACGCTAAAAACTTCTCGTCCTCCCAAACCTTCCAAGATTGCATTTTACCTGACACGATATCGTCGAAAATTGTATGATTCATAATTGCTCCTTTAGGATAATTATAACAAATGAAGCATAGTCGTGCGACAATAAATTAGTCTTATTCAGAATTCCTTTTCGCGCTAGCCGCGGATGAACCCTGAGCGTTGCGGCGTTTTTTACTGGATGGGCGCAGTTTTTTCGGGACAGCACGGAGAGTTTTCGGCGCTTTGGCTGCTCCTTTTAGAGCTGCACGCTTAAGCTTCGTCGGAACAGCTTTAAGCCGCGGCGGCTTCTTGCGCGGGTATTCGCCCGCCAGGTGCTGCTTGATAAGTCCAGACAAACGTTTGGCGTAGGCGTCTGTTACTTCGTGGCCTTGCATAGTCATCGACCGGCGGATGATATTTTTATGCTCTTTGGCTAACTTCTTCAAATTCCCTTCGACGATCAGCGGGTCAAGCTTACCAGACAGAATAGTAATTGGCAGCTTCAGCTGGGCAACGTCATCCAATGCTGTTTGATTGATTATGGCAGTGTTAAGGGCGGTCAGGAAAGAATCGGCAGTGACCTGGTCGGCTTGAAAGCCAGCGTCAGGCCAGATATTATGATGGTCGGCAAATTGCAGAATGCGCTTTGAACCGTTCGGATGGCGGCGAATAAATCGATAAAAAGCACGCAAAACTTTTTCTGGATGGTGAAAACGCTCGTCTATTTGCGGGCGATACATCGGCGGACTGCACAAGATGAGCGAACGGCTTAAATGCGGATGCTGTTTGGCCAGCTCCACTGCAGCCAGCGAGCCCATGGAATGGCCGATGATAACGTCGAGGCGAGTAATTGCCTTTTGGCGTAAAGTAGCAGCGATGCTGGCGGCTTGGTCGCGCACATCATAAGACTTCCAATCAGGTTTGGGCGAATTGCCAAAACCCAGCATATCAATGGCGATTACCCGCGTGTCCTTCGGTAGGTACGGCTCCAGCGGCTTCCAAGTTTGCCACGACGTACCCAGCCCGTGGATCAAGAGAATGGTCGCCTTCGGTCGGCTCGGATGAGAAAAATAATGCAAATTAAGCACATACGGAATACGCAGCCAGCGATGGATGAGGCGATCAAACATATTACTTAGTGTAACATTTATAGGGATAAAACGCGACTTGGAGCAGATTGAGGTGTAGCGTTTAATCTGGCTGCACTACTTTACAAATAAGTTTAAGCAAAGCACGATACGTTGGTGTTTACTTTTTTACCTACACATGATATGATTATCTTTCATGAGAGGAGATGAATAAAATTATGAAACATGGGATTATTGATAGCCTTCGTAAATCAGTGTCAGAGTGGAAAGCAATACCAGAAAACCTTAGGAGTGGAGAAAAAAGAAAAAGAATACCTGCTATTTTTAGTGTTGTGGGTTCGGCGGTGCTAGCTTGCGTGGGAATAGAATTCGGTGTGGGTATAGCTACAGAAATAGATGAAAGTATGAAAACCCAAGCGGCAGCAGTACAAGAGGGACTTAATAGACCAGGTTGCACCACTGAAGTTACTGATAAACAGCATACACCGGAGCATGAAATCATTATTCCAGCAGGTCAAACATATGCAACAATAGAAGTTCCTGAGTCGCAAACAGTAACAATGACATTAGGCGAAGGCTGCCGTCCCGGCACTCCCGGTAGAGAGGTGAAAGTAGGCGTTAGGGATGATTTATGGGAAAAGGTGAAACCAGGCGATATACTTTATCATTCCGGCGGATCTACTGATTGGGATGTATATGATAATTATCCAGTTCCTATGGATGATTCGACCGGCTCAAAGGAGAGTAATCCGATGGATAATAACGGCGATGATGTCATTGTCCGCGATTTGCCAACTGTCGGTACTGGTCAGGCAAGCCCAGTTGCAGCTCGGGAGGAATATTCCGAGCCAGCTGCCAGCGAATTCTATATTAGCCCTCAAGCACTGGAAGAAGCCGCAGACAATTAGCACCGTACGCTATCGCGGCTTCTTGTTTTCGCCGGCGACTATCTGCACGATCATGGCTATAAGAAACGTTATTACGCCGGTCATATTGGCGACTAGGCAAACGGTTTCATATTTGTTCGGTGCTAGCAATCGCAGCAGCGCGCCTGCGCCCATCAGCGCGAAAGATACGAAAAATAGCGGATGGAGTTTGACACGCGATCTCATACGGATAATATTATATAGCATTGCCGATAAAATGAAAATCCGCCTAGGTCAAACGCTGGCTGGGAGCGCTCGCTAGGCGGATTTGCAAAAGAGCTAACTCATAAGGAGGCGCCGCTAAAATTAGGCTTTGCCTGGCTGCTCGCCTCGTCTTACGACTCTGCCGTTTAGTTTATCAAGTTCGTCCCGAGGAATTGAGTGTGAAGTATCGTCTTGTGCTCCTCCTAGCACATCTCCTTGTTCTCTTTTGTATACGCGATACTGCAAATCGTCAAGCATGTCTTTGGCAGTTCCTACTGGCACTGCTAAGCCGCTTTCTTCGGCACTTGCAGTATCCATACGATCTTGCAGGTCGTCAAGTGCATACTCCGACCATGTTGGGTTACCTGAATACCCCCCCATTAAACTTTCATTCATACTACGTAAAACTCCTTTTCTTTAATTTATACGTGTCAGTACTGTAGCATGAAACTGCTTAAAATGCAAATATCAGAGGCGAAGTCGGCGTACATCGTATTTCAGAAGAACTTGACAATAGGGTCGGCTAGCAATTAGCCAAATGACAGATCGTGTCCTTAGTAACTTACAGGAGAGCTATCGTTAATATACGACAGTATCAGTTCTATTAAAGCTGGTATATTTTTATAGTCGTGGTCGTTGCTTTCTATACGCTTCGCAATAGTATTTTCCAGATTTTTTGTCATTAAATGTACTCTATCATATGATCCCATGGGATCGCCGGCTGCTTGTATATATAGCGTTGGTGTTTGAAATTTTTGGAGAAGTGTTTGATAATTAATACGCCTCTCCCTTGCATATTCAAGAGGAAATCCTATAAAAATAGCCTTCTTTAAGCTCGCACCTGTATGCATGTTTGCCGTGGCAGTTACGAGAGAACCCGCTGACTTTGCTATTACTACTGACACATCGTTGGTCGATAAATATTCAGATAGTTTTTTTGCTTCTTCTGAAATGTCTATTTCACCGCCATCCTTCCAGTGAGTATAATTAAATACTGATACCGAGTATTTTTGTATCTCTAATAGCTCATCTCGCAGCTTCATTATCCAGCTAATATTCTTCTTACTTGCTCCAGCAAGTAAAAGTATGTTCACAATATTCTCTTTACTGCCTTGCATGATATTATCTCCAAAGAATCCATAAGGCGCATCATAAGCACTGGGGTCGGTTAAGATCATTATAGCATATTTGGTAAAGTGCTATTTCTATAATTTTCTCGCTATAAAATAAACGCCCTTCATAGAGAGGGCATTTATTTTATTTATTACGATGTTCTAATACACCTTCAGTAGCAACTCACCACCAAGCTTAGCCTTGGCTGCCTCGGCGCCAGTCATGACACCTTTTGAGGTTGAGATGAGTACCAAACCGCGGCCGCTTTTCACCTTTGGAATCTCGCTAGCGCCGACGTAAACACGACGGCCTGGCTTGGAGACGCGGGTGATCTCGTTGATGGTGCTGTTGGTACCTTCTTCGTTGATGGTCACGACCAGCACACCGCGAGGCTTGGCATCTTCCAGTTTAACATCTGCGAGGTAGCCGTTTTTGACTAATTGTTCAGCGATGACTTTTTTCATCTTGCTGGACGGAACGCGAACTTCCGTCTTGCCAACCAGTTTCGCATTGCGAATGCGCGTCAGAAGGTCGGCGATTGGGTCTGTAGTTTGCATAGACATTGTCGAATCTCCTTTCCTTCTTACCAACTACTCTTTGTTATACCTGGGATTTCGCCCTTGGCTGCTTTTTCGCGGAAATTGATGCGGCTCAGGCCAAACTGGCGCATGTAACCGCGTGGACGGCCGGAAATGCTGTCGCGGTTCTTGTGCCGAGTCGGGCTCGAGTTGCGAGGCAATTTCTGCAGTCCGTCGAGGTCGCCAAGCTCTTTCAATTTAGCGCGTTTGGCTGCAAACTTAGCGATCAGCTTCAAGCGCTTTTTATCGCGAGCGATCATTGATTTCTTAGCCATTACCTGACGCCTCCTTTCTTCTCAAACGGCATGCCGAACTTCTCCAGCAATGCTTTTGAAGCCTCTTTATCACCATTCTTGATGACAAATGTTACCTGTAAGCCGTGCAAAATCTGTGTCTCCTCAAACGTCAGTTCTGGGAAGATTGACTGTTCGATGATACCCAGGTTGTAGTTGCCGCCTTTGTCAAACTTCAGACCGACGCCGTGGAAGTCGCGGACGCGCGGGAGTGCCACGTTAATCAGGCGATCCATGAACTCGTACATCCGGCCGCCGCGCAGCGTGACGCTCACGCCGATTGGCGCACCCATGCCTTTACGGATGCTAAAGCCGGCGATTGACTTCTTTGCTTGGCGGGCAACTGGCGCCTGACCGGTGATCTTTGCAACGGTGTTTTTGACAATTTCAAAGTGACGCTTGTCATCTTTCTTCTTGCCGGTGCCGACGCTCACGATGATCTTTTCCAAAGCTGGCACTTGGTGCACGTTCTTTAGATCTAGTTCGGCTTGCAGTTCCTTCAGGTATTTTTCCTGGTACAAGGCTTTCAAGCGAGGAGCTGGCACGACGGTTTTCTTCTCTGCCATTATTTAATCTCCTTATTTTTTGCTTGGCGAGCGACGCGAGTTTTGCCGCTGTCAGCGTTCTTTACTAAACCAACCCGGCTGGTTTTGCCTGACTTTTCGTCGACAACCAGGGCGACTTTGCTGATGTCCATCGGTACGTGGATATCTTTCTTGCCGCCTTTTGGATTGTACTGGCTTGGCTTGACGTGGCGGTGTCCGACACCAACACCTTCGACCAACACAGTTTGATCTTTGGTATTTACTTTCAGGACTTTACCAGTCGTACCCTTGTTTTTGCCAGCGATGATTTTGACGGTGTCATCTTTGTGAATACGAGCCATTAGAGTACCTCCGGAGCCAGGCTGACGATCTTCATGTAGCCCATGTCGCGTAGTTCGCGCGGTACTGGGCCGAAGACGCGGGTGGCCTTTGGCTGCTTGTCATCGTTGATAATCACCACGGCGTTGTCATCAAAGCAAATGGTCGAGCCGTCCTTGCGGTGGATTTGGTCGCGGGTGCGAACTACCACAGCCTTGACGACAGATTTCTTCTTGACGTTGCCGGTTGGGCTGGCGTCTTTGACTGAACAGACGATCACGTCGCCAACGCGAGCGTAGCGGCGACGGGTACCGCCGAGAACGCGGATGCACAATACTTCTTTGGCACCCGAGTTGTCAGCTACCTTGAGGCGAGATTCTTGTTGGATCATTTGTCGTCCTCCTTGGTCTCTTCCTCAGTTTCGCCAGAAACTTCAGCCTTAAGTTTGATAGAACCACGAGACTTTTCAATCACCTTGACCAGCGTAAAGCTCTTGGTCTTGGAAATTGGGCGGGTCTCTTCGATTTGCACCTTGTCGCCTTCGCCTGCTTGATTGGTCTCATCATGAGCAGTGTACTTGCGAGTCACGGTGTACTGTTTGCCGTAGAGCGGATGCGTTTCGCGGCTGGTGACCGTCACAGTGATGGTCTTGTCGCGCTTGGCACTCGTTACGACGCCAATCAGTGTTCGTCGGGCCATTACTTGCTCTCCTTTTCGTTAATTTGTGTCAGCAGGCGTGCGATGTCCTTGCGGAGTGAACGCAACGCTTTTGGATTAACTAATTCGCCAGCAGCGTGAGAACGTTTTGCTTGAAGCAGGTCATTTCGCTTTTCGGCGAGTTCCTTCTTCAAATCATCAACGGTCTTTACAACTGCTGCTTTTGTGATTTTCTTTGCTTCAGCCATTATGCGTCCTCCCGCTTGATGAACTTACATCTGACTGGTAGTTTGTGGCTAGCCAGGCGCATTGCTTCGCGGGCCGTCTCCTCAGAAACGCCCTGCATTTCAAACATCACCGTGCCGGCCTTTACCTTGGCAACAAAGAACTCTGGATTACCCTTACCGCCACCCATCTTCAAACCAAGTGGTTTGCGAGTAACTGGGGTGTGTGGGAAAATCCGAATCCAAATCTTACCACCACGCTTGATGTAGCGGGTCATCGCCTGACGAGCAGACTCGATTTGGCGGGAGTTGATGCGCTCGTTTGATTGTGATTGCAGTGCAAAGTCGCCGAACGCGATGTAATTACCGCGGGTTGCTCGACCACGGTTTTTACCGATGCGCACTTTGCGATATTTAGTCTTTTTCGGTAACAGCATTTAGCGACTCCTTTCTCCCTTATAAATCCACACTTTCACGCCGATGATACCAGCTGGTGTCTGGGCGCGAGCACAGTGGAAGTCAATATCTGCGCGCAAGGTGTGCAGCGGCACTGAGCCTTCAATCACCTTCTCGCGGCGTGCCATTTCAGCACCGTTCAAACGACCAGCCACCTCAATGCGGATACCTTTAGCACCAGCACTCATGGTGTTTTGTGCGGTCATTTTGGTGGCGCGGCGGAAGTTGATGCGGCGCTCCAATTGGCGAGCGATGTTTTCTGCCACCAATTTAGCTGCTAGTTCCGGTCGGCGCACTTCTTCGATGTTGATGCGAACTGCCTGACCGACAATCTTCTCAACTTGCTTTTTCAATTCATTCACGCCTGCACCACCACGGCCGATCACCACACCAGCTTTTGCTGTGTGAATGGTTACCGTGATCAAGTTGGCACTCCGCTCAATCTCAATGCGATTGATGGTTGGGCGTGAGGCAAATTTCTTCTCAATCAATTCGCGGATTTCGTGATCCTGGCGAATTGCCTCCGCAAACTCTTTCTTATTGGCCGTAAACCAACGAGAGCTCCAGTTCTTGTGAACTTGTAGGCGGAAGTTGATTGGATTCACTTTTTGACCCATTTACTTCTCCTCCTCTGGCAGATATTGACTAATGATAAGCTGCCTCAGATCCCCAGAACTAATTACAGCGACACTGACACCAATCTTACCTAAAGTTTCTGTCAATTCTGTATTAAGTATTTCACGCTCAGCTGGAGTAGGAGCATGGTTTGGATTTAATACACTCATTATGCCTCCTCCTTCTTTGCTGGCTTGTCAGCTTTTTTCGCTGCAGGCTTGGCAGGTTTGGTCTCTGCTTTAGCCTTGGTCTCTGGTTTTTTCG